>JASMTJ010000105.1:0-20799 GCA_041694335.1 Bacteroidales bacterium
GGGGTTTTCATTGCGTGTGGAATGCGAGGTGTGTGCCTGGGTGCCGGAGTGCAAGAATTGTGATGTGACGATGATTTACCATAAAAAAAGCAACCTCCTGAAATGCCATTATTGCGGTTACTCGGAGCCTGTGCCCGAGCGCTGCCCCTCATGCGGCAGCCATGAGATTTTTATGCATGGCTTCGGTACGGAACAGGTAGAAGAAGAGCTTGCACTGATTTATCCGAAACTGCGTGTGAAAAGAATGGACCTCGACACCACCCGTTCTAAGCATGGCCACCAGAAGATTATCAACGAGTTCAGCGACCACAAAATCGATATCCTGGTAGGCACACAGATGGTTACCAAAGGGCTGGACTTTGAACATGTGAGGTTAGTAGGAATTCTGAATGCCGATGCTTTTCTGACGTTTCCTGATTTCCGTTCCTATGAAAGAGGTTTTCAACTAATGGCACAGGTCAGTGGCCGCGCCGGACGAAAGCACAACCGGGGAAAAGTGATTATCCAGACACACAACCCGCACCATCCGGCCATTCAGCAGGTGATCAACAATGATTATGCAGCCATGTATAAAAACCAAATCGACGAGCGCCGCAAATTCCTTTACCCGCCCTTTTACAGGATGATTAGGATTGAAATGAAGCATAAGGAATGGCAAACCCTCAACAAAGGCGCTGAGCAACTGGCCGGGATGCTGCGAAAAGAGTATGGAAAAGCCGTACTTGGCCCGGAATACCCCATCATTCCACGTATCCGGAATTTTTACATAAAAAATATCCTGATAAAGATTCGATCCGATAAGCAGCTACAGGATAAGAAATTACTACTGCAAAAAACAATTGATGAGTTTAAAAACGGAAGCACCTACAAAGCCATCAGGGTGAATATCAATGTGGATCCGGTTTAAACTAACAGCTCAAAACAGATTTTGCACTCATGGTATTACATTGCTAATACATCAATCCAAAAATCCAAAGTGGGATTTTGTTTTTATGACCATACTCAATGTCATCAGAAACAACATAGGCATTCTCTATTCCTTCAACTTGTTTTTCCGTTTTGTTTTTCCCTCCAATTTCAAAAATATATTCGTTATCTATGATAAAATCACCTTTTTTCGGGTGGCTTACCCTGTGACTAACGGAAAGTTGGTTGAAAAAGAATGTTTCCCGCAGTGTTCCAACATTTTTTAGCCCCGGCTGCAAGGCATGTAGTAAATTATTATTGTCCATAAAAATCTTATCAGGTTTAGACATTTTACTTATTCCCTTGCTTCCGGAATGCAAGAGTTTAACCAGCCCGGCTTTTTCAAGCAAAGAAATATACTTTACCAGCGTGTCGCGTGAAGTTCCGATTTTCAAACTTAACTTACTGATATTCGGTTGAAATGGCACACTTTCGCTAATAACCCATAATAGTTGCTTAAGTTTTAAAACAGATGAGTAATCAATAGTGACAGAAGATGGTAAGTCTTCCTCCAAAATCACGGTGATAATACGTTCAAGATGCTCAGCATACTCATTCGACGCCTCCAGAAAAAAAGGATAGGCTCCTGCTTCATTGTAATTTTTCAACTCTTTAATAGGTTTGATTTCCTTGGTAACCTCAGCCGCAATATCTGTGTGATGGCTTAAGATTTCTTGCAGTGAATAGCTTTTCAGATAGCTTTTTCCTGTAATGGCCAGGTATTCTCTAAGCGAAAGAACGGGCAATTGATAAACCACCGCCCTTCGGCTCAGGTCGGCTTCCGCCTTGTCAATTTCCAAAATAGATGAGCCCGTAAAAACAACCTTTAAATCAAGATGATCATCATAAATATTTTTAATTTCCTGGGACCAATTCGGGTATTTGTGAACTTCGTCAACAAACAGATACTTCCCTCCATTCAGCGTAAATTTGTCTACCAAATCAACTAACCTGTTCTCTGTAAAATAAATATCATCAAGACTAATATAAAGTGCTTCGTCCGTTACACCATAAGTCTCTTTAATATATTGTAGTAACAAAGTAGTTTTACCGGTTCCCCGAGCTCCTTTTATTGCTATAAGTCGGCGATTCCAGTTAATTCTGTCCATCAAAAACCTTTTGAAATACAGTGATACATTTTCCACCTTACTTAAAGACTTGCTTATCAGCTTATCCATAATTTTGCCATTTGCATAAGGCAAAACTATATTAAAATTGCCTAATGCGCAAGGCAAAATCTATATCATACTAATTATTAGTCTTTTTAGGTGTTGTATTATGTGTGCCGGAGTAATCTGTCCTTGCTTTATTCAGGGTTCTACTCCTTTTCAATCACCTGAAAAATGTCTTCATGCTCTTTCTTCATCAGGAATTTTTCGCGTGCATACTTCTCCAGGCTGTCGAGGTTCGTCCGAAGGGTTTTAATCATGGCGCTGTCGTTCTTTATCTCATTTTGATAATATTGCTTTTGCTCCTCCATCGTCTGGATTTTGTTGCTCAGGGTCATCTGTCTGAAGATATTAAAATCATCAAGGAACAGCATCCATATTGCAAACAGCAGGATAAACAGCATTATCAATCGTCTTCTTGTCAAAGCCTTTTTCAGCATAGCTTATAATCCGAGTTCATCACTAATTTTCTTCATTCCATCCATTGCCAACAACACAAACTGTGATAAAGGTATCCCAATTTTCTCACATTCCATAATATTTTCGCGGCGGACTCCTGTGGCAAACCCCTTCTGGTCCATTCTTTTGGTTACGGATTTTGGCTTAACCGAAGCCAGCTTCTTATCAGGATAAACCAGGGTGGTGGCTGTAATCATACCGGTAATGGTTTCTGCAGCAGCCAGCGCATGATCGAACTCTGTGACTCTGGGGCGCCCGGTTGCTAAATCGTTGTGGCGCAGAATAGCATCGAATGCTTCGGGCTCATCCATTCCGTTGTCTTTCAGCATCCCTACAGTTACAGGGCCATGCTGTTGGGGATTATCCCTTGTGATTTCCACATCCAAATCATGCAACAAGCCCGTTATGCCATACACGTCTTCATCACGCCCAAGATGTTTGGCCACTTCGCGCATTACCGCTTCCGAAGCCAGACAGTGCTTCCGCATGTTTTCGCTTTTCACATGCTTATGTAATAAATCCAGTGCTTCGTCACGCTTCAATACCATCAGTTACTTAAATTTTATTGATTCTTAATATCCCATTTCTTCAAACATCTCATAAATCAGCCCGTCGGCCACCCCAATCTTCGGGGCAAGCACCTGCTCGGCTTTGATCTGCTCCATCACCGTAAGGAAAATCTGTGAAGCAGGCACAATCACATCGGCACGGTCTTCCCGGAGGTTAAAAACCGACATGCGCTCCTCTACCGTCATGTCCCGCAGATGGGTATGAGCGTACTTGAGGTTGTTGTAGATTAAAAGGTTTTCCTTCGGACGGCCAAACAGCTTAACCAACTTGTTGATGTTCCCTCCGGAACCTACCAGGTTGATTTTTCCGAAAGCATCAGAATATTGTTTAAGCCATTCGCTAAGTTCATTCCAATCTCCCTGTTCCACCTTGCCGCTCAACATCCGCAGTGTTCCTATCCTGAATGATTCCTGTCCAAGCAACTCCTTCTCCGACAAAACAGAAATCTCTGTACTACCGCCTCCCACATCCATAAACATGGTAAGTTGGTAGTCGCGGTTGTCTTTTACAGCTCCTGTATTCCTGATAAGACGGGCTTCTTCGAGGCCGTCGATAATTCGAATATCAAAACCTGTTTTTTGCTCTACTTTCTCAAGAATATCCAGGCCATTTTTAGCCTCGCGCATAGCCGCCGTGGCGCAGGCTGTGAGCTTGTCGGGCTTATAGATATTCACTAAATGCCTGAAGGCCTCCATCGTATCGATGAACATCTGCTCCCGCTCCAAACTAATCAGGCCATCCTTATAAACATCTTTACCCAAGCGGAGGGGAATTCTGAAAAAGTTCTGCTTTCTGATTTCTATTTTTCCTTCTTCTCGACTGACTCTCGCTATAAAGAGCCTCACCGCATTCGAGCCCACATCTATCGCCGCCAGCAAAACACTCATTCATCCTCCTTTTTAACGTTGTTCTCCTGTTTATAATGTTTGTTTTTCAGGTAATCGTAAATCTCAACCTGCGACCGAATAGGATCATCGTTGTGTGTTTTGCGATATTCATTCGGCGATTCTTTCGAAATTATGCGTGATTTCATGTTATCGCGCATCTGAATTTCAAGCATTTTCAACAATTCGCCCTGTATTTCCTTATCGAGAATTGGTGTTGCCGTTTCTATGCGATGATCGAAATTGCGCTGCATCCAATCGGCCGAGGTGATAAAGAAACGAGGATCGTTGTTATTGCAAAATACCAGCACGCGCGAATGTTCCAGAAAACGATCCACGATACTAAATGCTGTAATGTTGTCGCTCACTCCCGGTATTCCGGGAATAACCACGCAGATACTTCTGACGATGAGAGTGACTTTAACTCCCGCCTGGCTGGCCTCATACAGCTTATCGGCAATTAATTGGTCTGTAATGTTATTCAGTTTGATAATCGCCCATGCTTCTTTTCCTTCACTGGCATTTTTGATTTCGTTATCCAGTAAATCCATAAAGAAATCGCGCTGGAAGAAGGGGGAGATGATCAGTTTCTTCAGCTTCGGGCGTGAGTAGCGTTCTTCGAAAAGCTGGAAAATCCGCTCCACATCTTCTGTAATCTCCTTATCGGAGGTAAACAAGGCATCATCCGCGTAAAGCTTGGCCGTTGATTCGTTAAAATTCCCCGTACTGATATTGGCATAGCTGCGTATTCCTGATTTTTCGCGACGTTTTATCAGTATCAGCTTGCTATGCACTTTATAGCCTGGAATAGCCTGGATGACCTTAACCCCTTCGTCTTTAAACTTACCGGTTAACTGAATGTTAGCCTCTTCGTCAAAACGGGCCTGCAACTCCATAAATACCGTCACGCGTTTTCCGCTGCGCGCCGCGTTAATCAGTGCGTTTACCACATTGGAATAGCGTGCCGTACGGTAAAAGGTCATTTTTATGCTGGTCACTTTCGGATCAATGGAAGCTTCGCGCAACCAGTCGACAATATGTTGAAACGACTGGTAAGGATAGTGCAAACAAATGTCCTGTTTTTTGATGGTCTGGAAAACACTCTGATTGATAGGCAGCTCAGGGTGGAACATCGGCGGACGTTTCTCGAAGTAAAGCTCAGGCTTGTTGAACTTCGGAAAGTCCATAAAATCTTTGAAATTATGATAACGGCCACCCGAACGGATATCATCATCGTTTTTCAGCTCCAGCTTTTTACGGAGTTTTTTCAGGAGTTTTTTAGGCATGGTTTCATCATGTACAAACCGCACCGGATTTCCTTTCTTGCGCTTTTTCACGCTTTCGGCCATCGCATCAATAAAAGATTTTGACACATCGTAATCAAGATCCAGCTCTGCATCGCGGGTAAATTTTACGGTGTAGGCCTCAAAAGTATCGTATCCGAAAACACCAAAAACATCATCGAGACAGTAGCGGATAATGTCATCCAGCAAAATAATAAAATGCCTGCCCACATCAGGAGTCAGCGTAAAAAAGCGAGAGTGGATTTTTGAGGGCACCTTGGCCAGAGCAAAATCTTCCACATCCGGGTTTTTGGAGTCCTTACAACTAACGGCCAAGTAGATAGAACGGTCTTTGAGGGTGCTTATATTTTCAAACGTGTCAAGCATAATCGGGAAAATGTAAGGCCGCACCTTTTCGCGGAAGTATTTCCTTACTTCCTTGCCTTGCTCATCTGTAAGTTGTTTTTCATTAAGCAGGACTATGTTTTCCCGGTATAATTCGAGTACCAGTTTTCGGTAGGCCCAGGTGAATGATTTCTCCTGTTCTTTCACAATATTGCTGATTTCATCCATGACCTCACCCACAGGCGCCTCATCTTTTCCCTCAATACTGCGAAGCTTTTTCATCCGTTTAAGGGTAGCCACCCTGACGCGAAAAAACTCATCCCTGTTGTTGGAAAAAATCCCCAGGAATTTGATTCGCTCAAGCAATGGGTTTGCCTCATCCAGCGCTTCCTGCAAAACGCGTTCATTAAAATGCAACCAACTAATCTCTCGATTTATCAGTCTCTCATTATTTAGTTCTATCATGTGGATTCTAAGCTTTGCTATTTCGGGTTTTTTAGCATCTTTGGCGTGATAAAAAACCTGAGTTTACTTTTCAGCGAGGATATGTCCTCCCACTTATCAATATCAAAATCAATACAAACCACTCCTGACGTAGGAATGTTATCAATTTTAGGAATGATAAAATCGTTTGCAAAGTTAGTCAATGTAGGATTATGCCCGAATATCATTAAAGAATCCACGCCAGAGGGCAAATCAAAAAAAAGGTTGTGAAGACGCTCTGCATCAGCAAAATAAAGCAGGCTGTCTTTTTGAATTTCTTTTTCGTGATGCTTAAGTGCTTTCCCGATGATTTTTGCTGTTTCGTAAGCCCTCACGGCCGGGCTTGAGATAATATAATCCACCACCGTTTCCTTTTCGAGGAGATAATCGATCACCCGTTTTGTACGCTTTTTGCCTTTCTCAAGTAAAGGACGCTGATCATCAGGGAGCTCGGGATTCTCCCATGATGATTTGGCATGCCTGACGATGTATAATGTTTTCATAGTATTAAGTATTTGCTGCTCACTCCAATTGGTATAAAATTAAACAATTTCTTTGATTAGCATAAACACTTACACAGGTAACTGTCAGTTATTTAAGCGTATGGTTCTGTTGTTTAATAATTTATGAAATTTATTAACAAAAAGATCTTCATGAGTTAACTTTTCTGAAACATCCAATTCTGAAGACGCCAGGGCTTAGAAACAAAAAGCGACACCTTTTCAGGCATCGCTTTCTGACAGAACATAATATGTTTTACTGGGCAAAATGAGGAAAATCTTTCATCATTTCATTAACGCGCCCTCTCACCTCATCAATTTTTTCCTGGTTATCAATATTGCTTATCACTTCATCGATAAAATTGACAATCGGCTCCATATGTTCTTCCTTGAGTCCGCGGGTAGTTATGGCCGGCGTACCAATTCGCAGACCTGAAGTTTTAAACGGCGAGCGCGAATCGAAAGGCACCATGTTTTTATTCACTGTAATGTCTGCATCTACAAGGATATGCTCTACTTCTTTCCCTGTCACATCCGGGAATTTCGTACGCAGGTCAATCAGCATAGAGTGGTTATCCGTTCCACCTGAAATCACTTTGTAACCTTTATCAGTAAAGGCCTTAGCCATTACAGTGGCATTCTTTTTCACCTGTTTCTGATATTCAGCAAATTCAGGCTGAAGTGCTTCGCCAAAAGCCACGGCCTTCGAAGCGATAACGTGCTCTAGCGGGCCGCCTTGTGTTCCGGGAAAAACTGCAGAGTTGAGCAGCGCACTCATCTTGCGGATGGTCCCTTTTTTGGTGGCTTTTCCCCAAGGGTTCTCAAAATCTTCTCCCATCAGGATAATTCCACCACGCGGGCCGCGCAATGTTTTGTGTGTTGTGGAGGTAACGATGTGCGCATGCTTTAGTGGGTTTTTAAGGAGTCCGGCGGCAATGAGTCCGGCCGGGTGCGCCATATCCACCAAAAACAGAGCCCCTACCTTGTCGGCAATAGCACGCATTCTTTCATAATCCCACTCACGCGAATAGGCACTGGCACCACCTACAATCAGTTTAGGCTTCTCGGCAAGCGCAATCTCTTCCATCTTATCATAATCGATGAGTCCGGTTTCTTCGTCCAGACCATAAGCCAGCGGCTGATACAGCATCCCTGAAAAGTTTACAGGACTGCCGTGTGTTAGGTGACCACCATGCGAGAGGTCGAGCCCCATAAATTTATCTCCTGCATTCAAAACTGTGAGGAAAACGGCCATGTTAGCCTGCGCACCTGAGTGTGGCTGAACGTTGGCATATTCAGCATCGAAAAGTTGTTTGATGCGCTCGATAGCGAGGTTTTCAGCTTCGTCAACAACCTGACACCCTCCGTAATAACGCTTGCCCGGATAACCTTCGGCGTATTTGTTCGTCATCACAGATCCCATCGCTTCCATTACCTGTGGGCTGACAAAGTTTTCTGAGGCAATCAACTCAATTCCATTGAGCTGACGTGCCCGTTCCTTTTCTATCAAATCAAATATTGCAGTATCTCTTTTCATACCTTGTGTGTTTTATTTATCATGATTGTGTGAAGGTAATCACAAAAATCTATCTTCTATTCATTTAAATGATACACCCTTAATTCCTTGCAAAGTTATAATTTATTTGGTTTTATAAACTTTTGGAGCCTACAGTTTTTCCCGGCCAAATTCTGTGAGACTTTGTACTTTTGCCGCAAATCCAAGAGAAAATATGATTTCATTTGAAAAGTTTACACTTGATAATGGTTTAAGAGTAATCCTGAACCAGGATACCACTACGCCGATTATCACGGTGAATATATTGTATAACGTAGGCTCGAAGTATGAGCATCCTGAAAAGACAGGATTCGCACACCTTTTTGAGCACCTGATGTTCGGAGGCTCGAAAAACATCCCTCATTTCGACACTCCCCTCGAAAAAGTGGGCGGCGACAACAATGCGTTCACTAACACCGACATCACCAACTATTTTCTTCATATTCCGAAACCCAACCTCGAAACCGCTTTCTGGCTTGAGTCGGACCGTATGCTTGACCTGGCTTTCAATGAAAAAAGCCTGGAAGTACAGAAGAATGTGGTCAGCGAAGAGTTTCGTCAGCGATACATCAACCAGCCTTACGGCGACACAATGGCGCTTGTGAGGGCCATGGTCTACCAAGAGCATCCTTATCAGTGGTCTACTATCGGGAAGGATATCAGCCATATTGAAAATGCCACCATGGATGATGTGAAGGATTTTTACCATCGGTTTTACAATCCCGATAATGCCATCATGACTTTAACAGGAAACATTTCAAAACAGGAAATAAAGCCATTGGTGGAAAAATGGTTTGGTGAGATTCCAAACCATAAAACAGCACATCCTCAGTTGCCGCAAGAGAAAGTGCAAAAGGAGAAACGGACAACCACCGTGGAAAAGGATATTCCCTCTCACGCCATATACAAAGCGTGGAAGATGGCACCACGAAAGCATCCTGATTACTATACTTTCGACCTTATCAGCGATATCCTGGCAAATGGAGACTCAAGCAGGCTTTTTCAGCGTCTGCTGAAAGAGAAGAAGCTATTTACGAGCATTGATGCCTACATTACCGGCGAAATGGATCCGGGAATGCTCATTGTTTCGGGCAACCTGTCTGATGGGGTGAGCATGGAAACCGCCGAGCAAGCCATCGACGAAGAAATTCGCCATCTTCAGGAGCGCCTTGTCGACGACACAGAACTCCAGAAAGTTAAAAACAAAATTGAGGCTGTCAACGAATTCCAGGAAATCAGTGGGTTCAACAAAGCCTACCTGCTCAGCTATTTTGAGTTGCTTGGCGATGCCAGTGAGGTAAACCACCAGGTAGAGAAATACAGAAAGGTAAGGGCTGAGGACATCCGTCGTGTGGCCAAAACAGAGCTCACCGAAGAAAAGTCGTCGGTGCTTTACTATCTCTCAAAACATAAATCATAAACATCCAAACATGCTGAACCGAACCAAACAACCCGAGATAAAAGAAATGGGCACTTTTACCCTGCCCGATTACAGTATCGCAACTCTGGATAATGGCATTCCCGTATTGCTTTTCAATGCCGGCGAGCAGGAAGTGACGAAGCTCGATCTGATTTTTAAGGCCGGCTCATGGCACCAGCAACTGCCCATGACCGCCCCTTCGACAGCCTCGCTCTTAAACAGCGGAACAGCAACGCTGAGCTCCCGCGACATTGCCAACAAAACCGATTTCTTCGGGGCTCACCTTTTAACCTCCGCCACCCGCGATCATGCTACCGCCACCGTGTTTACGCTCAATAAACACCTCGAAGAAATGACTGCGCTGCTGGAGGAGGTGGTAAAAAATGCCTCCTTCCCCGATGATGAAATCGAAACCTACCTGCGCAATCAAAAGCACCGCCTGATGGTGAATGAACAAAAAGTGGACTACCTGGCACGAACCCGCTTTAACCAGCACCTCTTTGGCGAACAGCATCCTTACGGGAAATTTCTTAAAGAAGAATATTTTAAAAATGTGAACCAGGAATCACTGTTAAAATACCACGCTGAGCATTACCACGGTGGGAATGCCTATCTGATGGCCAGCGGAAAACTTCCCGATAACCTGATGCAAATACTTAACAGGCATTTCGGCCAAAGCGCCTGGAAAAAACAACCTGTAATCGAGCAACAGTTCACCCCAAAAAGCGCTGCACCCGGAGAATACAGGGTAGAGAAAAAAGATGCGGTGCAATCTGCACTGCGGATGGGTAAGGTGTTTATCACACGAAACCATCCCGACTACAAGGCCATGAAAGTAGTAAACACCTTATTCGGCGGATATTTTGGTTCGCGGCTAATGAAAAACATCCGTGAAGACAAGGGATATACTTATGGAATCCACTCATCGGTGAGCTCCCTTTTGCATGAAGGCATTTTCTCCATTTCGGCCGAAACCGGAAAAGAAGTCACCGACAAGGCCATTCATGAAATCTTTGTTGAACTGGATAGACTTCACAACGAAAAGGTGAGTGATGAGGAATTAAATACGGTTAAAAACTACTTGCTTGGCAATGTGCTGAAAATGGTGGATGGCGCCTTTGCTGCCAGCGATTTTTTCAGATCGCTATACGATAACGGACAGGACGAACGTTATTTCCACGAGCTGATTCACACCATCAAAACCATTGATGCTGAAAAAATAAGAGAACTGGCTCAAAAACATCTTCGGAAAGAAGATTTTATTCAAATAGTTGCCGGATAATTATGCGATTGTTCCTGTTTATATTTTTATTTTTCTCACTTGGCAGTGTTTACAGCCAAACATTAGAGTTCGATTCTGTCTATGTGCACAATCCTGATGAGCAAGATGGATTAGTCTCAGTAAGGTGGGAAATAGATTTATCTCAAACATGGGACTCCATTCTCATTTTCAGAAAAACCAATTTCGATGATACTTTTTCATTCAGAGGTAAAGTTGAATACAACTCGATACAGTTTATTGACGACTCTTTATGTGGTGTTGACGTTCGATATGCCTTGTCACTTTATAACTCTGGCATCTCAGTAGACAATGACACAACCATTTCAGAATATGAAAATGATTCTCCTCCCGAAATCCCTATCCTTTACTCCTTAAACTTTAATAATGATAGCATTGAATTAAACTGGAATCAGTCGGAAGACGAAACGGCCGTTGGTTACTCTTTTATTTCTTATGAAAATATTTTCGACACAATAGCCCTAATCAATGATCCGAACCAATCTACATATAAATTAGGTAAAGACGTTTTCCCTTGTTCTCAGCAAGACCGGCTATTAATGATTACAAGAGACCTATGTGCAAGTTCCACTAATGTTTCTGAAAATTACCTTCAGAGCCTGACACTTATCGAGAATCTATCAAACGACAAATGTGATCGCAGTGTCACTATCGACTTCAGTGAATACCTTCCCGCTGAAGGGTTAAATCAGCAAATCCTTAATCACGAAGTGTGGGTATCAGAGGATGGAGGCGACTCAACCTTTCTGGAAGCACTGCCTGAAGGATCCTCGCGATACGTCCATGAAAACATCAACAGCGGAAGCGACTATCAATACCTCATAAAAACATTTTTAGAAATCGATGATGACACGGTCAGCTCATTTTGTTGCCCAAAAGCTGTTGCCACCGAAGAGGTGCCTTTACCAGGCTTTTTTAATCTGGTAAACGTTTCTGTCACTGACGACCAGCTTGCAGAGCTCAAAGTCAGGGCAGACACTGTCAGCGTCAATGGCTACACCATTTACCGGAATATCGAAGGAGACACACCACAGCTTTTGGCCGAGCTCCCACCCCAAAACGAAGAAACCTGGTTTTTTACCGATAACACTGCTGACACTGAATCTGAGAGCTACTTCTACGATATCAAAGTTATTGATGAATGTGGTGTCGAAGCCATGTCCGCCGACATCACTTCACGAACTATTCACTTATCCGTGCAAACGGAAAACAACACAAACCACCTTAAATGGAACGAGTACGAAGGATGGCCTGTTGATGCTTATGTGGTGTACAGGTATGCCCCCGGCAGTGATGTGGGCACTGAGCTTGCTGAGCTGGCTCCCGGTTTCACCACCTACGAAGATATCGTGAGCGAAAGTCCGGAGGAGGGACAGTGGCGCTATCGCGTACAAGCCTTTGCTATGAACAGCCGGGAAGAAAGCTGGTCGAACTACGCTTCTGCCAACCAGGAGACCTTTATCAGGATGCCCAACGCTTTCAGACCAGAGGGGAACACATCCTATCTTTTCAGGCCTGTTTACACCAACCTGACATCAAACAACTACCGATTTCTTATTTACAATCGCTGGGGTCAGCTTATTTTTGAGTCAGAAAGCCCTCAAGCCGGGTGGGACGGCACGTTTGAAGGAAGCTATGTACAAAGTGGCACTTATATTTACTATATCAGCTATGAAGACAACAACGGAGAAATAAAATCTAAAAAAGGAAGCGTATTAGTTATTCGCTAACATCAGCAATACCAATCCTTTTAAGCCTACTATTAACAATTATTAAGACCTATTTCGAAACAATTTTAATACCTTTGCGCAAACTAAAAAGCATCTACATAAACTATGAAGCCAGACAGGTTTAGCTATGAGGGGTTAACATACGATGATGTGTTGCTGGCCCCTGCCTATTCAGAAGTTCTTCCCCGCGAGGTAAGCACCAACACAAAGTTTTCGCGAAACATTCCACTAAACATTCCGGTAGTATCCTCAGCAATGGATACCGTAACAGAGTCGACCATGGCCATAGCCATGGCTCGCGAGGGTGGTATTGGGGTGATTCATAAAAATTTATCGGTGGAGGAGCAGGCCGCCCACGTAAAGCAGGTAAAACGTGCCGAAAACGGGATGATAATCGACCCTGTAACCATCAAGGCGCAAGCCACTGTGGAGCAGGCCCTAAAGCTGATGAGCCAATACAGCATTGGCGGCATTCCGGTGGTTAACGACGATTGTGTGCTGGTGGGGATTGTTACCAACCGCGACCTCCGTTTCGAAAAGAGCCTGCGCCGGCCTATCGATGAGGTAATGACACAGGAAAACCTTATCACAACCACTGAATTTATTGACTTTGAGCAGGCGGCCAAGACCCTCCAGGAGCATAAGATCGAAAAACTTCCGGTGGTAGATGAAAACTACAAGCTGGTCGGACTGATTACCTACAAAGACATCATTAAGATCAAAGAGCGCCCCAATGCCTGCAAGGATGAACGCGGACGCCTGCGTGTAGCAGCAGCGGTGGGCACGGGCGAAGGCACCATGGGGCGGGTTAAGGCTCTTGTGGAAGCGGGTGTGGATGCTATCGTTGTGGATACCGCCCACGGTCACTCCAAAGGGGTTATTGACGTGGCTCGAATGGTAAAAGAAACTTACCCGGATACGGATGTTATCGCCGGAAACATCGCCACTGCTGAAGCGGCAAGAGATTTGGCAAACGTGGGCGTTGACGCAGTTAAAGTAGGCATTGGCCCCGGATCAATCTGTACAACGCGCGTAATCGCAGGTATTGGTGTTCCACAGCTCAGTGCCGTTGCAGATGTGGCTGATGCGCTTGAAGGAACAGGAATTCCTGTGATTGCTGATGGTGGAATACGCTATACCGGAGACATCGTCAAAGCTCTGGCTGCCGGAGCACACACCATTATGGCCGGATCGCTGTTTGCCGGCGTGGATGAGTCGCCCGGACAAACCATAATTTACGAAGGAAGAAAATACAAGACCTATCGCGGAATGGGATCACTTGATGCCATGCAAAAAGGCTCTAAAGATCGCTACTTCCAGGATACTGAAGATGATATCGACAAGCTCGTCCCGGAGGGGATTGTCGGGCGTGTGGCCTTCAAAGGAGCTCTCTCTGAAGTGATGCACCAGATGATTGGCGGACTGAAAGCAGGTATGGGATACACTGGCTCAGCCTCCATCGAAGACCTTAAAAAAGCGAAGTTTATCCGTGTTTCACCGGCCGGAGTGGCAGAAAGCCATCCGCATGATATTACCATTACACGTGAAGCACCCAATTACAGTCGTCATTAAAAAACTGAATCAACCATGAAAAGAAATATTGTATTCACCTTTCTGTTTGCACTCATTGTATCATTTTCCTGGGCACAGAAAAAAAGCCCTACAATCCTCATCATCGATGGGGAAAAAATCTCGAAAGAGGAATTTTTATCGGTATACAACAAAAACAACATCAACCAGGATAACAGCGAAGAGTCGCTGAAGGAATACCTGGATCTTTTTATCAATTACAAATTGAAAGTGAAGGAAGCCGAACGTTTGGGCTACGACACCATTCCGAAGCTTCAGAAAGAGCTGGCAGGCTATCGCGATCAGCTGGCCGAGCCTTATTTGATTGATGAAGAGGTAAACAAAGAACTGATGGAAGAGGCCTATGAGCGTATGCAGCATGATGTGCGTGCCGCTCATATTCTTTTCAGAGTGGGCATTGCCGATGCGGCTGAAGATACGCTGGCGGCATACAACAAAGCCATGGAGGTGCGTGAAAAAGCCCTTAACGGGAAAGACTTTGGGCAACTGGCACAGGAGTATTCTGAAGACCCTTCAGCACGCGACCGCAGAAGAAACGGCCGCGTTGTTCCGGGAAATAAAGGCGACCTCGGATATTTCTCTGTCTTCGACATGGTATATCCGTTTGAAAGTGCTGTTTACCAAATGGAAGAAGGTGATATTTCCATGCCTGTAAGAACACGTTTCGGATACCACCTCATCCACCTCAAAGACAAACGCCGTGCCCTCGGGAAAGCCAAAGTGGCTCACATCCTTTTGCTGCTCACAAGAGCGGAGAACGCTGAAGACAGCCTGGCGGTAAAAAATAAAGTTGACAGCCTGCACCAGGCGCTCAAAAATGGCGCTGACTGGGAGGCGATGGTGAAAAAGCACAGCGACGACAAGTCATCGGCCAAGCAAGGCGGCGAATTACCCTGGTTTGAATCAAACCGCATGATCCCGGCGTTTGTGGAGGCAACATTCAAGCTCAAAAAACCCGGAGACATCTCAGAACCTTTCAAGTCGAAATATGGCTGGCATATTGTAAAGCTAATCGACAAGGAGCCGGTAGGTAGTTTCGAAGACAACAAAGAAGAAATCAAAAAGCAGATCACCCGTAACGACCGGGCCGACAAGAGCAAGGAGTCGTTGATTCAAAAAATTCAGAAAGAATATAATGCGAATATTTTCGAGGACAATGCAGTGGCCCTGAAAACTGTTATTGACAGCACTATTTTCCAGAACAAATGGAAAGCCGATACAGCCACAGGCATGAACCAGAAGGTTTACCACATCGGCGACAAGACTTTCACGCAAAGTGATTTTGCAGCCTTCCTCGAAGATAATCAGAAGCGCCAGCAGGCGCAGGATATCGAGATGTATCTGAAGCTGAAGCTGGAAGAGTTTGTTGATGCCAAAACGATGGCTTATGAAGACAGTCAGCTGGAGAAAAAGTATCCTGAATTCAGGAACCTGATGCAGGAATACCGCGACGGCATTCTTCTGTTCGAACTGACCAACGACATGGTTTGGAACAAAGCCATCGAGGACACCACAGGACTTAAGGCCTTCCACGAAAAGCACAAAGATGAATACATGTGGGAAGAGCGCGCCGCAGCTAAAATTGTTACGGTAACCAACAACGATTTTGTTGAGGAAGCCCGTAAACTGGCCGGTGAAGGAAAATCGAAGGCGGAACTGCTCGAAGCGCTCAATGACTCTACATCAAATAACGTGATTATCCGTGAAGGAAAATTTGAAAAAGAAGGAAATCCGTACATTGAAAAAGTAGCGTGGGAAAAAGGCCTGAGCGAAACGAAAGACCACAACGACAATAAGTTTTTCGTTTACATCGAGCGTTTTGTTGAGCCTGAGCCAAAAACTCTTGAAGAAGCTAAAGGGCCTGTAACAGCCGATTATCAAAATCATCTTGAAAAAGAATGGATCAAGGAACTCAGAGACCGTTACGACTTCAAGGTGAAAAAGCGTGTTTTTAAATCTATTGAGCTTTAGTGAGGAACCTGGTAAAGATATCAGCGATAATAATTTTGCTTTTTTCGGGCTGTGGCCTGATTGGCGATGACCGTGACGAGCTTGCCCTGGCGCGCGTGGGCGATAAATATCTGTACATGTCAGATATCACCAGTAAAATCCCGAAAGGGATCCCGGCGCGCGACAGCTTATCGATGTCCAAAGCCATCATTAATCAGTGGATAGAAAAAAACATCCTGATTGAGCAGGCTGAGCAAAATGTTCCTGAAGAAGAGCTGGACTTTGAAGAAAAGATAGAGCAGTACAGGAATTCTTTGCTTACTTATTATTACGAAACACAGCTTATCAAGCAAAAGGTCGATACCAATATCAGCATGGAGGAAATCGGGGCCTATTATGAGAAAAACAAGACAAATTTCCTGCTTGAAAAGGAACTTATCAAGGTCAACTATATCGTTGTTCCGAGAGATTATGCCAGGGTGAGTGAGGCCAGAAAGATATTTTTTGGCAACCAGAATACGGATGAAATAGAGGCCTACTGCAAGGAGAACAGTCTTGTTTACTACCTCGAGCCTGAATGGCAGTTTTACGAAGACTTGTCGCTTGAAATACCTTTCAGGCTCACCTCCGTAAAGTCGATCGATTTCAGTGAAGCCACCAGGCAGAACGATGAATATTTTTACTTTATCAGGATTTTAGGAACACGTGGCATCAATGAAACCAAGCCCATCGGGTTCGTCGAAAAGCAGATACGCAGTATTATCAGGAATCAACGAAAAACCGATTTCCTGAAAAAGATGAGACAGGATATTGTTAACAAAGGGTTTCAGGATAATACGATAGAGATTTATTAAAAGAAGAAGAGAGCATTTTATGAGAAAAATTATTGCAACCGGAATATTATCATTACTGATTTTTGCTGCCACGGCGCAAAATAAGATTGTGGATGGCATTGCTGCTGTAGTGGGAGAAAATATCGTACTGACCTCCGATGTTGAGACACAGTATCTGCAATTCAGAATGCAGGGAAGTATACAGGGAGGCAGCCAGGCACGCTGCGACATCCTCAAAAACCAGATTGTCCAGAAAATGTTGCTATACCAGGCCAAGGTGGTCGACAGTATCGAAATTTCGGACGACCAGGTGGAAGCCAATATGAATCAGCGCCTGCAATACTTCATTTCGCAGATGGGGTCTGAAAAAAAGCTGGAAGAATACTACAATAAGAGTATCGAAGATATTAAAGATGAGTTTCGCGAGATGATTAGCGAGCAGATGCTGGTGCAACGCGAGCAGCAGGAAATCACCAGCAACGTAAATATCACTCCCTCGGAAGTGAAAAAGTTTTACAGCTCCATTCCGGTCGACTCTATCCCAATGGTGCCTACAGAGTATGTGATCGGGCACATTGTTAAAATTCCTCCGGTCAGTCCGAAAGTATTGAACGAAACACGTCAGCGTCTGAAAGAGCTCCGTCAGCGTATTGTGGATGGCGAGAAATTCTCCACGCTGGCCATTCTTTACTCCCAGGACCCGGGCTCAGCCAAAAAAGGCGGTGAGCTTGGTTTTTATGGCAGAGGAGAGCTGTATCCGGAGTTTGAGGCGGTGGCTTACAACCTGAAAAAGGGCGAAGTATCTGAAATTGTAAAAACCAAAGCCGGATTCCACATCATTCAACTCATCGAGCGCCGTGGTGAGATGATTAACGTCAGACACATCCTGTTGAGCCCAAAACCAACCACAGAAGATATTCGCGATGCAAAGAACGAGCTTGATTCCATTGCCAAGATGGTGCGCTCAGGCGAGATGGGTTTTGAAGAAGCTGCGCGGAAATTCTCTGATGATCCGGATGCCACAAACGGCGGAATGATGGTCAACCCGGCCACAGGCGACACCCGCTTTAAGGCTGACGACCTGGATCCAAACGTGGGGTATGCCGTAAAAAATATGGACATCGGCGAGGTGTCGCAACCCATCCCAACACAAACAGCAGAAAACAAAAAGGCCTATGAGATCCTTTATCTGCATAAGAAAACCGAACCACACCGTGCGAATCTGACGAGTGATTATAACACCATCCAGAATTGGGCGCTGGAGCAAAAGAAAAGCGAAAAGCTCCAGGAGTGGATCGAAGAAAAGCGGAAAGAAACATACATCAGGGTGAACCCTCCTTACGAAGATTGCAACTTTGCAGAAAAGTGGGAAAGTAACCTGAAATAATCTTTTGGATTATGAAATCAGAAAACATTGATCATATAAGCTCCGATGCGGAGGGCGTACGCTATTTTGTTGAGAAATACGCTGAGTTCCGTAAAGAAATCAGTAAAGTGATTATTGGCCAGGACGAGGTGGTGAAAAACGTGGTGATTGCCATCTTCAGCCAGGGCCATGGTTTGCTGGTGGGGGTGCCCGGACTGGCAAAAACCTTGCTGGTCAACACCATCTCGAAAGCCCTCGGACTGACTTACAACCGCATCCAGTTTACTCCCGACCTGATGCCTTCTGATATCATCGGCACGGAAGTGCTCAATGAAAAGCGTGCGTTCCAGTTTCATAAAGGGCCGGTTTTTGCCAACGTAATCCTGGCCGATGAGATTAACCGTACGCCCCCAAAAACACAGTCGGCATTGCTGGAGGCTATGCAAGAGAAGGCCGTAACAGTGGCGGGGAAAAAATACAGCCTCCAGGAGCCTTTCTTCGTGCTGGCTACACAAAACCCGATAGAGCAGGAAGGGACCTATCCCCTGCCCGAGGCACAGCTCGACCGTTTTATGTTCAACATCTGGCTCGACTACCCTTCCGTGGAAGAGGAGCTGGAAATTGTCAAAAACACCACCATCGACAAAGTGGTGGAGGTCAATGAAGTGCTCAACGGAAATGAAATCGTTTATTTCCAGAAGCTGCTGCGCCGGATTCCCGTTCCCGACAACGTGTATAAGTATGCTGTTGACCTGGTGACGCGCACACGCCCTGAGAATCCTGAGGCGGACGACTGGACCAAGGAATACCTGCAGTGGGGTGCCGGACCGCGTGCCTCGCAATACCTGATTATCGGGGCGAAGACCCACGCCGCTATCAGCGGGAAGTTCTCGCCGGATATCGAAGATGTAAAAGCTGTGGCCCATCCTATCCTGCAACACCGTATCGTAAGAAACTACAAGGCAGAAGCCGAGAATATCTCAATGAAAAAGTTTATTGATAAGCTGATCAGTAATTCATGAGTGCAGTCTAAATCGCCGGAGGCGATGAACAGTATTTAAGAATAAACCGACAGGCTATGATATTGTACTTTTGGCTTGACCCAAAAGTACCAAAAAGTCAAGGCTGACGAGGGCATGTCTGCAAAAGCTACGCGCAGAATTATGCACGCCATTCGAGCCGTTCGCAAGAAAGGTAGTCGTTTCAATGAAGCTTATGATTAATTGGGCACTGAACCAACTTTCTGGTGGCTTACTCGCGAATGGCTACCACACATGCCTGCCCTATAATTCTCCGCTTGTTTTGCCGGACATACCCTCGTAGGCCGGGTGTCAATTTGCATGAATTTACATTGCTTTATCGCCGGAGGCGATGATCAGCGTTAACCCTTTATGAAATGCAAGGCCGCAGGATGTGATGTCGCTCTGCCACTCCTGAAAGGATTGAACTTGATTTGTTCTATGATTAGTTCAACCCTTACAAGGGTTGTATGGCGTTTCCATACACCGTTCCCACGGGTTTCACCCGCGGTTAATGCCGTTCATCCACTTCGTGGATTTTTTTAAATCTACCCTGATTTTAATGTCTAAATCCCAGATGTGGTTTCTTTAAGCCGATTCATGATACATTGCTTTATCGCCGGAGGCGATGAACAGCCTTAACCCTGTATGAAATGCAGGGTCGCAGGATGTGATGTCGCTCTGCCAATCCTGAAAGGATTGAACCTGATGATGCCGTGTGGGATTTGGATATGGTGGTTTTTGCAAAACTTTATGGATAAGACACAAGCAGTGGATATTTTTGATGGTATGTACTGTTATTTTTTTTACTCATTTTTGATACCTTTACAATCGTAATTCATTCATTGCTATAGTGATGATGAACGCACTGATTGACAAAGCACAAAAACTACTGACAAGCAAACTACTATGAGTAAAGAAAACAAGATTTTCAGCGGTAAGACGCTGGCCATTCTGACCGGTGGTGGTGATACGCCCGCCATCAATTCCAGTATTGAAAGTATAAGAAACCGGGCTTCCATGCTCGGTTTTAAAGTTTATGGCATCCGTAAAGGGTGGAAGGGCCTCTTGGGCGAAGGTGATGTGGTGGATCTCTCGGAAGTGCCCTATGAGGGATGGTATGGCGGCACAGCGCTGGGCAGCAGCCGGACCAATCCCTTCCCGTCGAAGAAAAACCCGGAGAGCCGAGTGCCGCAGGTGCTGAAAAACCTGGAACGCTACAAGATTGACGTTTTGGTAACCATTGGCGGTGACGACACCAACGGGGCGGCCAAGCGGCTCTACGAAACTGAAGGCATTCCGGTGATTGGCTTTCCGAAAACCATTGACAACGACCTGCGTACCAAAACCATCCACCATTACAACGGAAAAGACATT
>JASMTJ010000106.1:0-4494 GCA_041694335.1 Bacteroidales bacterium
GCCCGACTCAATGGGGGAAAGGGGGTAGTGTGTCCGAATAACAGAAATTGACCACTTATTAAGCAATCAGGGCCGCAACTGGGCGGCCATGGCGGCCACCCGCCCAGTCTGCGAGACTTGCTGGGTGGCTATGAGAAATCCGGGCTAGATGGCCCACTTTGTCTAGACGTGAATCAAGCAGCTAGAAATCTTCCGTTCATATCAAGCCTTGGTAAAAAGGCCTACCGCAGAAAGATCAAAGGTCTCGACGTAAAACTTGAAGAACTTCTTGGAAAATTTAAGTCACAGCCAGATGGGCTTATCTTTGAGCTATTAACCGCCTTTTCCTACGCAGCAGAAGGGTGGGATGTAGAGTTCCTTCCAGAAGCACCAGGCCAAAAGATGCCTGACCTAATGGTGAAGAAGGAAGGGCGTGAAATTTTTGTTGAGTGCAAACGTCAGTCGAGACGTTCCGATTATGCAGAAAATGAGCGAAATGAATTCCTGCGTCGATGGGATACTGCTCGAGAAGTGGTGCTAAAAAATCAACAAAAACTTTGGTTTAAGTGCGACATACACACGGAAGTAAATTTATTACCAGACGATTTTCTCAAAGAGGTATTTGAGAAAGAACTTCCTCTAGACAGCAACGAAGCGGTTATTTTTGATGGCCCGGAAGCCACTATTGCAGCGCGTCAGATCGACTGGTATTCCGTCAAGAGGCACTTTTCTCAAAATAGAGTTAAGCAAAACTCTCCAACGCTCAATCAAGTGCTTGGCGGGGACTTGGCATTGCCCTCCGATAATGTGACCGTTCAAATTTTCGCTCGAACCAGCCAAATCGCAGATTGCGATGCGAACATTCTCGGTTGTTATATTGAAGATGTCGACTGGGCTTGTGGAATCTCTAGAAATGTAGATGCGGAAGCGGCGATTGAAAAAAAAGCTCGAGACATCAAGAACCTCCTGGCCGCCGCAGTAAGACAAGTCCCGACGGACAAAGAATCAATCATTCATATCGCTGTGGAAACCTTGGAAGGCAACAGAGTTGAGCAGAGGAGAACAGAGAAAGTAATGGAATCGATCCCAGGATTCACCACAGAAAAAATGGTCTCATGCGTTCGACTTCATAGCTTTCGGCCAAACGCCTCAACTGACCAGCTTTGGGACTTTGAGGAAACCGTGCAAACATTTAACCGAAGCTGGGCATCCCTGGAAGGAATCCCAGAGGCTGTTGTGTTACCAAAAGGATCTGATCTCCGTGATGGGAACCACTGGGATTAGTTTTTTTTGCTAATAATCCCTCACAACCATTTGAAGCTCGAGAATAGGGCAGGTCGGAGAACGATTCAATAATGGATAAAGTGACATACGATTTACCAGAACAGGAGTTATTAACATCAACATCCTACAAGTTGCCAATTCTGCTGAAGGTAGCCGTCACCATCTTCTGCGTAGCGCTGGTTATTTCGTGTGTGTGGTTCACTTGGCTCTATATACAGCAACCTAAAACTTTTGCTCCACCCAGTGAGTTCGGTGTCCCAACAATTTTCACCATGTCGGTCGTAGGACTGCTTTTAGCTTGGGTGCCTTGGGCAAAACTTGGCTTAAGAGTTACCAAAATTGGTGGAGTAGAGTTTGAGCAAGTTCTGAATACCCAAGCATCTGAGCACGCCGAAGAACTCAGTTTTCTTGCTGAACAGATTGAAGCCCTTGAGGATCGTGTTCGCCAAAGCGATGAACTTGCCGAGATTCACGAATTACTTCAAGGCAACGAGCTACGCGCTTTACTTCTTCGCTTCCTTGAGCATTTTTCACCAACAGCGTTTTCACCAAGGCGAATTCGCGCCTGGGGTGCCAAGCAACCCGGATTTGAAGCACTCAAACGATATGACTTTCAGAACATACGAGTAACACTTCAGAAAATGCAAACGGAAAACCTTGTCTCTACCGCTATAAGCAAACAGGGAAGCACTTTATACAGGCTGGCTCGGCCGTCAAAGGAATAGTAAAACAGGGGATTTTGATGCATATAGCGAAGCTTGAAATTCAAAATTTTCGGGGTCAGGGTCGAAATAAGGAATAGCGTCAATGTCGATAGCGAAAATTGGGCCTGAAAAATATCTGTTTCAAGACTATGTCTGTATTGACATGGCACTCCGGTTCATGGCCGAAGATGGCGCTTGTTTTTATGTGGAACCTGAGGGGGGTGAGGATTGCAAATTAGCTTTTAAGAAACATAGTAGCCCTTGGAAAGAAATCGAAATTCAAGTGAAAGGTTCAATGGAGCCGGTCACATTAAATACGGTCTCCGAGTGCTTGCTCCATTTTCCCGCGCTGGCATCGTCGGAGATGCTAGTTGAACGACTATTAAACGACGATAAGCACTTTGTCGTGCTTTATATGTCAGGCCGTTCTGACGATCAGTCGAGTGTTTATCTAAAGGATGGCTCATGGTCCGGCGAGATCCATAGCGAAAAGTCCGTCAAAGCAAGGGACGTTGATAGGCTTATTCAAGCGATGGAGCGAGTTCAAGAAACGTCTAAGACGGACACCCCTCTGGGCAAGGCCCGATATGCGCATTCTAACCGCTTTCTATCCTCTGTGGATAAGAAAGCAATGAAGGCAGCATTACGTAGGCTGATTATAATCGAGAGAGTTTCACACGAAAGCCTCGATTACCAGTGTAAAAAAGCTCTAGTCGAGAACTTTTACGTACCCTTTGACTCAACCCTTAGTTTAGTCAGAGACCTTCTTGATGAAGTTAGACTAGGGAAAAATAGTCAGAAGGACATCATTCCGAACGTAAAGCAGATTATTGAACGATACTCTTGGAGGTTTAATGTACCCGTTGATTATCTTCAACGTGGGTTCGAGTCTCTTTGGTGTCAACAAATAGAGCAGGATTATGTTCTTCTTCTATCAGGTCTTCCAAGAACCGGGAAAACCTATGCTGGTCGAAAAATAGCAGGGGAAATGATCCAGAAGGGTTTCACTGTTAATGAGCTAGATGAAATTGAAAAGGCAGAGCGCGTACTGCTGCAACCCGGTAAAAGCCAAGAATTAGTTCTCCTAGACGATCCTTTAGGCGGGGTTGCCGAGAAAATCGACGCTCAAAAGGTCATACAGCAATTATCGCAACTGATACCTAAACTTTCTGCTGGTCGCAGACTAATCGTAACGCAAGCGGAGGATAGGCTGCTGGATGCCGCTGGCGAAGAAGATCTTGCTGACGTTCTAACTGGAGATAAACAGTGGATCCGCATCGACTCTGGCCCAAAGGATTTTCTAATGCGCGTTTGGGATTCGGAAGCGAATAGCTACCAGCTTAACAAGGAGCATTATGAATTCGTCAAAATCGGCATCGACAATGGTGTTATCGATTTGGAGCCTGGAAGATTAAAACATCTTGCGATGAACATAAGTTCATTGGTAGATGATCTTACACTTGAAAAAGTCCATGAAATAGCACATCAAAGCGCTAAAAATTTCGGCAATTCATTAATCAACGAATCAGATGAAAAACTTCTAAACTCCATCGCAATTGGTTCTTCTCCACACGACCCAGTTACCTTTCGAGAGTTAGCTTACATGTTGGGGGAGGGTGGTGACCCACTTCCCAGCCTGTCCAGTCACATCTCTGTTATATCGTTAGGAAACTTTAAACAAATTGAAACTAAAGACTTAGAATATAAGTGTAATCCTTTACTTTCATCCGAGTATCAGAAAGTTTTAGAAAAACTTGAACTCCGAAAAGTAATTGAAATTTCCGGCAAACCTGCCGATATAGTGGTAACGCATCCTTTTTATCGAACTGCATTAGAAACAACAGTTCACGATAAAACCTTTGGAAGCAGAGAAAGGTTGGTATCGATCACGAAGAGGGGGCTGTTCTGTGCGCAGTCCACTACGACTAGGTCGGTCGCCAAAAATCTTTCTTGGATTTTTTCCGTCTGTGCAAAAAAAAGTGAAACCAAGCAGAGCTTGATTGCGCTTGCCATTGAAGGTTTGGACTCTCGTTTCCCAAATACTCGGGACTATTGTTTTGGATTCCTCGTTCGTCAAGAACGCTTTTTATTAAACAGTGGAAAGCAAAGCCTCGTTGAGCTTTCACGAAAAGTGACTGGCTTTAACATTGAGACTGTTTCTTGGCACCGAGGAGCTGCAAGAATCGAAGATGAGCAGCCATTTAATATAAAATCATTAATACCACCAGATGAGGCGGATGTCGCAAATACAATTGCCCAACTCAACTCTGAAACTAAACTAGTTGCAGACAATGAATTGATTGCTGACAGCCTTTTTTATTTTAGGGCTTACCCCGAAAAGCTCTCACACCAAGCTATGTTTCACATTTTAAGCAACGATGAATCTGTTATCCGTTCCGAAGGAATTTTCATATGGCTATCAGTGGATCGACATTTTGATGAGGAAATTTTAAGAAGAATTCTCTCAGAGGTCCATCCCGCCATCTCAGTTTCTGTTCTCCGAGGCCTCGTTGCCTCATGGTCTCAC
>JASMTJ010000107.1:0-1318 GCA_041694335.1 Bacteroidales bacterium
AAATGGTACTTTATGGACAGACACTAAAAAAAAACAATAGTATAATGAAAGTATTAAAATTTGGCGGTACATCAGTAGGCTCCGCTCAAAATATGCAAAATGTTGCAAAGCTTGTTACAACACCGGGACGTAAGATTGTTGTTTTGTCGGCCATGTCGGGAACTACCAACAACCTTGTTGAGATTGCCAACTATTTATACAAAAAGAATTACGATGGCGCCAATGAAGTTATAAACCGTTTGGAACGTGGATATCTCGATACCGTCAATGAGCTTTTTTCCGGAGAGGAATTCCGAATTAAGGGGTTAGAGCTTGTTAAATCGCATTTCGACTATATAAAGTCATTTACCAGGGATGTTTTCACCGTGTTTGAGGAGAAAGCCATACTTGCCCAGGGAGAATTGATTACCACTGCATTGTTTAACTTTTATCTTCAGGAAAACGGACATGATTCTGTGTTGCTTCCTGCTTTGGATTTTATGCGGACGAACAAAAACAGTGAACCGGACACTGGTTATATTAAGGAAAACCTTGAACGCATTTTAAGCGAATATTCAGAAACCCAATTGTTTATTACCCAGGGATATATCTGCCGCAACGCTTTTGGTGAAGTGGATAACCTGCAACGGGGAGGTAGTGATTACACTGCTTCCCTGATAGGCGCCGCTGTGGATGCTGAAGAAATACAGATTTGGACCGATATTGACGGCATGCATAACAACGATCCGCGGTATGTTGAAAATACCCGTTCTATTGCCGAGATGTCTTTTGATGAAGCTGCAGAGCTGGCTTATTTTGGTGCCAAAATTCTTCATCCTACCAGTGTTTTACCGGCAAAACTTGCCAATATTCCCGTGAAGATACTGAATACCATGCAACCCGATGCCCCTGGTACAACCATTTCTTCGTCACAACACAAAAACCGGCTTACCGCCGTTGCCGCAAAAGACAATATTACAGCAGTAAAGATCAAATCGGGAAGAATGCTTCTGGCCTATGGTTTTTTGCGCAAAGTGTTCGAAATCTTTGAAAGTTACAAAACCTCCATTGATATGATTACTACTTCGGAAGTGGGGGTTTCGGTTACCATCGATAATGACCGTCATCTTGAGGAAATTGTCGACGATTTGAGAAAATTCAGCACCGTCGAGGTGGATCGCGATCAGGTTATCGTGTGTGTTGTTGGTGATTTAGTGGCCGAGAATAAGGGTTATGCCAATCGGATTTTCGAAGCCCTGAAGGAAATCCCGATAAGAATGATATCCTACGGTGGCAGCGAGCATAATATTTCGTTGCTGATTAATGCTAAAGATAAAAA
>JASMTJ010000108.1:0-1771 GCA_041694335.1 Bacteroidales bacterium
TCAAAGATCCGCACCACATTGAGTCATGACAAATATAAATTGATTTTCTTGGCTGTTTGTTCGGAAAAACAAGCGCGTTCGACTGCAAACTCCCGGCCTACGAGGGTATGACTAGCAAAACAAGTAGGGAATTATAGCGCAGGCCTGTGTGGTAGCCATTCGCGAGTGAACCGTTAGTGTATTGGTGAAAAACTTATAAAGCCGAATATCTAATAACTCTACCACGTTTTCTGTGAACGGCTCGAATGGCGTGGATAATTTCCTGCGTAGCTTTTGCAGACATGGCCTCGTCAGCCTTGACCTTTTGGTACTTTTGGGTCAAGCCAAAAGTACATTGACAATAAGTAGTTATTATAGTTTATCAGTAAAAGCAATAAAAAACCCGGAGCTTTTGCTCCGGGTTTGTGTTACTACTCGTAAAGGTTCCACTTTTTCAGTGCGAATATCACCAGCTTATAACTCACAAAAATGAGCAGCGGCCAGGTGAGCAACCATAATACTTGTGTGAAATATTCCATAGTTCAATGTTTTTCGGTTAATAAGCGTGTGAATCTTCCCGCATCTCATCTTCATCGATCTTCTTATTGTTGATGGCTTTCCAGGCATACCAGATGTAAGCTAAAACGAAAGGCAACATCAGCGAAACATAACTCATGATCGTCAGCGTATATTTACTTGAAGACGCATTTTCGATGGTCAGGGAATGCTGGATGTTGAAGGTAGAAGGATAGCAGGCCGTCTGGTTAAATCCGGCAAGGATAAATAGCGCAAAGACCGTTAAGACTGTTCCGGGCCCTGCAAACCAGATGGCACTTGATTTCCCTTTAAAAATGCCGAGATAAATCCCTGAAAGCACCAAAACCACACCGGCCAGGAACAGGATCGTGTTTACGGGCATTTCAAGCAGGTTGAGCCAGTATTTGTGAGCCACCATCGACACTTCCATGGTAACCGGTTCGTAGGCAAATCCTTCTATCAGCATCAGTTTAATTACAAAGAAAAGGAAAAAGACCAGGAACAGCCCTGACTCAAACACCAGGCGTTTCCGTCCCCTGGAGTTGATTTCATCATTATCCACGGCATTCATAAAGTAAAGGATAGCCAGCACGCGCGACAAAAAGAAAATGGCCAGTCCGAGTGAAACGTTATGAAAACTAAGTGCTTCTTCCAGGCCGTAGGCCGGCCCTTCCCAGGTGACACTGTTGTTGATTTCGTTCAGGCTGAAGGCCGATCCTGTGAAAAAAGTAGCCACTGCCGTTCCGATTAACACTGTTCCGAACAATCCGTTGATAAACAAAAGGGTTTCATAGAACCGCTTCCCGAAAAGGTTGTTAGGCTTGGACCTGAATTCGTAAGATACCGCTTGAATTACAAAAGAGATAAGAATAGCCATCCACACCCAGTAGGCCCCGCCAAAACTGGTGGCATAGAACAGCGGAAAAGCAGCAAACAGGGCCCCTCCGAAGGTGACCAGGGTGGTAAACGTAAATTCCCACTTACGCCCCAGCGCGTTAATGATAATTTTTTGTTGTGATTCTGTTTTTCCGAGCGTGTGGATAAGCGTTTCTCCGCCCTGAACGAACATCAGAAAAACCAACAGGCTGGCCAGTAAGGAAATGATGACCCACCAGTATTGTTGTAGTGCAAAATGTGATAGTGTTTCAAACATATTACTGTCCTCCTTCTTTTGGTCCGATTTTTATTTGCTTTAACATGATTTTGATTTCAGCGATAAACAACGCGGTAAAAACCACGGCAAACAACCAGAAGG
>JASMTJ010000109.1:0-4368 GCA_041694335.1 Bacteroidales bacterium
GCCAGGTCTCTCCCTGACCGTCACACCACTGAGCAGGTGTCGCGTATGCCTGACATCCAATGTCGGACTTGATCGAGAGAGAGCTAAACTCTCTCGATCCAATTTTAGGCTAGCATATAAATTGCCCTATGGTACAGCTAGTGTACTGAACAACAGCGACTACTCTGGCCGTTCAGCCCACGGCTGCCAACCATAACTGAATTCTCTTCTAATGGTTATTCTCTCTTAGTCCCGAGATTGTTTAATTGCCAATTGAAGTTCTGAAACTCGATCAGAATATTCGCCCCCTTCCATTTTTTCCAGGCGTTTCTCCACATCCTGCCAATCGAGAAATCTGGAAACCGTCTCTTTCTTTAGAGGGTAATAGACTTTGTCACTCATCGCCCACCCTCTCATATGGTTCAAGATCTCAAGAAAGCCTTCGTCAGATTCACTATATTCTTGAACCCAAGCCTTCGCCTGATCGTCTCCTGTTATATTTAGCCACCCATATAGGTAGGCCGAAATGTCGGGTAGGCTAGGAATCAACTTCTTTGTATCCTGCCGGCCCACTCGCTTTTTCAGGGAATCGATAGCGTCATCCAGAATTGGATCAGGAATTTCCCACTGCTCTGGGCTCTCTGGCTCCTCTCCAACTTTCCCGTGCCGAAAAAGTTGGCTTCTGAAAAATTTTCCGACCAACCAATTGATGGCTTTGCCCTCACTTGCCATATATTGGACAACCTCAGCCTGTAGAGTGGGATCCAGTTCGCGTAATCGCGCAAGGCAAGCCTTGGCAACTTCGTTGGCAGTTCTGTCGAGCGAGAGAAAAAACGAGCGGGCACCTCCATCTTCATTCATCGCAACGTCCATCATCTCCGAAAGCGCTTTAAGCATACCGGCCAACTGATCCTCATCAAGGGTTGATATACACTGATCATCCAGCCTGTCCAATACGTGCTCAAACCAAGTTCTTCCTGATTGGCGACGTCTCTTGGTATTTTGTATGAGGGCATGAGTCAATTTCTCAATGTCGTCACGCGCTAACTCCAGGAGAGTGTTAAATTCCTTTTCTGGCATAACGGTCTTTGGGCCAGTAAGTGCAAAATAAAACCGATAGTGTAATGGGCTGCCGAGTCGCCTTAGATCCATGGCTTCCGAAACTTCAGATGGGCCCACCCTGTTGAAGACTCGCTCATCAGCTTTCTTCGCATCGAATAGCCCGGGGATGAATCGACCAAGACTCGAAATTGACCGAACTGAACCCAGACCCTCGTACGGCAGTAGCGTTTTAAGCTCTTCACCTAACTCTTCTCTTTCTTCCCTGGAAACATGTGCGTCTCCCGTCACCAATACGGAGCGAAGGGCCAGATATGCCTCAATCCATTTATACAACCGATAGTTTGTAACCTTGATCAACTGCAGGCGGCAAAAGTCCGGGAAATATACGTCATCTTTAACCGGCGGAAATACAAACCTAATACTATTCAAGGCCAACTTGACTTCGCGTGGCGTGGATAAATCCATGCCTTCTCGGTCAACAGCCGATTTTAAATCGTCTAGCAGCTCACCCTCTAGATCCTCAGACATCGCTTCGCTGTAAATGGATTTAGCTTCATTAAGAAACAAAGAGCGAAGGTCGAAAGGCTCCGGAAGAGGAATATTGAATGTTAGCTGCACAATCTTCTGGAGGAAAAGGTCACCATCTGCAACTTTGAGCCCTACCTCCAATGCCTGAGCCAAGACCTCTCGGTCATAACACATCAGGTAAACCACTTTCGGAAAGTCAGCGACGGAACGAACCAGCCGAATTACCTCTACAGCTTGTTCAGGCTCAAGCCGATCAAGATCATCGAGAATAACAACAAACCCAATATCCAATTCTTGAATCTTGTGTGCCAATTCATGTTTCATCTCGGATGGCGTTGGTCCCGAAGACAGCATTTGCTCTGCCGCATTTGCGGCGTCTGTGAACATATTACCAGCCACGTGCGCTCCAGGAAGGAAATATCCGGCGACATTCGCAAAGGAAGCAGCTCTCCTAACGGTTTTAGGGCCATAATCACGGAGCAGTCGGCCGACCTCAGCCATCTTTTCCTTAGTGGCATTCCCTTTATCATCACCAGCACCAGCAATTTCTTCTTCCCGTTGTTTCAATAGTGCTGCCATCGGTTCTAGCAGAGACAAAACCAGAGGCGAAGTATCTCCATTCAGCCATGGAGCAATCGTTATGGTTTGGACGCCATCCTTCTGAGCGACGTGCAGTTCAGACCGCAGAAAATTCAAGAGCGATGTCTTGCCTGACCCCCAACGCCCTTCTAGACCGATAACCATCCCTTCGCCCTTCGATGCTTCCGCGACGGCCGGTGCGAGCCGTTGAGCCATCGCCACGAATCCAAACTGATCTTTGCATTCATCTTCGAGCGCGCGGTCAGAATCGAGAACTATCGTCATTAAAAGACCACTCCATACGTTAATCGTGAATTCACAACGTCAAACCCATCTTTCGTAAAGCATTCTTAGCAGCAGCTTCTTGGACGACCATCTCATTTCTCGACCGCTTATGCATAAACCATTCAACATTTTCGGGATATTCCGTCAAAATATCCCCTTCAACACTATCCTTGAATCGAACATCGAAAAGGAATCGGGTCAAAACACCTTCAAATTCTTTTTTCTTTTTCACAGAAAAACAGAAACCACTCATTCCTTTCTCTATATATTCTCCGTCATTGCGTTTATTTCTAACCAAACGACGCTCAACCTCAACCACGTATATCGGATCGTCAACCGTAGTTACTTTTATAACCAATACGCCACGCAATTGGGAAGACCCGGAATAAAGGTATGGCCAGTTTCGGACTCCAGCAGGAACGTCGTCATCGTAATCAAAGGGCTCCAGAGCTATCAACTCTGGCTCCTTATCGCTGCAAAATCCTGCACGAAAAGTAAACCACTCAACCTTTAATATCTTATCCGAACAGTGATCCCTCAGATAACAAAAGGCGTCCCACATATCTCTTAAAACCCCCTTTGACTGAAGCTTCAATGGTGCTTCAAATGACACCTCGCCAATGCCTTTATTATTTCCAAACCGATCGTCGCTCGAATACCGATCAGAAAAATCGTCGGCAGATCGAAAACCATTGTTTCCTGCGCCTGACCTATGATTAATTTTTTCTTGGCCGATGGGTGAAACATCCATATCTGGGTGAGCCAGCTCGACGAATTCTGGATCCTCAACCGCCTTCCTAGGTCCTGATCGGTCTGGATTCTGGCGGCTCGTTATAGGGAGTTTTCCGGAAGGCAGGTCACGCTTTCCTCGACTGAGATAGGGTGCAGGTATTGTCTCAACGCTCTCTGTTCCTTTCGCCCCGGAGCCCCTTATCAACCTATGAAGTTTAATTTCCGGGCCTGCAGGTGGACTACACCCCAGAATATTCAATGCCAAGAACGAACGCCCACCATCGAATGGAATCCCTCGAACCCGGATGCGAGCCCTTTGTTCGTGCCATGGCCGTACTTTAAGGTGAACAAGAGGATACTTTCCAGCTACGGGCATGCCTTCGATAGCCAAATCCATTTGCGCATAAATCTCTTTTGCAGAGACCTTGGCATATTTGCTATATTTTAGCCACGCCAAAAATCTAGCATCTGCCTCTGCGAGCTTTGAATTTCCCTTTATTGAAATATTCCAAGCACCATCTGCTTCAGACTCCAAAAAATTGGAGAATACATAACTGTATGGGTCATCCCAATCTCTAAATAGATGTTTTGACAATATCCTCTTTATTTCTTGGGAGGACCCATAACACCGCGAAAAGAACTCCACGCATGGAATCAGGAGAGTCCGTTTTTCTCCATCTTCGAACTTAAGAAAATGATTTTTGTCTTTTTTGTACATTAAGGGATAAATATGGAAGGGATATGGAACGTCGCACGTCTCACGGTAGGAGTCGTAAAATGAAACGTGACGCCATCCATCCCTATCGAAGCTTACTTCGAACTCTGCCGTCTCAAAACCGACTTCACCAATACAGCAGCCATTCTTCCATATAGTTCCAATTCTAGCTTGTCCTAATAGGGTTATTGGCACAGACCGCGTAAAATATTCACCCAGCCGATTATCTTCAAAGAATTCACGCAGAACCAGGATGACTTTTGGTTGATTAAAATTATCATTTTTTGTGACCCCTCCATACCACCACACAACGAACGGGGCGTGACTGCTCGAAAACTGCTCACTAAGATTTACGGGACTTTCTGCGGCTTTAACAGGGAAATTCAGCTTGTTTTTCATCAGGCACAGACAACAGGTATAAGCTTCTATCTATCGATCTGAGATGTCCTCAGATACGACACCAGTTAGGCACCATACCTCTGTCTCAC
>JASMTJ010000110.1:0-11074 GCA_041694335.1 Bacteroidales bacterium
GATATGCAAAAGGTGGATGAACCGACTTAATGCTGCGTGCCCGGGCCTGGTATTTTAATAATTCAATTAGCTGTCTGATTTCTTTGTTCATTATTTGCTGATTAGTGGTCTTTGTAATATCGAATCACACAAAGATAATAATATATAAGTTCAGAAAACGCGCTAAAGCTGTAAACTCCTTATTCAAACCCATTATACTTAAAGAAGTAATACAATTTATGCTCGAGCTCAATTCCGTAATCGATGGTTGGATTGTAATTAATTTCGGTATCGTAGCCCCTTTTTCCAGTTCTTACGCGTGCATTCCACTCGTTGACATAACGTTGATTCCATGTTTTGTAAAACGGTTTGGAGTGATACCAGGATGGTTTGCTCCGCTGCTGGAACCAGGTTTCAAACCCTGTGTCGAACACAACCAGCTCATATTCAGTGGAGTCGTTTGTTTCAGTTTTCTGAATACGCTCTTTATCAGCTTTACTGGTGGTACCACAAGAAAACAATCCAATTAAAATGACAAATGAGAAAAAATAGAACATCGTTTTCATAACATCCTCCTTTATACTAAAACGCACAAACAGCCTGAAATGTTGTGTTTCTATGTGTTAGGCTCCCCAGGTTTCTCTGTCGAGACTACGATAATGGATAGCTTCAGCCAGATGCTCTGTTTTTATATTTTCACTAGATTCAAGATCGGCAATCGTACGGGCAACTTTCAGGATGCGATCGTAAGCCCTGGCCGAAAGGCTGAGCTTTTCCATCGCATTTTTCAGAAGTGTTTGTCCGGCCTGGTTTATCTCGCACACCTCTCTCAGCTGCTTGGATGACATTTGTGCATTGGCATGGATATTCTTCTTGTCAGAAAATCGTTGTTCCTGAATCTGACGGGCGCCTTCCACCCGCTCCCTGATTTTTTCACTGCTCTCCCCATTCGTTTTCTCGGTGAGCTTTTCGAAAGGCACCGGCACCACTTCCACATGCAGATCAATTCTGTCGAGAAGCGGTCCGGAAATCTTATTCAGGTACTTTTGAACCTGCCCGGGAGCGCAAACACAATCCATCTCGGGGTGGTTGTAATAACCACAGGGACACGGGTTCATAGCCGCTATCAGCATAAAGTTACTTGGATATTCAACCGTAAACTTCGCTCGAGAAATCGTTACAATCCGTTCTTCTATTGGTTGCCTGAGTACTTCAAGCACGGCCCTTTTAAACTCCGGAAGTTCATCCAGGAAGAGTACTCCATTATGCGCGTAGGAAATCTCACCAGGTTGAGGATTACTGCCTCCGCCAACGAGGGCCACATCGCTAATGGTATGATGGGGCGAGCGAAAAGGCCTGACCGAAACAAGCGCTTTATTGTCTTTTGCAAGTCCGGCTACCGAGTGAATTTTTGTGGTTTCGAGCGCTTCATGCAAATTAAGCGGAGGCAGAATAGACGGCAGACGCTTTGCCAGCATGGTTTTTCCTGAGCCGGGCGGGCCTATCAAAATGGCATTGTGACCGCCCGCCGCTGCTATTTCCAGCGCTCTTTTAATGTTTTCCTGCCCCTTCACATCCGAAAAGTCGAATTCATAGTTGTTGAGAGATGCGTTGAATTCATCGCGGGTGTTAATGATGGTTTTTTCCAATTCTGAATCACCAGTGAAAAACCCGATCACATCTTCAAGCGATTTGACTCCATAAACATCCAGGTTGTTAACAATGGCAGCTTCTGCGGCATTTTCTTCAGGAAGAATAAAGCCTTTGAATCCTTTGGCCCGGGCTTCGATGGCGATAGACAGCGCGCCTTTAACAGGCTTTACTGAGCCATCGAGCGAGAGCTCACCCATGATGAGATACTCGCTGAGGTTTGCAGCTTTTATTTGTCCTGAGGCCGCCAGAATTCCCGTGGCCAGCGCCAGATCGTAGGCCGAACCTTCTTTGCGGATATCGGCGGGAGCCATGTTGATGACAATCTTTTTCCCGGGAAGTTTGTAACCAATATTCTTCAGCGCAGCTTCCATTCTCTGCTGGCTCTCCTTCACGGCGCTGTCAGGCAATCCGACAAGGAAAAAATTCACTCCTTTATCAACATTGACTTCAATGGTAATGATGATGGCATTGATCCCAAGGAGTGCGCTACCATAGGTTTTTACTAACATGATAAGAGGTTTTTTTTATATCCGAGTATAAAGATATAAATAATATGTGAACTTTTCGCAGCTTTTGGTCATCAAATTGCATGACTTGCCTGGTGAAGTTTCCATGATAAGATAATAACGATTTAGAACAGGGAAGCCCGATTTGGGTTTATATCTTTTTTAAGTGTGAGTACCTTCATTAGGGTTTATAACCCGATTCTTCAAGAATCGATTGAGCATCGGACATCTGCATAAGTTCGCTGAGCGAGGTTTCCGGGTTTTTCTCCATGTATTTCCTAACGATTTGCCAGCCAACCCACTGAGCTATGCGCGGTGCCGAAGTTCTTCCGAATTCGGAGGTGAAAGGGCCTTCTGAGAGTAGCTTTTTAAACTTGCTGTACCTCCCTGAAAACAATAATTCATTTTCGATGATAAAGGACCAGAGCATTTTTTCGCTGGCCCTTATCCACTCAAGTTGTGAGGCAGAGTATTTGATTTTCAGGCTGTCGTGTGTGTTGGGCAATAATGCATCTTTGAAGTAAAGCTCTTTGCCGTGATGAATCATCCTTTCGATGAGCTTTCCTTCAGGCCTGGCGGGCTGAACAGAATTTGAAATTTCCGTTGCAATGTCCACCGGAAGATATTCCGGACGAAAATGAGCCCGCTTATATTTTGGAATTCCCAATGAACGGTAACCATCAAAACTTTCGCCCAAATACATATCAAGGCTGATAACCAATATGCTGTCAAGGTACATGACCGGCTGACTGTAGTCAAGTCCGGAAATGTAGGTGTAAACAACCGGAACCGGAGCGTTAGGATTGTAGGCTTTCAGATAACTGATGAGCGATAAAATATTCTCAGAAAGCAACCTGTTATCAGGATATTTTTCTTCTACCTTTTCGAATAAGTCAACCAGCACCGGGTCTGTAATATAATCGTAGAGCCTGATTAGTTGTTGCTGCTTAATACTGTCTGTGCCCAGGAAAAAGCCAAAATCGGTTTGTAGCGAGGTGATCTTGTTTTCAAGGCTGTCAGGATTTAATCGAAACAGTGCTTTTTCGTATCGTTTAATCTCAATTTCCTGATTAAGCTTAACAGGCTTTTTTTTCTCATAACGTGCTTTATTACTTCCGCATCCTGCAAAAGAAAAGACCACAGTTGTTAAAATAATAATATGAATTATCGCTCTCATCATCATTTTCAAACGGATAAAAACCTATGCTATTATAAAAAAGCTTTAACAGACATAAAAAACAAGTCTGCCAAAGCTTTAATCTTATTCCGGAACCTGGGTTCCAATTTATTTTATGACTACAATATTTTCCATCCCAGTGTAACCAGGAAAGTGTTATTCCTAATGTCGTCAGTATTAAAATCATTCGGGGTGTCACCTTCCAGCATATTGCTCAAACCAAATTCATAGCGGATATCCAGCGAAAGGCTCAGGAAATCGGCCCCAACACCAGCTTGCAGCCCCCAATTAGCATCTTTAATATCATTGCCTTTAAGTTCGTCGTCCAGCTCATTTACGTTTTCGAGGTCTTTATTGATGACGAACGAACCTACCGGGCCAGCCATTGCTCTGACATTAGCTACTTTCAGGTTGATTAATTTGAAACCAAGAAGTACGGGAATGTCAATCGTATTAAGTTTAACATCCTGCTTTACACCATCATTCAGGCTGTAACCAAATTTAGTTCCTTTGGTCATAAAAAGCAGCTCTGGCTGAAGGTAGGTTTTGGTTCCAAGGCGCGCAAAAGCACCAAAGTGCAATGTGTTTTTGAATTCTTCCTTTATCTGACTTCCTTCGGTTGTAAGTTTAGAAGCTGTATAACCGATTTTTGGTCCGATGTTAAGCTGTGCCATTACAGCTGTTGCTGAAACAAGCAGAGCAAGACTAACTAAGATTTTTTTCATAAGGAACTATTTTTATTGATTTAAAACAAAGATATATATTTATAAGTTTTACCAAAATAAAAACCAAAAATCGAACCTAAATTATTGTTCGAGTAGAAAAAATTTCTAATTTAGAAGAAATAAAAATAAAACAACCATGAAAAGAATATTTCTTAGTGTGCTGATAACTGGTCTTATGATTGGGGTTTCCACTCGTTTAAAAGCTCAGGACGAGATGGCAATTTTTGTTAACGAAAGTATTGAGGATGCCGAGACGGTAATGAAGGCTTATGGTAGCCCGCTGCTCAGATCGCTCGGAACCAATTTCAATACCGGGTGGCTTAACACCGCTGATGTTAAGAGTTTTGGACAGTTTGACATCCGTTTGGTAGCCACTGCATCTTTCGCTCCGGATGATGACAAGATTTTTGCTCCGGCGGATTATGGGCTCGATAACCCTGACGAGAGCCACATTTTTACCAGTGAGCCCACACTTCCGACAATTTTTGGCGAGATGCAGGACGCACAGGTGACTGTTCAGGCGCAAGGGCCAAACGATTCTGAACTACAGGTAGTAGGTACTTACACTATCCCTACCCTTGAAGTGGGTGGCGCACCTATGCTTATGCCTCAGGTGGATATCGGTTTGATGAAAGGTACAGAGTTGATGGTTCGCGGACTGCCACCGGTGGATATGCCTACCTACAACGAGCTGGATAAACTCACCACCAGCTATTTTGCCGTCGGATTGAAACATGATATCAAGCAATGGATCCCGGGATTAAAGCTACTGCCCTTTTCATGGTCGGTTTATGGAGCATGGTCGAGTGCTGAGCTTACTTATGATGGCCCGTTTCTCACAGCACAGGATATTGTGGAAAACACTGAAGGCGTTGACCAGGTAAATTATGCCCCTGGCGAAGAGCAATATCAAAATGATTATGATCTTCAAAAAATGTCTTTCGATACTAAAGGTATCACTATCGGAACCATGATTTCTAAACGTCTTCCGGTTATTACTCTGTTTGGAGGTTTTGAATACAATACATCCACAACTAAACTCTTATTTGAAGGAGCTTATCCTTATGTGAATTTTGATGAAGAGTTTGAGCATTTGATTGATGAGATGAATATTGAAGCAGACCAGGGAAACTTTGGTATTACGGGTGGAGTAAGATTTAAGCTCTTGCTCATGAGCCTTACAGCTTCAGGAACGTATGTCCCTGAAGGGTACTCAAGTATTACACTGGGCTTGGGGTTGGGCAAGTTCAGATAGCCGGTATTCAAGAAATTGCAAGTAGAATACGTTGTTCTGGCTGTTTTATTCAGGAAGTTTTTCTGGCAGGTCAAAACAACGTATTTTTGCTATCAGAAACATTTCAAAGCATAAAAACTTATGAAAATTGCCCTGTCGCAGTTGAATTACCTTATTGGTGATTTTGAAGGAAACAAAAGCAAGATTATTCGGGATATTGAAAGAGCGAAAAGTGAGGGGGCTGATCTAGTGGTGTTTGCTGAGCTGGCAATCTCAGGATATCCCCCAAGAGACTTCCTGGAATTTGAAGACTTTGTTAGGAAGTGTAACAAGGCAGTAGAAGATATTGCTGCCCATACCAATGGAGTAGGAGCGATTATTGGGTTACCTACTTTTAATCCTGATGACAGAGGCAAGGCATTACGTAACTCTGCAGCTTTTCTCTATGATGGAAAAGTGGAGTCAATGTTTCATAAAGCACTTTTACCTACTTACGATATTTTTGATGAGTACCGCTACTTTGAGCCCAATCGAGTGTTTCAGCCGCTTGAATTTAAAGGAAAGAAAATAGCTGTAACAATTTGTGAAGATATCTGGGATGTAGAGGGCGATTATCAGTATGTGATTTCACCGCTCGAAGAATTGCGTGGATATCAACCCGATTTTATCATAAACATTGCAGCCTCCCCTTTTCACTACAATCAGCCTGTTACCCGGAAGAGAATTCTGAGAGCGAACGTAAAAAAATACGATCTGCCAATTGTATATGTAAATCATGTGGGCGCGCAGACTGAGCTTCTTTTCGACGGAAATTCGCAGGTGCTGGATGAAAACGGTGAAACCCTTCAGGAGTTGAAATATTTTGAGGAGGATTTTGCTTTGGTTAATATGGACAAGAAGGAGCTTCGGCATCCGCTCCCTCTTCCTGAAAAGATTGCCGCGATAGAGGAGGGCCTCATCATGGGGGTAAAAAACTACTTCGAAAAGCTGGGGCTGAAAAAGGCTATCCTGGGTTTGTCGGGTGGCATTGACTCGGCAGTGACAGCAGTGATTGCTGCAAAGGCGCTGGGGAAAGAAAATGTTTATGGAGTTTTGCTGCCCTCTAAATTTTCCTCGGACCATTCGGTGTCAGATGCTGAGCAGTTAGCTAAAAATCTCGGTATTAAATACGAAACTATTCCTGTTAAGGAAGTGGTGGAGAGCTTCGAAAAAACACTCGAAAAACAATTCGAAGGCCTGCCGTTCGATATAGCTGAGGAGAACATCCAGGCACGCGCACGGGGCGTTATCCTGATGGCGCTTTCCAATAAATTCGGACATATTTTATTAAACACTTCCAACAAGAGTGAAGCTGCTGTAGGATACGGAACACTATACGGGGACATGAACGGTGGATTGTCAGTGATTGGCGATGTGTACAAAACCGATGTGTTTGCGCTTGCGCGATACATGAATAAAGAGATGGAGGTGATTCCGGAGAACATCATCACCAAGCCACCATCAGCTGAATTGCGGCCTGACCAGAAAGACAGTGACTCTCTTCCTGATTATGAAATTTTGGACGACATCCTCACTTTGTATATTGAACAGCGGAAAGGGCCTCAGGCTATTGAAGCCAAAGGTTATGATCCTGCATTGGTGGCAAGGGTATTGCGGATGGTTAACCTCACAGAATATAAAAGGCACCAGACGCCCCCTATCCTTCGGGTATCACCCAAAGCATTCGGGATGGGACGCCGGATGCCCATCGTTGCAAAATACCTGGCCTGAAGTGTCGGGCTTACTGAGCCTGAACCGATTCTACTGATTTAATTTCAGGAATGGCCTTTTTCATGGCTTCTTCAACACCGTTTTTAAGTGTCATTACACTGTAAGGGCATGATCCGCATGCACCCATGAGTTCTACATTTACCGTCAAATCATCCGTGAGGTTGATAAATCTAATATCGCCTCCATCAGCCTGAAGGTAAGGCCTGATTTGCTCCAGAACATTGTTCACCTTTTTTTCAATGACTTGCTTGTCTTCCATTTTGTTGTATTATAAATATTTACGTTTATTTTTCTATTTTGACTTTTTGAGTGGGTGCTTTTTCTACATTCCGGATATTCACCTGCTTGATAACATTCGTTGCGAGTTCATCAAAAGCTTTTGTTACCGCGTTTTCTTTGTCCAGCGTTATAGGCGTCCCTTCATCACCGGCTTCCCTGATTCTTTCCACAATAGGGATTTCTCCAAGTAATGTGGTATTTGTTTTTTCAGCCAGTTTGCGGCAGCCTTCCTTCCCGAAAAGGTAGTACTTCTTGTCGGGTAATTCGGGCGGAGTGAAGTATGACATGTTCTCGATTAATCCGAGAATAGGCACCTCAATCTTGTTTTGCCGGAACATCGCCATGGCTTTTCTGGCATCGGCCAGTGCCATTTCCTGAGGTGTTGAAATAATAGCCACGCCTGTCACCGGAACTTCCTGTACGAGTGTCAAATGGATATCACCGGTTCCAGGGGGAAGGTCCACTACGAGGTAATCCAGCTCACCCCAATCGGTATCGTTGAAAAGCTGTTTCAAAGCACTTGTAGCCATAGGGCCTCTCCAAATCAAAGCCTGCTCAGGATCCACGAAAAAGCCTATTGACAAGATTTTTATGCCATGCTTCTCTATGGGAATGATCACATCTTTTCCGTTTTCCTTCTTGATTTCAGGGCGGCCGTTGACCAAACCAAACATCAGAGGTACTGACGGACCGTAGATATCGGCGTCAATTATTCCTACTTTTGCTCCGGTTTTAGCCAGCGAAAGAGCCAGGTTGGCAGAAACTGTAGATTTACCAACACCTCCTTTTCCTGATGCCACCCCAATGATGTTCTTCACTCCCGACAAAGGCTCCTTGCCTCCAATGAGATCTTCTGAGGTTTCTTTGATTTCTACTTCGAGCTTATCATCGAGGTTTTTAGCAATCGCTTTTCGGCAGGCCGGAATCACAATTGCTGAGTTTTTGTCGTTGGCCGTTGGAAAAACCAGGGTAAACGACACTTTATTATCCTCTGCTTTGATGTCGCGAACCATATTTAAGTTCACGATATTATCGTTTTTCGGGAAATATATTACTTCTTTCAGTGCAAAAAGCACTTCTGATTTTGAGTAACTCATTAACGTTATTTTTATTTAGTTCTGATAAGAATAAAGGTACAATTTTTTAAAGAAATAATACCTGTTATCCAGATTAAATTAAAATCACTGGCAAAATTAAAACTAATTTTAGATTTTTATGGTTTTAGCTGATCTGACATGATGTCGGGATAAGAGTCTTAAATCTTGCCGATCATGCGAAAACCTTTATCGGTACAGGTTTTGTTGGTTTGAATCAAATTATTGGCGAATGGACAGAAAAGAAATAGAATCGAATTATAGCAGGGCCATCCGTTTTGCGGTCAAAGGCAGAATCAAGGATGCGTTTACCCTCACACGCAGGCTTACCCGGGAAACAGATGATGCTTTGCTGATGAGTGAGATAGAACAGCTGGAGGGGAATTATCAAAAAGTAACTGAATATGCCTTTAAGGGTGTGGATGACCCGGAGCGAAAAAAAGTGATGCAGCAAATTATACGTGGATTAATGTCACTTGCCGATTCGGCTCGTTTCCGGTTGGTAAAACCTTATATCGAGCGTAAAATTCCTGAAAAAGGCAATCCTGTGGTGCTTAATGATGAGTCAGCAGCCGAGCAGCTCCTTGAGGAGGTGAGCTTTTCGAAGGAGGTGTCGAATGTTTTGGAGGGCGCTGCACCATCAGATGATACGCATACAGTCGAAGACTTTTTCTATCATTTTCTTTTAAAGGAAAGCCTCTCGTCCGCCGAGATTTATTTTCTTGAAAAGCTGGGAGGTTCGGAGGCTTTTGCCTGGTACGAGAAGAGCATGATTGTAAGTGCGTTGACAATCAGTCTGTTTAATTGTTTTGATGAAGGGAAATTTAAGTCGCTCTTCACCTTTTATAAACAGGGCGAGGATAAGGTGTGGCACCGTGCTTTGGTGGGGCTGGTGTTAGCCATGTATCTTTATGATCAGCGCATATCATTATACCCTGGTGTGAAAGGGGTGCGTTTCCAGCTAGGCGACAGCGAGTTGAATGATAAAGACATTGAATCAATCATCCTTCAGCTGAACCGCTCAAAAGATACTGAGAAGGTGACCCGGAAAATGCAAGAGGAAATTATTCCTGAGATGATTAAGCTAAAGCCGAAGATTGAAGATAAGCTTAGTTTGGAGGAACTGCTTAAGGAAGATACTGAAGATGATAAGAATCCAAAATGGGAAACTTTCTTTAAGGATACGCCCGGCCTGGCCGATAAAATGGAGGAATTCTCGAGGATGCAAATGGAAGGGGCTGATGTATTCATGAGCGCGTTTTCGATGCTTAAGCAGTTTTCGTTTTTCGACAAAACAGTAAACTGGTTTAAGCCTTTTTATGCTACTGAAGAGCACGCCACCGAGGCGATGGCCAACGAAGAAGTATCTGTTGATAAAGAGAAGTTTTTGGAAGGCATCGAAAACTCTGCCTTTCTGTGTAACTCTGATAAGTATTCCTTTCTTCTGAATGTCAAGCAAATGCCTCAGGCGCAAAAGCAAACAATGTTTCAGATGTTGCAGATGGAACTGGAGCAGATGAATGAGGTGGCCTCTCAGGATCAAATGATCGACGATAACTCTAAAAACAAGACCATCTATGTGCGTTATATCCAGGATTTATATCGCTTCTTCAAGCTGAACCAGCTCAAGGATGAATTTGGAGATATTTTTTCGTACAAGATGGATGTGCACAACACAGAGAGTTTCAATGCCATGGTAAGCGATAAAAACGTGGTGAGAAATATTGCGGAGTTTTATTTTGAGTCGGAGCATTTTGTAGATGCGGTGAGCATTTACGAAAACCTTGTAGAGCAGGGCGCCAATGAGCCTGAGATTTATGAAAAACTTGGTTACGCTTACCGTAAACTTGAGCGTTTTGAAGAGGCCTTGAAAAATCATCAAAAAGCTGAGCTTTTCGATTCGAACCGCATTTGGAACCTTAAACAAATTGGCTTTTGTCTGCGCAAGCTTGCTCGTGCTGATGAAGCCATCAAATATTACCAGGATGCAGAGCGGATAGCTCCGGACGATTTGAGGCTGAAAGCTGCCATTGCTTACACGCATTTGCAGGAAAAAAATTATGATGAGGCGCTCAAATACTACCAGGAGTTGGAGAGTGCTGCCGACAGCAAGCCGGCGGCCAAACGCCCGGTGGCGTGGTGTGCCTTGCTACTCGGCAAAACAGATATGGCACGCCACTACTACAATGAGCTCATCTCTGAAAAGCCCAGCCAGTACGACTACATGAACCTTGGTCATGTGGAATGGGTTGATGGAAATACTGAAGCAGCGGTGGATAATTATATCAAGAGTATTCGCACAGAAGGAAATTCACTTAAGAAATTTCTGATTGGATTTGAAGATGACAAGAAGCATTTGATTGCCAATGGTGTTTCTGCCGATTTGATTCCGCTGGTTATCGACCAGATGCGATACCTCCTGCAAAAGTCTTAAAGGTCGGGGTGGGCCGGGTCCCAGTGGAGCTTGCCGAATTCGACCACTTGGTCGTTTTCTACCTTTATACCTTCATTTTCGAGGAGCTGCTTCATGAGTCCGGGGCTTCCAAAATGATGTTTTCCGGTCAGCACTCCTTTTCTGTTTACCACGCGGTGGGCCGGAACAGGCTCGTCGCTGCTGTGCGAGGCGTTCATAGCCCACCCCACCATGCGGGCTGCGC
>JASMTJ010000111.1:0-3391 GCA_041694335.1 Bacteroidales bacterium
CTACAGGCATAATTTCAGCACCATTCTCACCCCCCATGCGCTCTCCGGCAGCATTGATACGTTGGCCGTATAACCCTGCCTGGTTTTGATCGGCATCCGTCTGCCGCCAAAAAACACTGAATTCATTGTTCTCCGGATCATTTACAGCCACGTAAGGGTTGAAACGCTCTACATTACTTTGTGTGGCTACTTCGATTCCATCCCCGCCAAGCAAAACTTCTCCTTCTGAGGTGATGTGCTGCACAAAACCACTGCTGTTCATGTCGTTATCGCGGTCGTCATGCCATGAGATGAAAACACCGCCTTCCATATCAGAAATTACGCTAAGGTCAGTAAAGCCTGCAATTCCGGAGGCATCAGAAATAAGCGCAGGGCTGTCCCACATTTCATTTCCTTCATCATCAATTTTATTGGCCCATAAAATTCTGTCGGCATAAGGGAAGCTGCCTGAATTCAGTGAATAGACCACGATGGCATTTTCTCCGGAAGGCACAACATATGAATCGGAATAATACTCTTCGTTGTCACTGGTAAATACCAGTCCGTTTTCACCCAGCAGCTTGTTTCCCTGCTCATCAATCGCTGTCAATACAAGCTGGTCGGTATCGGCAGCCCTGGGGCGGATCCAGGTGATGTAAACGGTGTTGTTTTCCGCTACGGCCATTCTGGGTTCATATTCTGATTCGGTGGACAGGGAGCAATTGATGCCGTCTTCTCCCCAAAGAAATTCTCCTTCCGGGGATATTTTGTAGGCCTGAATGTCAGGATTACCTGTTCGGATATCTGAAAAAGCAATTATAGCATTACCTTCATAATCCACCACCATGGCAAAATCGGAAAGCCATGATTGTTGTGGGTGATCGCTGACAATCAATGCTTCATCCCACATGGTTTCACCTTCTTTACTGTAATATTGAAGCAAGACATCATAATTACCACTTCCATTCGAGTGAAAGGAAACGAAAGTGTTGCCGGTGGCATCGGTGGCAACTTTCGGAATAATCTCTTCGCCGCTTGTGCTGTAAACCAAGGTGTTTTCATAAGCGTCATTGGTTCATTGCGAAAATCCTGATATAAAAGCAAAAAGGAATGTGCAGAGTAAAACTGGCTTTTTCATGGTCTATCATTTTGATAAAAACGAAAATACAAAAATGAGTTGATTTCTTTTTTATAAGACCAAAAGAACAGGTGTAAAGTTCCTTGCATCAGTAAAAAATAGCTTTCTTTCATTCGAAAAGCTGTGCAACAGCGTTATAAAGCCCTTCTCTTTTGATGGGTTTGGCCAAATAATCGTTGCACCCTGCTTCAAGCGCTTTTTCCTTGTCGCCTTCAAGAGCGTAGGCTGTTTGCGCAATAATTTTAACCTCCTGATTGAACTCCCTGATGAGCCTGGTAGTGGCATACCCATCAAGCATGGGCATTTTTATGTCCATCAAAACCAGGTTGATTTCAGGGTGCTCATGAAGCAATTTGATTGCAGTTTTTCCATCCTGAGCATTATAAATGGCAGTTGATTTCTTTTGGAGCAACTTATTTAAATACAGCGAGGAGGTTTCTTCGTCGTCTACAATCAAAGTAATAATTCTGGTATCAGGAAAAGGTTGTTTTTGTTTTTGTGGTTTTTTTGCGGCTTTATTACCACTGATCCCGGATTGATTGACAGGCAGGCGTGCAAAGAATGTGCTTCCTTTTTTTTCTTCTGAATCGACCCAAATTGTTCCGTTGAGCATTTCAACGTACGATTTTGTGATGGCCAGGCCGAGCCCGGAACCCTCAAAAGCACGCTTGTCACTGATGTCGGCCTGCTCGAACCGGTTAAAAATAGCTTGCTGACGCTTTTCAGGCACACCCAGACCGGTGTCTTTAACATAAAACTCAAAAGCATTTTCATGTGCAGTGTAGCCAATATCAATTCTACCTTGCGGAGTATACTTAATCGCATTTTTGATGAGGTTCGTGATGATGGAGTCGAGCTTAACCGCATCGGACTTGATGATGGTTTCTTCATCGCTCAGCGGAAGATGAAGACTAAAGCCCAGTCCTTTTTCAGATGCTTCAGGTTTAAAAAAGTCGTAGTGCCCTCTGATGATCTCATTGAAATTAACCCGTGAGTAGTTTATTGAAATCTGTTTGGTTTCTATCTTGGAGATTTCAATGAGGTCATTCACGGTATCCAGCATGCGTTTTCCGCTCTTTTCTATTATTTCTATATAGTTCGACTGGTCTTCTCCGGTCAGGTCAGGGTCTTTAAGCATATCGGCAAAACCAAGTATTCCGTTCATGGGCGTTCTGATTTCATGACTCATATTGGCAAGGAAAGCAGATTTTAACTGGTCAGCTTCCTCGGCCTTTTCTTTGGCTTCAATCAATTTTTGCTGAACGTTTTTTTGCCCGGTGATATCCTGGATGGTTCCGTGTAATTTATGTCCTTTTGGCCCTTTTTCCTTTTCGGGTTTGCAGATAGCTCTTATCCATTTTTTGTTTCCTGAAGGTAATTCAAGGTAAAGCTCTATATCGTAGGGCGCTCCGTCTTCAATTGCGGCTACGATTGATTTTCTGAAAAGATCATAGTATTTCCCGGAGTAAAGATTCTCGTATTCATTTACCGGAAAAGGTCCTTCCGCAGGTTTTCTTTCGTATATTTTATACACTTCCGGTGACCAATACGGTTTTATATCCCCGGGTTTTAGCGACCAATTGCCAACACTTGCAATTTCCTGTGCAAGTTTAAGGTTTCTTTCGCTCTCGCGAAGTTGTGATTCAGTTTCCTTTCTTTCGGTGATATCACGACAAATAACGGTTGAACCAACATGATTGCCGTTCTCTTCATAGTGAAATGTGGCATTGTCTTCGCGCCACATATAACTTCCATCTGCTCTCTTGGCTCTGAAAGAATATACAATTTGTTGCTTTTTTTCCCGGATGGCGCTATAAACCTGTTCAAAAATGATATCTCTGTCATCGGGATGTATGTTGTAATATATTGACTCTTTATCTTTTGATAGTGTAATTTCCTCAGGGTAGCCCAATTGCTTAATGTAAGAAGGCGAAGCATAAGTGATTTTCCCTTTGCTATTCATTGTAAAAATACCATCCGAGGTGTTTTCCGCAATAAGCCTGTACTTCTTTTCACTTTCTATTAAAGCATCTTCGGCCGCTTTCCTTTCTGTAATATCCGTAGAAATGACAGAAACACCTGTGATTGCAGTTCCTTCAAAAATTGGATTGATTCTGATTTCAAAATATCGCGTACCATTTTCGAGTTCGTATTGCTCTTTTTCGGCAACAAAACCTCCTTTCAGGGTTCTTTCATAGCGGTCTTTCCATTTCTTTTGTTCAGTTTCAGGAACCAAATCAATAATTCGTATGCCCTTCTTTAGTTCTTGACCGT
>JASMTJ010000112.1:0-2529 GCA_041694335.1 Bacteroidales bacterium
TATTTGAGTTACATGTCAATGTTCACAGCAGTTCAATCTGCTAAATTAAATTATAACACCTATTTATCGTTTTTGCAAATCAAATGAAAATTATCTCAATCTAGTTCAATTTTAATGTTCTTTTTCTTCTTTGTCAAGTTTTTTTAAAAATTTTTCAGCAATGATCAGGGCAGCATAATCATCCAGCGGCTTCTTAACCTTCCAGCTGATAAACCTTCTGAGAAGTTTTTCATATCTGGACATCGGTTTTTCCGCAAGATAGCGAGTCTGAGCCTCTTCTGTAGTATATTGCTCATCGATAAGCTTTATTTTTTTGTCTTCGATATCCAGATTTTCTTTTATTTCCGCGATCAGATCTTCAGCACCCGTACCATTTCCGAGCACAACTATATTTATATCATACTTATCGAAAACCTCTGTTAAATGTTTAACAACTTCTTCTCTTTTGATTATGGTTTTTTCTTTTTCTTCTCCAGCTCTACTCAGAACAGCGACACCGACCTTGTCCCTGCCCGGATCCAAAGAAAGTAGCTCTTTACTCATTATTATTTAGCTCCTCAAGTTCGAACTTAAGATTATTTGTCAGCCTGTCTTCTCTCCAGATATCTTCTGCAGCATAGATGTTTACCCTAACTGTACCTTTGGCTGCTTTTATCCTGTTTATTATATCATAGAACTGGCTGAAGTTGATACTTCCTACCTGACCCGAGTTATCGGGCAGCAGTCCCTGATTGATCGCTTTTTCGTTGATTTCCTGGAGCAGTGATTCCATTTCATCCTCTATTTTTTGGCTGGAAACCTCTGCATTAATCTCTCCGGAGGTGATCAGCTCATCTTTTTCGAAGACCATGAAGTCCTCATTGAGCTGGAAGTTAGCATAAAGCCAGTCATTTTTGGGAACATTTACCCTGGCAACCAGGGAAACTATAACCCGGCTTCCGGGCTCCATGTTGTAAATGATCTGGGCGGCATTAAGTATATCCTCTGTCTGAAGGCGGAGGGCCATCCCCGTCTCCTCATTAACTTCTATTTCTTTTTCAAGTGCTACCTGATTCGCTTCCTGTAAGAACTGATTCAGCTCGGAAATAGTTTTCTGTTCGCTCTGGCCGCCTTCTAGAACCTCACTGTAGATCACATCACCTTTTTGGTAGACGATATCCTCACCCATATAATAGATCACTCCGGCCTGGAGCTGATTGGCGAGTTCTCTTAGATCATCATAATCGGCCTCTAGGGCTGCAATCTGATCCTGCAGTTCTTTAACCTGGTTCTCGAGGTTTGCCCGCTGCTCGCTCAGCTCTTCGACACGCTGCTGCAGCTCGGCCCTATTTTGAGATAGCTCCTCTAGTTCTGCTTCCGTTTCTGCGATTTCCTGATCCTTCTGGGCGATCTCCTCATCCTTTTCTGCGATGGTTTCCTCTTTGGCGGAGATTTCTTCCTCTCTTGCAGAAATTTGCTGCTGTAGTTCGGTCAGCTCATTATCCCGCTCTGCAAGTTCCTTGTTCAAATATTCGAGCCTGTAGAGCACATCATTGATATTGAATAAGGCCTGTCTTAATTCCGAATAAACACCCAAAAGTACCGTGATCGATAAGACTGCGATCAAAATACCCGTAATAATCGTGATGATGATCGAAGAGTAACGGGGGCGGAGACCAAAAAGTGATACCCGCTTTTTTCCCATTTTCATTCCGATTCTGTCACCAAGATAGGCAATCATTCCACTTAAAAATACCACTACACCAATAATTACAAATGCGTTAATAATCTCCACCCCTTTCTTTTTATTCTAAATTTAATGTTTTGCGGTCCTGTATAAAAGTCCTGCACCAACTACAAAGATAACTATATTCTGCAGCCAGGCACCAAACCAGGGAGCGATGCTTCCCTGACTGCCGAGTGCATCACCGATTGTCATCAGTATATAGTAGATGAAAATGATGATGATGCTGATCCCAAAACCGGTTGCCGAACCTGCCGAGCGCTGCGGCTTGATCCCGAGCGGTGCAGCAAGCAGGGCAAAGATAAAGCTTGCCAGCGGAATCGAAAAGCGGTGGTGCAGCTCTACCTGTTCCTCATAAGCCGTTCTTCCCTGTTCTTCGAGCAGGCCGATATGGTCCTGCAGTTCTCTGATATTCATCTCATCTATATCTTTACCCAGACTGCCGGCCCGTGATGGTGAATGGATATCCTCCCGGGAGCGGTAGCTGCTGAATTCTAAAGCAGGTGAGCGGTTTTCCCTGTCGAGAAAATAGACGGTACCGTTGTAAAAATGCCAGCCGTCAGAAAGCCACTCCGCACTTTCTGCCTCGAGCACCCTTGCCGGTCTGCCGTTTTCAAAACTCTGTACAACAACACCTTCCATCCTGCCGCTTTCTGCATTGAACTGTTTTGCATAAAGCATATAATCGGGTCTGCTCGTTCTGCTGTCGAGTGGATTCAAAAAGAGATCATACTGGGTATCCGGCCTCTGCTCCCCGTGTTTGAACTGATATATTATCTGTTCTGCCTGATAATTTGCATTTGGCA
>JASMTJ010000113.1:0-6592 GCA_041694335.1 Bacteroidales bacterium
AGCCCCCGCTACTAGTCAGGCCTGTTAACCTTTGGTTTTCAGGCCTTTTTTTATATCTTCTGAGATTATCACTTATTCTGCACTAACCTTACTTAATAAATTATAAAGGACGTCTTGCTGCAATGACGTAAAACAACCAACAACTTCACAGGGCTTACGCTATAGCCTTCAACTTAAGACCTAAATGGCGTCAGATTTATTCTTACACGAATCAAAACATTAATGATATTTTATATATTTAACCCTAAATTAAGAAAACAATGCTTTAATCACTCACTTATGAATTATTTAGCAACTCTCTTTTGTATTCAGTTAATTCTCCTCTGCAATATTAGCTCACAAGCACAAACGTGGGCACCTGAAGGGGCAAAATGGCATTACAACGAAACGCATGCATTTGCTCCTGACACTGGATTTATCTTTTATGAATCTGTAAGTGACACTGTCATAAATAATCAACCTTGTCAAAAAATTGAAAAAAATCATGGGTTATACTATATGTTGCGTGACTCCCAAGAAGAATTCATGTTTTCCCGTAATGATACTGTTTTCGTCTATGATGCCTTTCTGGATGATTTTCAAATCCTTTATGATTTTAATGCTGAGAGTAATGATACATGGTACCGTTTAATCCCCAATTACGACGAAGATAATGACACTGCATATGTCCACATTGATTCCGTCAAGACTGTTGAGATTAATGGTGTTCCTGTGAAAAGATTATTTGCATCATTTTCAATGATTTACCATCATGACTATATTAATGACATCACATACAACGGCATCATAACCGAGTGCATTGGTTACGAAAAATACATGTTTTACTCTACACCCATTACCTTTTTCACGTATGATCATAATTTCTCAAGTGGCCTTAGGTGTTACGAAGATGAGTTCTTAGGTTTTTATGAAACAGGGATTGCAGAGTCGTGTACATATACATCTTCAGGAACAAGCACTGACCCATTACTTTCAAAAGAATTGTCTTTGAGAATATACCCCAATCCTGTCAGCGATCGAATTTGGATAGACAGAGAGGTTGCTACCCCACTTAATTATGCAATAATATCAATGAAAGGTATAATCCTTAAACAAGGAGTGCTAAATGAAAATCATATCATTGATATGAAAAATATCAGCAAAGGAATATACATACTTACTACTTATAAAAAAGGAGTCAAATTAACACAAAACAAAATAATCAAGCTTTAAAACATTATTGTTCCCTCCTTTATATAACTTTTTGTCCCTCATGGATTAGTTCGGCTACGGAATTAAGTTCTTCTGGCAAACATTTGCTCTATTTATTCTAAATTTGCGCAAAAAAGCAAATGAATTTTCTTAAAGATATACATACCATAGATAGTGAACAAGTCATTCAACGGTTACAGAAAATATCACGTCCTTCAATTGGAGAAGATGACAATGCAACAGCATTGTGCGACATCATCTCATTTATAGATTTAACTACCCTTAACGGGGATGATACACAGGAAAAAGTCAAGGCTCTTTGCAGCAAAGGCAAAAACACTGAGAACAGAGAGCAAGGAGTTCCAGCTGTGGCAGCCATTTGCGTTTACCCAAACTTTGCACGACAAGTGTCGGAGTCACTTATAGGTACAGGTATAAAAACAGCTGTGGTGGCAACCGGGTTTCCTTCGGGGCAGACTTTCAGAGAGGTAAAGCTTTTAGAAGTTAAGAAAGCGGTTGAAGAAGGGGCAGAAGAAATTGATATGGTAATCTCGAGAGGAGTATTTCTGGAAAAGAACTATGACGAGGTTTATTCCGAAATAAAAGCAGTGAAGGAAGCCTGCGGTCAGGCCCACTTGAAAGTTATTCTGGAAACCGGTGAACTTGAAAATCTGACACAAGTGAAAATAGCATCGCACATCGCCATGGAAGCCGGAGCCGATTTCATTAAAACTTCCACCGGAAAAATCAAACCGGCAGCCACTACGGATGCATTTCTTGTGATGACAGATGCGATTAAAGAGTTTTACGAACGCACAGGCAAGAAAATCGGGATAAAGCCTGCCGGCGGAATATCGGATGCAGAAACAGCACTCCAATATTATTCCATTGTAAAGGAAAACCTTGGTGAAGGATGGCTCAATAACGAACTTTTTAGAATAGGCGCCAGCAGCCTTCTCGATAAATTATTGCAATCCATCAGTAAATAATCTAATTTTGATATTTATTTATGTAGTTTGTTGTATTTATTGAAAGGGTTTTTATGAAGAAAATAATATTGATTGGAATCCTGGCTCTTATGTCGTTTTCCATTTCCGCCCAAACCACGCTTGAGGAGGCAGTCAATTTCAGCGTGAAGGACACCGAAGGAAATACCATTGAACTTTTTGATATCCTGGACGAAGGCAAAATAGCCGTAATAGACTTTTACCGTACCGATTGTGGATATTGTAACATCTATGCTCCGAACTTCCAGGAAGCTTTTGAGGCTTTTGGTTGCAACACCAGCAATGTGTTTTTTTACACCATCGATCAGGGCCACACCAACGCTGAGGTAATCGCCTTTGAAAGCCAGCATGGACTGGAAATGCAGTGTGCCAGCGGTCTTGAAGGCAACGGTGATGAAGCTTTTGAATTGTACAACATTCTTTCAACGCCCACCATGATTGTTATTAAACCAGACCGTGAAATCAGCACTCAATACATGTGGCCTCCTGAAACAGACACTATTATCAATCATGTGGAAGCGGCCGGAGGCATTCAGGCTCCTTGCGCCACCAGCAACGATAACGGGGTTGAAGATATCAAACCAATTGTCTATCCAAACCCGGCCACCTCATTTTTCAGCATTGATGGCGTTGGGGCATACGGAACGGTCAGGGTTTACGACCATACCGGAAGAGTGGTGTTAGAAACCCAGAAAACACAAAATATCGCGTTAAGCAGCCTGCAAAGTGGCATATATTTTGTAACTTTCAGCTCAGATGAAATGACCAGGAAAAAAACCAGGTTAATCATAAAATAAAACCTTAAGAACATGAAACGATTTTCTTTTTTATTTGGAATGTTAATGATTTTGGCCTTGCCTCTTTTGAACAGTTGCGAAGAGGTGGAAGGTGATGATGAGGTTACAGATCCTCGTGAAGCTTTTGTTGGGGAGTGGAATTGCGACGAAGAACTGGCCAAACGCGATAATTATCGCGTAAACATCCGGCTTGACAGCGACAATAGCAACCAGGTTCTTTTGTACAACTTTGGCCTCATGGGTTCGAGCGAAGCTGCCGAAGGAATTGTGGGGGGCGATGATATCGAAGTGCCTTTACAAAACATGGCCGATGGATGGTCGGCCGACGGCAACGGAACCATGGTTAATGACAACACCATTGAGTGGACTTACACGCTCACCGACGGTGCTGATCGTTACGACTACATTGCAGTGTATACACTGGTAAACAAGTAAAAACTAAAAAACCCGGGAAATCCCGGGTTTTTTCAGTTAACGAATTATTCTTATTCATTTACTTTATTTCATCTTTCACATCCATCCTTAAATCAATTTTCTTCTTTTCAGGATTTTTCTCTTTCACTTCTTTTTTTTCCACGTTTTTCTGCTTTTGTTCCTGCTCACGCTCACGCTCCATTTTGTTGAGCTCGGTAATTACCTGCTCATAAATCTCGTCCATTTCTCCAAGGTTTTGCTGGTAATAATACATACTGGTGTCGAAGATTTTTTTGTTGATTTCATGTTTTTCAAAAACCTTTTGATAATAAGCATTTGTAAGCCCTTCAACATTTTCTCCTTTACCACGAACACGAGTTAAAACTGCTTCGGCTAAGTGAACATCAACAAGCACATCTACCATTTCCTTTTCATCCAGCACCTGATCCGGCTTTTCAGAGTCACCTCCCGAGCAGGAGGCTATTGTCAGGGTCAAGAAAAAACTAAGTATTATGAGAAGTTTATAAAAAAGCTGATTCATTGCTGCTCTTAAAACCATTAGTTACCTACCTCCGATAAGAATTTGATCCGCATCAACCTGATTTCCTCCTCAGAAAACTCATCTTCGCCCAACTCTTTTAAAGCATCCTCTATCTCATCCGACTCAGCTTCCATAAAGTATTCATAAATCTCCTCTTCATGATCTTCATCAATATACTCAGAAACATAATAGTCAATATCGAGCTTCGTCCCGGAGGATACAATCGACTCAATCTCACCCAGCAGTTCGGTAACCGACATGTTCTTAGCAAAAGCAATATCCTGTAGCGATACTTTTTTATCAATATTGGTTATGATATAAACCTTTAATCCAGACTTATTCACTACAGACTTGACCACCATATCATGCGGGCGCATGATATCATTTTCTTCCACATAGTTTTTAATAAGCTCCACAAAAGGGGCACCGTATTTTTCAGCTTTACCCTTTCCAACACCCGTAATATTGGTCAACTCTTCCACTTTAACAGGATACTGAATCGCCATGTCTTCGAGTGATGGATCCTGGAAAATGACAAACGGCGGAAGTTCCTCATTTTGACTGATCTCTCTCCTCAAATCCTTAAGCATTTTAAAGAGTGTTTTATCAACGGTGCTGGTCCGGTTACCTCCTTCGGCTTCTTCCACTTCACGGTTTTGTGCTTCGTAGTCGTGGTTTTTAACCAACTTTAAAGAATATGGTTCTTCGATAAACTTATACCCCTTTTCAGTAACTTTCAGTATACCATAGTTTTCCACATCTTTGGTAAGGAATCCTTCAAGAATCGACTGCCTGATTACTGCATTCCAAAGTTTTTCATCTTCATACTCTCCTATGCCATAACAATCAAGCCTGTCATGCTTCATCGCCTTCACATCCGCATGATCGCTGCCTTTAATTACCCGTGCAATGTGGTCGGCTTTAAAAAGCTGTTTGGTTTCAATGATACACTTGAGCACTTTCAGCACATGATCCTTTCCTTCAAACTTTTCCTTCGGATAAAGACAGTTATCGCACGCACCGCAATTATCTTTGGTGTACACCTCCCCGAAATAATGCAGCAGTTGCCTGTGGCGGCACGTTGATGACTCTGCATAAGAAACCGTTTCGAGCAGGAGCTGCCGGGCGATTTCCTGTTCGGCAACAGGCTTGCCTTTCAGGAATTTATCCAGCTTTTGAATATCGTTGTAAGAATAAAATACAATACAGTTCCCTTCACCGCCGTCGCGGCCGGCACGACCGGTTTCCTGGTAATACCCTTCAATACTTTTAGGAATATCATGGTGAATCACAAAGCGTATATCGGGTTTATCAATCCCCATTCCGAAAGCGATGGTAGCCACAATCACATCCACATCCTCCATCAAAAATTTATCCTGGTTGCCCTTCCGGGTAGCGGCATCTAGTCCGGCATGATACGGTGCTGCTTTAATCCCGTTGATCTGCAATGTTTCGGCCAGCTCTTCCACTTTTTTGCGGCTCAGACAATAAACAATCCCCGATTTTCCGGGCTTCGTTTTGATAAAGCGGATAATGTCCTTCACCACATTTTTTGTTTTCGGGCGCACCTCATAATAAAGGTTCGGGCGATCAAAAGAAGACTTAAAAACACTCCCTTCGAGGATTTCAAGGTTCTTCATAATGTCCTGCTGAACTTTAACAGTGGCCGTGGCTGTAAGTGCAATGATAGGGCTGTCTTGCCCGATGGAATTGATGATGGGGCGAATATTTCGATATTCCGGCCTGAAGTCGTGACCCCATTCAGAAATACAATGGGCTTCATCTACAGCATAGAAAGAAATGGGGATTTTCTTTAAGAACTCCACATTATCCTCTTTTGTCAGCGACTCGGGAGCCACGTAAAGCAGCTTAGTTGTGCCGTCTAACAAGTCTGCCTTAACCCTCTTCACTTCCGATTTGGTTAATGATGAGTTGAGCACATGCGCAATTCCATCATCCGAACCAAAATTTCTAAGGGCATCCACCTGATTCTTCATCAGTGCAATGAGTGGAGAAATAACAATGGCGGTGCCTTCGCTTATCAGTGCAGGCAACTGGTAACACATCGATTTCCCCCCACCGGTGGGCATAATCACAAAAGTGTGCTTGTTATCAAGTACGTTTTTTATGATTTCTTCCTGATTTCCCTTAAAACTTTCGAAGCCAAAAATCTCCTTAAGGAGACCATGCAAAGAATAGTCCTTCTTAACTTCTACCATGTCAACAAAAAATTTGCTCCAATCAACTTCCTTATCGAACTATGAGCATTTAACTTATGAATATTTCCCTCGCAGATTCATAACAAAAATAACTAAAATAAAGCTTCCCTCCCAAATATTTCAATCGTTTTCGATCTGCTTATCTGATTCCTAAGTTACTCTAATTTTTGAACATGAAAAAACGCTTTTCCATTTTTTTCGTGTTTTTAACATTTCACAGGATTCAACGCTCCGTTTAAGAATTCCTATATTTGCAAAAAAACACGCCGTGAAGGAGTTCGATATAAAAGCTTCAGCTATAAACACCATCGAAAAGGAAGCCAAAGCCATTTTCAGGCTAAAAGATTTTGTTGATGATGACTTTGAACAAGCTGTGGAGGCGATTTACCAGTCGAAAGGACGGGTAATTGTCACAGGTATAGG
>JASMTJ010000114.1:0-1613 GCA_041694335.1 Bacteroidales bacterium
ACCGTTCCGAGATTTTTGACTTAAACAAACGAATTCAGCACAATATTGAGCTGGCTTCAAATTTGAAAGAGGGAAAGGATGATTTGGGAAATGAAATATCCGGTGATCATCTTGCTTCGGTCTTACTTGACATCGGAAAAAATATAAAAGTTGCCCGCCAGCGTGAGGATGAGGAAAACTACATCTCGAAAGGGAAAGAACAAATGTCTGACCTGCTGCGGGTGCACCATGATCTGACGGAACTGACGCCGGCGGTATTGAAAGCATTGATCGAGTATCTGGGCGCCATTCAGGGTGCTTTTTATCTGCTCGAGGATGATCTGCTCAAGCGAAGTGCCATGTACGCCTATAACCGCCGACGTTTCGAATATGATGAATTCAGGATCGGGAAAGGTCTTGTGGGGGCAGCTGCTTATGAAAAACAATTGATTTACAGAACAGAAATTCCGGAGGATTACTGGTCTGTTACATCTGGATTGATCGGAGAAAAGAAACCGAAAACGCTTCTGGTAATACCCCTCCTGCAGGAAGAGGAGTTACAGGGTGTGGTTGAAGTGGCTTTCCTGCGTGATCATCTTGAGAATAAACATCTTTCTTATGCTGAGGTGGTGGCCGAATCTATCGGTCAAACCATCTATAACCTGAAAATTACAGCCCGTACGCAGAAACTGCTTCAGGAATCTCAGGAACTGACAAAAACCCTTCAAAAAAATGAAGAGCAGCTGAAGCAAAATGCCCAGGAAATGCTCGAAACTCAGGAAGAACTTGAGAAGTCGAATCAAATGCTGGAAGCTCAGGTTCAGGAAGTGGCTCATGCACAGAAACGACTCGAAGCACTGCTGACCAACGCTTCTGAGTTTATCTCTATTTACAACGAAAATCAGGAGCTTGTTTTTGAAAGTCCTTCCGTTAAAAGAATTCTCGGTTATGACGATGACGATGAAATAACCGGAATGGACCCTGACCTGCTTACCCCGCGTGGTTACCGTACCATCAACAATCTTTTTCAGTATCTGCTTGAAACGCCCGGAGGAGAGCAAACCGCCCAGTATACTTACCTTAGAAAGAACGGAGAAAAATTATTCCTCGAAACAAAAGGGAAGAATCTGTTGCACGATCCTGCTATAAGGGGTATTATTTTTAATACGCAGGATATTACCGAACGTAAGCGAGCCGAGAAGGAAGAGCAGATGAAAAGCCGTATGCAGAGCTTATCGGAGAACAGTCCCGATATGATCATGCGGATAAATATAATGGGGAAACTGGTATATGTAAATCCTGCCGTGGCCAAATTTGTCGGAATACAAACCAACGACATCATTAAAAAGCGTGTTAATGATCTGGAAATTGACCCGCGGTTTGTTGATTACATTGAAGCAACGCTTTCTGAGATTAAAGAAAACCAGGAAACCATTATCTCAGAAGTAAAAGTATCGACCAGTAGCGGCGAAAGAATCATGGAAATAAAGGGAATTCCGGAACTGAATGATGAGGGCGAACTTGAATCTGTTTTGTTTGTTTCGCACGATATGACAGAGTTCAAGAAGATTGAAGCCGAAATTAAGGAGAAAAATAAAAAAATCTCGGACAGCATAAATTACGCTCAGAGGATT
>JASMTJ010000115.1:0-18651 GCA_041694335.1 Bacteroidales bacterium
CGCATTTCCTCCGGTTTCAGAGGTTTACCTGCCTTGATGGCCAGGTTGCCCGCCATCGACAGGGCCAGGTTCACGGTGCGATCGGTTTCCAGGTTTTTCTGGTTCAGCTTGAAGCTTTCGAGCATACTGTCCAGAAAACTTTCCACATCCTCTTTTTCATCCATATCATCGGGCAAACCGTTCACCACAAAGGTGCTCTTCCCTAATGGTTCGATATCGAAACCGGCAAATTTCAGCTCTTCCAGCATTTCCTGAACGAGAACAGCATCGTCTGCCGCAAAAGTAACATTCTGTGGAAACAATTGTTGCTGGCTTCCCTGTGTTCGTCTTTCAAGCCTTTTCAGGATGCGTTCATACAAGATGCGTTCATGGGCTGCATTTTGATCCACAAGCATTAACCCTGACTTCACACTGGATACGATGTATCGTCCGGACACCTGCAACAGCATCTCGCCACCCGAGCGCTCATTGCCAAAGTCGGATTCGATGCGGGTTTGCGACCCCGACACTTCTGCTGTGGGCGCCTCACCTTCCTTGCGTGTGGCCAGCTTGTAAAGCTGCGTCCAGTTTTCGCGATTACGCTGCTGACGGAAATCATCCATCTGCTTTTGCGTACCTTTTGAATTCTTGAAAGGGTTGTATTCGGGATCAATATGAATTCCGGGTTCCGGAACTTTGGACGGATCTTTCGGCGGTTGGAGGTTCATGGTTTCTTCGGTGTCGAAGTCAATGCTCGGCGAGAGGTTGAACTTTCCGATGGCCGCTTTCACCATCGAGCTAATCACGGAATATAAGGCAATGCCATCCTGGAAATTCACCTCAGTCTTGGTTGGATGAATATTGACATCCACACGTTCAGGAGGCACTTCAAAGAAAATGAAATACGCCGGATGATACCCTTCAGGCAGCAGTTCCTGGTAGCCTTTGAGCACCGCATGATGAAAGTAAGGGTGCCTGATAAACCGGTTGTTGACAAAGAAATACTGCTCTCCACGTCTTTTACGGGCGAATTCCGGTTTTCCGATGAACCCGGAAATATTAGCCATCGTAGTGCTCGATTCTACCGGGACTAACTTCTGGTTCAGAGCGGAACCGAAAATATCCACGATGCGTTTTTTTAAACCCGTATCTTCAAGTTTGTAGACAATAGAATTGTTATGCGTCAATGAGAGGCGGATTTGAGGATAAACCAAAGCCACCCGCTGAAATTCTTCCAGCACATGGCGGAATTCAGCATTATCACTTTTCAGAAAATTCCGGCGGGCCGGAACATTGTAAAACAGGTTTTTAACACTGATGGCAGTGCCATTGGTGCATGCATCAGGCTCTTGCGCCTTTACCTCAGACCCTTCGATATAAAGGCGTGTGCCGGTCTCGTCTTCTTGTCTTTTGGTTTTGATTTCAAGGTGGGCAATAGCGGCAATCGAAGCCATTGCTTCACCACGAAAGCCCATCGTGTGGATGGAGAACAGATCATCAGCTTTCCTTATTTTGCTCGTGGCATGGCGCTCCACGCTCATCCGGGCATCAGTATCCGACATACCGCTGCCATTATCCACCACCTGGATAAGTGTTTTTCCTGAATCCTTTATGATTAGTTGAATATGATCTGCACCTGCATCCACCGCATTTTCCAGTAATTCTTTCACCACCGATGCAGGTCGCTGAATAACTTCTCCCGCCGCTATCTGATTCGCTACGTTATCAGGCAACAACTGAATAATATCAGGCATGTATATTGTTTTTATCTTCCGAAAATGTATACTATCAGCAGAATAACCAAGGCCAGGTAAACCAAAACCACGGCGTTTGACTTGCGTTTTGATTTACGATGCCACTTCTTCGACATTTCATCCCGCAAACTTTGTCCAACCTCTGAAAGCCTTGCTTCACGAGCTTTTCTTCTCTTCTCCGCCGCTTCCTCCTCAGGATCAAAATAGCGCGGTTTGAAACGGAAGCGCTTTGGCTTCTGCGTCTTAAACATCACAATTCTCATAATTCCTCTTTTCATGCAAATTTACTACAAAAAATAGGTTTTTGGCATTGCTGGGGATTTTGATTGAGTGAAAATGCAAAGAGCGGAGTGGCTGAAAGGATTTACGAAAGTTCGCAAATTGAGGATAAAGATTGGTAGGGCTGGGAGAAGGGTTTTTGCGGCCAATAGTCTTCAGCTTGGCGGTCCTTTAAGTCATCAGGAGGAATCTAATCACTTCGCCACCATAACGCGACTGTGAATGCCCCATGAGTCTGGCACCTATTTTCAAACGGGTGGGTGGAGGCATACCCAAACGTTTTTCTTAGTGCTCCTGGTTGAAAGCCTGCTCAAAGCAGGCTAAGGAAAGGGTGTGGGTGGCTCTTTTGGTCACCCAGATGAATCTGGGTGCTAGACTCATGGGAAAATCTTGAACGATTGCTACCACCCCATATGAGAATAGCACCCGGATTTATCCGGGTGAAAGATGGTAGCATAAAACATTTTTATTAGTGCGCTTTGAGCGCACTTCACTTTTAAAACCCGAAGAAAATTATTCGCAAATTTTTCAAAAACGCTTACCTTTATGAAAACCAACACGAAACATTATGTTACACACCCATTCACGTATTTGGATTCATTTGGTCTGGGCTACCAAAAACAGGCAACGAGTCATTCATAAAACACAGGGAATCGCATTGTTTGATTTTCTTATTGACAAGGCAAAATCTTTTGAAATCCCGTTCGAAAAATTGAATATTCAACCTGAACACGTCCATGCATTGATTGATTTGCCTACCAACAAGATGTTATCCGAATTCATGCATGCCATAAAAGGAAGTTCATCACACATGTTGAATGCGGAAGTTTTTAAAACAAAATTTTAATATCAACGCGGTTATGGTGCTTATTCGGTCAGTGCTTCGAGAATAGAAGCAATAAGGAAATATATCGACAATCAAAAAGTCCACCACCAAGAGACCACGTTCGAGAAAGAATATCAACAATGGATCAAAGAATATGGGTTGTTTGATGATTGAATCGGTGATAGGGACAGTTTGGGAAGCTTGCTAAAAGCCCGCTAAAAGCGGGCTATGGAAAGGGTGTGGGTGGCTCATTCAAACACCCAGATGAATCTGGGTGCTATACTCATGGGAAAATATTGAACGATTGCTACCACCCCATATGAGAATAGCACCCGGATTTATCCGGGTGGACAATGATTTCCCCAAACGCTCGTTTGAGTGCGCTGAAGCGCACTTTCAAAAAAATCATAAGCAAATATTTAAAATCAATCATCTTTTTATCCTCATTGCAAAAGATAAAAACAATATCGATATTTGCAGAGCAATCCGGGAATTCGGTAACCAGTCCGAAGCTGTACCCGCAACTGTAGATGCCGATACTGTATCTGCTTAGAACCACTGCAGCCCTGCTGCGGGAAGGTGCAGATATGAAGGTGTAAGCCAGGATACCGGAAAAAATGCTTTCGGGAATAAAAGCGATGCTATGAAAAATACAATTGCCTTTGCCGCCTTACTGCTTTTTTTTCTCCAGGCTTGCCATAATGTTGAGCAAAGCAAAGAGGCCGAGAAAAAAGAACATGTAAAATTCTCCTCGCTGTTTTCAGTCGATACAACCTTAGGATACACCAGTATATCCATCAGAGATGCGTGGAGCAAGCACAGCCATGCAGCAAACTTGCTCTTAATTCCTGAAAAAGAGACAATGCCTGAGAACATTCCCTCTGAATATCAAGTCTTAAGAACACCTTTGAAGAGGATGGCCGTAATGTCAGGAACACACATTGCTTTTCTTGATTTACTCGATGAATTGGATAGGGTCGTAGGCGTAAGTGATTTCAGGCTCATCAAAAACCCCGGAATCAAAAACCGCATCAGCAAAGGTAAAATTCGTGAAATAGGAATTAACAACACTTTTAAAAAGGAACAGCTCCTGGCAGCAAATGTCGATGCCGTATTGGTATCACCTTACGAAAATCAATCCTTTAAAAGTCTCACAGACATGGGGATAACCGTCATCCCCGTTCCTGATTACCTTGAAAGGCACCCGTTGGGACGTGCCGAGTGGATAAAATTCTTCGGCTTCCTTACGGGAAAAAGCACCCTGGCCAGTCAGGAGTTTCGGCACATTGCTGAAACATACCTAACCCTTGCCGGGAAATTAGACAGCCTCCAAAATGTTCCAACTATCTTCTCAGGAAAGCCCTATGGAGGTATCTGGTATCAGCCGGGAGGAGAGAGCTACATGGCCAGTTTGTTTGAGGATGCCGGCATCAATTATCTGTGGAATGATAACCAACAAAGCGGAGGAATACCCCTCGATTTTGAAACCGTGTATGCAAAGGCAGCCAATGCCGACTTTTGGAGACTGGTCGTGAAAAGCGACGAGAACTACGGTTTGGAAGATCTTTTAAATGAAGACAATCGCTATGCTGACTTCAGTGCGTTTCAAAACAGACAGGTACTGGTCTGCAATGTTTCAAAAGTACCTTATTATGAGGTGGCGCCCACCGAACCACAGGTAGTGCTTGCCGATTTTATTTACTGGACACATCCGGAACTTAACATCGACCATCAACCGGTTTACTATCAAATAATTAGTGATGACTAAGGAAGCGATAAAACAAACATGGCGCGACCGTTTTGGTTGGAACATCTTATGGCTCAGCTTACTGCTGCTGGTGTTGGTTTTGGTGAACCTGTTTACCGGTTCAGTAAAAATCCCGATAAGGGAGGCCGCGGATATTTTGTTTTTTAATGGGGAGGAGCACACTATCTGGAAAAATATTCTTCTTAAATCGCGGATGCCCCAAACCTTTACCGCACTTATTGCCGGAGCAGCACTGGCGGTTAGTGGCTTACAAATGCAAACGCTTTTCAGAAACCCGCTGGCCGGGCCTTCAGTTTTAGGGATCAGTTCAGGGGCGAGCTTGGGCGTGGCGCTGGTTGTTCTGCTCTTCAAAGGAATTTCAGGATATTCATTATCAGACACCGGCCTTTTCGGGAATATAGGCATTGCCGCAGCAGCATTTGGAGGAGCTATGGGTATTTTGTCGATCATTATGATAGCCGCCAGGATGGTCACCAGCAACACCGTCCTGCTCATAATTGGTATCATGATGGGATATGCGGGGTCTTCATTGGTAGGAATCCTTAAGTTTTATTCTGACCAGGCCGACCTCAAAAACTACGTTATATGGGGGCTGGGAAGCTTTTCGAATGTGACATCAGGCGAACTGCCTTACTTGGTGCTGGTGATGCTGATTATCATTTTTATATCGCTGTTTTTTACGAAACAAATGAACCTTTATTTGCTGGGAGAGCGCTATGCCCAGAATCTTGGGGTGAATATCAAAGGTATTCGTACCATTTTGATTTTACTTTCAGGACTGCTGGTGGCGATAACCACTGCCTACACCGGTCCAATCGCTTTCCTGGGCCTTGCTGTGCCGCATATCGGGAGAAATATATTTATCACCTCCGACCACCGAAAGCTGCTTCCTTACGTGATTTTTTTAGGTGCCATTATCGCATTGCTGTGTAACCTGGCCGCCAGGCTTCCGGGTTTTGAGGGAGCTATACCTATCAATACGATTACATCGATTATCGGAGCACCCATTGTGATTTGGGTCATCATCAAACAAAGGAGCAGCTTATGAAAACCGCACTCTCCACATCGGCGTTAACCCTTGGATTCAAGGGAAAGCCCTTTAATACTGTGTTACACACTGATGTGAACCTTGAGGTAAACAGCGGAGAACTGAGTTGCATTCTTGGCCCCAACGGAGCCGGAAAGTCAACCCTTATCAAAACCATTGCCGGCTTCTTACCACCGATTGAAGGGGAAGTCAGGATTTTTGGCCAGCCGGTGCAGAAGCTTTCTAATCGCGAGCTATCGTTTATCCTGAGTGTTGTCTTAACGGATAAAGTGTCCGTTCTTCACAGCAAGGTAAAGGATATTGTAAGCATGGGAAGGTATCCTTATACTTCGCGGTTTGCGCGGCTGAAACAGGCAGATATTGAGCAGATTGAGTTTGCAATCAGCCAGGTGGGTATCAGTCAGATGAAAAACAGGCTGTTTCACGACCTTTCGGATGGTGAAAAGCAAAAGGTGTTAATTGCAAAGGCACTGGCACAGGACACCCCCTTAATTGTTCTTGATGAACCCACTGCGTTCCTCGATTTCCCCAGCAAGATAGAAGTCATGCAAATCCTTTTGCACCTCACAAGAACTTCAGGAAAGACCATTTTGCTTTCCACTCATGATGTTGAACTGGCACTTCAGGTGGCAGACCGTATATGGCTGATGGATAAAGGAAAAGAAATTGTATCTGGAAGTCCTGAAGATTTAGTTATCAATAACCGGATGAATCAGTTTTTCCAAAAGGAAAATATTTTCTTTGATCCTGAAAGCGGGACCTTTAGATTAAGCCAGCAGCATCGTAAAAAAATTGGTTTAAGTTCAACTCATCCGATGACTGTATGGCTTAGAAGAGGACTTGAGCGAATTGGATACGAAGTGGTAGAGCCCTCTGAAAACCTGGACACAGTGATGATGAATAATGAAAGGAATATTTTATTAATTTCGCCGAAAGGAGAGAGGTCAAACTACAGCAGCATTGAATTGCTGCTCAATAAGTTAAAACAAATGAAATGAAGCGGGTAATATTCTGAGTAAAGTTCAGTTTAAACGACTGATGATACGGGTGTTGCCAAAATTTTTTAAGGATGAAATATTTTATTACAATTGCCCTGGTTTTCATGGCAACATTATCATTTTCACAACGCGTTAGTATAGTTATTGACGGGAATACCAACGAATGGCAAGAATCCTACCCAATGGTGACAGATGCTGATAGTGACGGGGGAGACGTAGAATTAACATCACTAACTGCCAGTAATGACGCCGAATTCCTTTATCTGAAGTTTACCCTGAAAGAAGAAATTCTTTTGAATGATCATAATCGTTTATGGATGTACCTTGATACTGATGCGGATGCCTCTACCGGATACAATGTCAATGGAATAGGGGCAGAGCTCAGATGGCAATTCGGCGATCGCAACGGTTTTTTCGGGGATGAAAAAATATATCATAACGATTTTGATTTTGTAGCTTTACCTACAATCACTTCCGATACTTTTGAGCTAAGAATCAGTCGGTCAGCACTTCCTGACGGAAATACGCCTTTATTTCCGGGTAACACCATTCGTGTGGCTTTTGAAGATCAGCAATCAGGGGATTTGGTGCCTGATGAAGGCTCTTTCTTTGAGTATACTTTTACAGAAGATATCAATGACTTTCAGCCCCGCAGTCTGCTGCGTGCCACATCTTCTGATATCAGAGTGATGTCTTACAACGTGTTGCATGATGGCATTATCAAGCCTGAAAGGAAGCCATATTTCAGACGTGTAATCACTGCAGCCAGTCCGGATGTCGTAGTTTTGAACGAGTGCTGGGATGCGACGGCGTCAGAGGTGAAAGCCATCTTCAACGAATTTATTCCTTTGTCAGGAAATGCTTCCTGGAACGCCTTGAAGAAAGATGACGGTAATGTCCTTGTGTCAAGGTATCCGTTTATCGATTCATGGGCAATACATCATGATATGCGCCTTACTGCGGCCCTGGTTGATTTACCGGACGCAAAATTCAGTAATGACTTTATGGTGGTAGGTGCCCATTTCCGTTGCTGCGGAGCTAATGATGAGCGCCAGCGTGAAGCCGATGCCTTTATTGAGTTTATTCTTGATGCAAAACAGGAAGGGGGAGCGGTGACCATTCCGGAAAACACCCCATTTTTCCTGGCGGGAGACCTGAATTTGGTCGGGTATTCGCAGCAGTTAACTACTTTACTAACAGGAGAAATCAAAAATGAAGCGTTTGGCAATGGCGGAATGCCCGACTGGGACAATACTCCTTTGCTGGATGTGGTTTCTCCTCACAGCGATGAACCGGTAGCTGTTACCTGGCGCAACAACCGAAGCTCATACTGGCCCGGCAGGCTTGATTTTACGATCGTCTCGAATAGTGTAAGCAAGGTTGTAAACTCATTTATTCTGGAAACAACACACATGCCTCAGGAGCGGCTTAACGCCTACAACCTTGAGGCGAATGACACACGCGAGGCCTCGGATCACCTCCCTAAAATTACTGACCTTGCCTTTACAGGTCCATTGGCGGTGCGTGAAGTAAACACGAGTGAAATAGTAGTAAATCCAAATCCTGCATCAGGAAAGTTGAGTATACAGGGAATCGGTATCGATTCGCTAAGAATCATTAAACTCTCTACAGGACAGATTGTTAAATCTATTGAAAATACTGATAATAAGAATATGATTATTGTTAATTCGGAGGGATTTGAATCAGGTGTTTATCTTTTCGAAATAGCAACACAGAATAAACAAGCTCTGCATTATGAAAAAATTATCATTTCGAAATAAGCAATGGATTGGCAAAACATTTTCAGTTTTAATTGGTATTATCATAACGATTTCACTAACTGAATGCACGCTTATGAAAAACAAGGCTGATTTAATTATTCATAACGCTAAGATCTATACTGTTGACGATGATTTTTCTGTTCAAACGGCTGTTGCTGTGACAGATGGTAAAATTACGGAGGTAGGGAACGAAAAGCTGGTCGATAAGTATGAGGCTGAAAAGGTTATTAATCTTGAAGGTAAAGCGCTCTATCCGGGATTTATTGACGGGCATTGCCATTTTTACTGGTACGGAGTCAATCTTCGACATGCTGATTTAGTAGGAACCACTTCCTTTGAAGAGATTTTGGATATTCTGGATAAGCATCACAACGAACACAACGACAGCTGGTTGTTGGGCAGGGGCTGGGATCAGAATGACTGGCCTGAAAAAGATTTCCCTACGAAAGAGAAACTTGATGAGCTTTACCCCGGCACACCCGTGTTGCTTACCCGTATCGACGGGCATGCTGTTCTGGCCAATACAGCAGCCATGAAAGCCGCCGGAATTACCGACCTTTCGCAGATTACCAAAGGAGAGGCGATTACTGAAAATGGTGAAATGACCGGTGTTTTTCTTGAAAATACAGCAGACAAGTTTAAAAATGCTGTTCCGGAATTGGAATTGACAGAGAAGCAGCAGGCTTTGATGGATGCTCAAAAGAACTGCTTTGCGGTGGGCCTGACTTCTGTGGTGGATGCCGGATTGGATTATGAAACAATTCAGATTATTGAAGATTTGCAGGATCAGGGAGATCTTAAAATGCGTATGGATATCATGTTGACTCCAAATGAGGAGAACATTGAAAAATATGTGAAAAAGGGCCCTTACAAAACGGATTTTCTGCATATTCATGCGATTAAACTTTTTGCAGACGGAGCGTTGGGCTCAAGAGGGGCATGTTTGTTAGAGCCTTACAGTGATGCTCCCGATACTTACGGGATGTTAGTAAAGGATCCGCAGTATTACATCGATAAATTCAAACTGGCATACAAATATGATTACCAGGTAAATACACATACTATTGGGGATTCTGCAGCAAGGTTTGTCCTTGAGAATTACGGGAAAATCCTGAAGACCAAAAACGACAGAAGGTGGCGCATTGAGCATGCCCAGATCATTCATCCGGATGATTTTAAGCTTTTTGGTAAATACAATATTGTTCCGTCGATTCAGACTACGCATGCCACTTCAGACATGTATTGGGCCGAAGACCGTATTGGTCCTGAGCGAATGAAAGGAGCTTACGCTTTTCAGGATTTGCTGGAAGAAAACGGCTGGCTGGTTAACGGAACGGATTTTCCTATTGAAAACATCAACCCTATACACACGTTCTATTCGGCTGTAGCCAGAAAAGATTTAAAAGGCTATCCTGAAGGAGGCTTCCAGATGGAAAATGCGCTTACACGAAAGCAGGCGATGCAATCGATGACCATTTGGGCAGCCAAAGGCAGCTTTGAAGAGCATGACAAAGGCAGCATCGAGAAAGGAAAAATGGCTGATTTTGTGGTGCTTGACCGTGATATTATGGAAGTGGAGGAAGACAAGATTCCGGAGGCTAAAGTGCTTGCAACATTTGTAGCAGGTGAAATGGTGCATGAAGAGAAATAGCCTTCGTCACCGTTAAAAACTTGTTAATCAAAAACATTCAATTAGTGGTAATCGTTTCAGTTTGCATGAAATGGTTACCACTTTTTGTCTTGCTTCTAACCGGGCAGCTGATGTTTGCTCAGCCGAATATCAAGACTACAGATTACGAGGGGCTGAAACCCTATCTGAATAAGGCAAACGATACCACTTACCTCGTGAACTTCTGGGCTACATGGTGCAAACCTTGCGTAGAAGAGATGCCTGCATTCATGAAAATAAATCAGGAATATCAGGATGAAGCTTTTAAGATGCTGCTGATCAGTCTGGATTTTCCCGGACAGATAGAAAGCAAACTAATACCCTATATCAAAGAAAATCAAATAGATGCCGAAGTGATTGTTCTTGACGATCCGGCAAGTAATAAATGGATTCCGATGATAGATGAATCCTGGAGCGGATCGATTCCGGCCACACTGATATTTCATCGCGACAAGCGAAAGTTTTTTGAAGGAAAACTCGATTACGAAGAACTGAAATCAATTTTGTCAAAATTTAAATAATAAATAGAATTATGAAAAAGCACATGTTACTTTTAGCCGCAATGCTCTTTACTGCAGGAATTTCTTTTGCAGGAGGTTATGAAATAGGAGACAAAGCCACGGACTTCAAGCTTAAAAATGTGGATGGTTCTTGGGTTTCTTTGAGCGATTACGAGGATGCCAAAGGTTTTATTGTCATTTTTACCTGTAACCATTGCCCTTATGCAGTAAAGTATGAGGATCGCATTATTGAATTGGATAAAAAATACAAATCCAAAGGATATCCGGTTATTGCGATCAACCCGAATGATCCGGAAGTACAACCTGAAGACTCTTTCGAAAATATGAAAGTCAGGGCAGAGGAAAAAGGCTTTACCTTTCCTTACCTTATTGATGACGGGCAGGAAATCTACCCGCAATATGGTGCTACAAAAACACCACACGTCTTTCTACTGGAAAAAGAAAGTAAGGATTTAATAGTCAGATATATTGGCGCAATTGATGACAACTATAAAAGTGCCGATCAAGTGGAGGAACGTTATGTTGAAAACGCAGTGGATGCTTTGTTAGCCGGCAACCCTGTTCCCGAAAAGGAAACAAAAGCCATCGGGTGCTCAATTAAAACGAAATAGCAAATATCCACAAAATTAAAAAGCCCTGTAAAATAACGATTTACAGGGCTTTTTTTATAGAGAAAGGCTTTATTCCTTGTAATGCGTATTATTGGCCAGAGTTTTATTTTCATCGATGCTTCCGATAAAACGCTGTTGTATTTTCAGAATATGCATCGTATCATTAATCATATTCTTAGTTTCGAAAAGAATGGCCAGATAGAGGAGGCTTCTTTTTGTATTGTCCTTCTCTTTTTTGATTCGCTTAACCTGCGTTTTACGTAACTCTTCAATTTTTTCGAGTAAGGCTGTATTATTCTTGATAATCGATTCAGTATTATCATAATTGTGGTTTTTAATCACTTCAGCAAGTTCAAACGTATAATCTGAAATACTTTGAGCAAGCTTTGTCAGCTCTTCATGTTGTTGTTCTGTAAATGATTTGTGGTTGTTATCAACATGCTGTCTGGCCTGGTCATAAATACTTCTAACAGACCTGGTCAGCTCTCGTATATAGTCTACGACCTGCACGTAATTATGTCCTGAATCAATATCCTGCTCTTCAAGTTTGTTAACGGTCAGATACAGGTTGCTTTTATTATCTTTTACATTTTGTCGTAGAGTATTCACTTCTTTGCCGGTTAGGCGCATTGAATGGCGGTTTTCGTGGTGCACACCTTCAATAATGTCCATATATATCTTAGATATACTTGACAGAGTGGCTATCACACTTCTGTTACATTTGATTAGCAGGTTTTCGCGGGCAGAAAGCTTTTCATCCATGGCCTGTGATTTCTTACGGCTTTCCTTATCAGATTCGCGGCGCTTATGAATAGCATGTGTTCTGATAACGAAAACTACCGCAAGAATAATCAACACAGCAATGGCAATCATTCCACCATAGCTGATAATCATTGCAAACAGGAATGCGGCCGTAAAGGCTGTAAAAGCTGTAAAAAACCATCCGCCAATAACGGTCATCACCCCTGAAATACGGTATACTGCACTTTCCCTTCCCCAGGCTTTATCAGCAAAACTGGTACCCATAGCCACCATAAAAGTAACATAGGTGGTGGAAAGCGGTAATTTAAGTGATGTAGCAAAAGAGATAATAATACTGGCAACCACTAAATTCACTGCTGCCCGCACAAGGTCGAATGAAACCCCTTCCTCATAAGTGCTTGCCGGGCGTTCGAAGCGTGAATTAACTTTATCCAGCACCTTTTGCGGAAATACTTTTTTGATGTTGTTATTGATATTTACGGATCCTCTGACGATAGCCTGGGCAAAAGGAAAAGCCTGAAAACGTTCTTCACCTTCATCCTGGCGGCTTAAGTCGAGAGATGTTGTAACCACTCCACGTGCTTTTTTCGACATCCAGAGCGTGATAACCATTACAATTCCGGCTGCCAGCAACATGTAAGTGGGCGTTGCAACAGACCCCTGCAAAGCTTCCATGGATACCATTTCAGGATTACTGCTGACATCGGCCATGTATACTTTAAAAGAAGAAAATCCCGCAAGCGGAACACCAATAAAGTTCACCAGGTCGTTACCGGCAAAGGCCATGGCTAGGGCGAATGTTCCAACCAATACAGTTACTTTTAAGATATTTACCTTTGTCAGCATTTTGAGGATTTGTAATACCATGCTCCAACCTACAAAACTTAATCCTACAATGGTAATTGCGTTTTGGAGTATCCATGTTCTTTGCTCATCATTGATAAAGGAAGATCCTTTAGCTCCTTTTACCAGGATAAAATATGTGATAATAGCGATAGACAGTCCACCAAACAGAGAGCCATAATATTTAAGCGTTTTTTGATACTCGAATGTAAACATAATACGCGTGAAGTACTGTACGATAGCTCCAATTGTGAAGGCCACAACCACCGAAAGCAATATACCTGAAATAATGGCAAGTGCTTTTCCGGTATTGATGTACTCATAAAGTGACACATCAGGTTGTTCTACAGCTTTTAATAATGAAACGGCTACAGCGGCCCCCAGCAATTCGAAAACAATAGAAACAGTAGTGGATGTAGGTAATCCCATGGTGTTGAAAAGGTCCAATAGAATAACATCCGTAATCATGACGGCAAGGAAAATAATCATGATTTCATCGAAGTAAAACATCTCCGGGTGAAAGATTCCTTTTCTTGCCACTTCCATCATTCCGCTGGAGAATGTTGCTCCCACAAGTACGCCCAGGGCTGCTATGACCATTATTACTTTAAAAGGTGCTGCCTTAGATCCGATAGCGGAGTTAAGGAAATTAACTGCATCGTTACTTACACCAACAATCAAATCAGAAAAGGCAAGAAAAAATAAAACAACTACGAGTACAAGATAAACTGTTTCCATTCTTTGTTTTCTCTCTTTTATTTAAGATCGGACAATAGACCTGTCCGGGCTTTTAATTGATTTAGTTTGCAAAATAAAAAAAACCGATAAAAACAACCACCATCAGGCGCTTATATTTATCGGTATTTTTTTGAATTCTTTCAAAAAAGTCTTTCTTTACAGGTCTTTCAGCTTAATAGAAAGTTTTTCGTTTTTTTCAACTTCTATCTCTTCAACAATCGATTTGTCATAAGAAATGTAAGAAACAACGATGGTGTATTTTCCGGGGTTGAGTTCATCAAATGAAAACTCACCATCAAAATCAGTAAAAGCTTTTTGCTTGGTTTCTTTTATCTGAACTTCCACACCAGGCAGCACATCGCCAGAGGTGAAATCCGTAACCTGACCTTTTACTTCAACAGTTGTTCTTTTCGAGGCTTCAGCATTTTTGTTGCTCTCGTCTACACCAGCAAAAACTGCAGTGATGCTAAATAGAAACGCAATAATTAATGTGTATTTCATAGTTTCTTATTTTTTACTACTGCAAAAGTAAGTCAGTATATCAGCTACACTGTTTAGTAAAGTTTATGTTTATGTTAAGTAAATATTAAGTATTGAATTAAGACGCTATACATCAATTCTTTAAGACTGCTTGATGTGGACATCCCTTTGCGGGAACGGAATAGTAACATCGTTTTTACGGAACTGATTATCAATGTCGAACCGCATATCGCTAAGGATGTTTTCTATCCGGAAAGTTTTATCAGACCAAAAAAACAGCTGAAAATCAAGTGATGAATTTCCGAAATCAGTAAACCTTACAAAAGGTTGTTTCAACTTGGATACATCGGGGTGTTGTTCAGCCACTTTCGTTAATATGCTCTTTACAAGCTGTGTGTCAGACCCATAAGCTACGCCAACAGAAATCGAAAATCGTGTTAGTTCGTTGTTGTATGACCAGTTGATTACTTTATCATTGATGAGCTTGGCATTCGGAATTAACATGTCAATGTCGTCTCGTGTAACTATTTTCGAAACCCTGAAATCTATATCCATCACTCTACCTACAATTCCTTCAACTTCAATTACATCTCCTACTTTTATGGCTTTCCCGAAAAGGAGAATAAAACCTGCAATCACGTCCTTAAATACATCCTGTATACCCAAGCCAATTCCAACAAATAAAGCAGCAGAACCAGCCAAAAGGAAGGTCAACTCAAGGCCAAGACTCTCTAATCCTATCATGATGGCAGCAATGATGATAACATACTGCGTAATTTTTTGCAGAATGTAATTCTGACTACCTGAAATCGTGGCCACGTTCTTATTTCTTCTGAAAAACCTTCGAATCAAATTTAGTATCAGGCGGGTAATCACAACAAGGATTACAAGGTAAAGGATACTCCTGAGGTTAATCGTGGTTTTTTCAGTGCTGAGTATGGTAAACTCCAGTACTTTATTAATGGCATCAAGCACTTCTTCGTAGGTCATAGCTACAGATTTTTTATTAAAATATCATCTAATTCCTTTTCGGGAATAAAAACTGTAATAATACCCATGGAGTAGGGGGCTATTTCATAAGGATTGTAAACAAAAAACAGTCCGTAAGGAGTAACTGCAAAATTTGAGGCAGGAGGGAGGGTCTTATTAAAAAAACCTGCTTTTTTCAGCGATGTGGTTTCATCGAGCCCTTTGTTTTTGGCCACATAATCTGTTATGATTTCTGATAGTTTCTTTTCTGAGTCTTCGCTAATTAAGTCCTTAAGAGTTAGTATTTCACCACTTTTCTTATCAATATTAACAATGGTATTCTGAAGCATGCCATGGGCTCCTCCAGTGTATGCATACTTACTGATATTCAGGGATATATACTCGTTATTGAAAAACAGGGGCGTGAGCATAAATTTTTTCTCCCAATTACAGGCAAAACAGTCGCTTCCATATTGGGCATACAACTCCTTATTTGATTTAAGGTATTGATTTTTAAATTTCTCAGATGCATTTATATAAACTGCCCGCATATCCGTATGCGTCAATTCTTTGTCTTTATCGATAATCTCTGAAATCTTTTTGAATAGTACTTCGTTCGAAAAAAGCATCTCGGGCATGAGCAAATCGACCTCGAATTTACCTTTTGGGGATCCAGAGGCATCTGAAACCGGCACCAGCGAAGAGTCGGAAAAACGGCTGAACGTTGTTCGAAGACTGGTTTTATCCGGATTGGTTGCCGGCAAAATGTAATCCAGAGGCTCGTTAGTAAAAGCATCAAACAAACTGATGTTATATTCGCTCAATTTTTTTCCTGTAAAAGCTCTGAAATGCGTGTCTGAAGACATAAAGCCTTCGATTTTGTTTCCATTGCTTGTAAACGCATAAACTTGTGTGGTATCATTAAAAAGGTGATAAACCACATCTTGTTGTGCTCTTAAAGCAGGGAAATATAATACGCTAAATATCAGTAATATATATTTTGTCATTTTATTGTATTTCTTGGTCCGAAAATCGAGCTCCCGATCCTGACCATCGTGCTGCCTTCTTCAATAGCAATCTGATAGTCGTTCGACATACCCATCGAAACTTCCTTAAATAATTCTTTATCAGCGAAAAAATCAGATTTCAGTGTGTTAAAAATCGATTTGAGTTGCTTAAACTCTTTTCTGATTTGGTCTTCATCGTCTGTAAACGTTGCCATACCCATAACGCCCACAATGTTGATGTTTGGATAGTTTTTCAATCCGTCATCTTTTAAAATTTCAATCGCTTCATCCAAAGATAGTCCAAATTTAGAAGATTCTTCAGCGATATGAAACTGTAGTAATCCGTTGATGATACGGTCATTCTTTTTTGCCTCCTTATTTAGTTCCTTGATGATTTTTTTTCTGTCAAGCGAATGAACTAAATCCACAAATGGCGCCAGGTATTTTGCTTTATTCGACTGCAGATGCCCAATATAATGCCATTTGATTTCATCAGGTAATTCGGGTTGTTTAGAGATTAATTCCTGGGCTTTGTTCTCACCAAAGATTTTATGACCTGCATGAAGTGCTTCCAGAATGGCGTCATTGGGTTTTGTTTTTGATACAGCCACCAGCGTTACATGTTCAGGTAATTGCGATTTTATCTTATGAAGGTTATCTTTTATACTCATTTAAACTTGTTTTTTACAAAAATATAAATATTTAAGGGTTTGCCTGCACGTCCATCAGAATATTGCGATATATATGTCCTATAACTAATATTATGTTCAATAATAAATTTATCTCTTCAAAAGGTTAAAAAGAAAAATCCGCTACCCTTTTACAAGCAGCGGATTTAATATATTTTAATAAGAGATTTTTATTCGCCAGCCGTTGCATTTTGCAACTCCTGGTTAATCTCCTTCAGCTTTTCAGGTTTATTGAGACGCGCATAAATCTCCTTCAACGATGTCATCGTGTTGATGTCCTTTGGTTTGATTTCGTGAGCAAGTTCGAGCATCGGCAAAGCTTTTTGCAACATGCTGTCGGCTTCTTTCTTAAGTGCATTATATTTTTCCGTTTCACTTAAAGGAAGATTACTTGCTATATTCTGTAGTTCAGCAGCTCTGTTAACATATACGGCTCCAAGGTTAAAGGCCGGCTTAAAGTAATCCGGTTTAAGCTCCAATGCTTTTTCATAAGCATTTACTGCTTCTGCCATCATCATTTGCTTAATCGAATCGTTTTCCTGCTCTTTCATCATCTTATCGTAGTTCGTACCAACGGCAAACCAAATGGATGGATTTGCAGTGTCTTTCTTCACTGCGATTTTCAGGTTTTCGAGCGCTTTTTCAGCTTTTCCCTGTGCCAGGTAAATATTGGTTTCAGTAATGATAAGGTCAAAATTCTCATTGTACTTTTCCTTACCTTCCTGCAATACTTCAAGTGCCTGGGTGGTATCCCCCTTTGTAGTGTAAAGTCTGGATAGTGAAGTGTAAAGAGCGACATTATCATAATCCAGTTCTTTGGCTTTAGAATAATACTTCATTGCTCTTTCCATATTACCTGCCAAATCGGCACTGTTTCCGGTATAATAAACTGCTGTTGTATCTATCTGCCCTTTGTACTCTTGTACAAGACTGGCTGCCTTTTCAAAAGACTTAGAAGCAGTTTCATACTCCTTAGATTTGTATTCGTTCACCCCCTTGTTGAAGTACTGCTCACTAACATACTTCATTCTGTCGTTAATATCGTCTGAAAACTTATCTTTTTCATCCAACTCCAGTGCTTTTTGGTATGACTCCAGGGCGATTTCCAACGGATTATCTACGAGATTTTTATACTCTTCGTTATCCGTCAGGTGTACAGAAAGATAAACATTCCCCCTGTAATACCATGTTTTAGCATCATCTTTGGTTTTCTTGTGCTCAATTGCCGGCTCAATAGACTCTACAGCGTCATCGAGTTTGTTTTTTCTCAGCGCATTATAAGCACTCACCACTTTGTGATTCTGTGCCATTGACGCTAATGTTCCAGCTATGATAAGCATTGAAATAATTGCTATTCTTTTCATTTTTTGTATGCTTTTGGTTTTTAATTACTTTCTGGTTTAACCTATTTTGTTCAGCGAACAAAATTATTAATTCAGTTTTAATTCTTGCAAATTCTCTGCCAAAAAATTACATCAATTACTCTTCGCCCGGAGGTGTCTCGTTATCAGAATTCTGACCGTCTGTATTATTCTCCTCACCAGTCTTTTCTTCCTCTTCCTGATCGCTTACTTCAACTTTTGCAACCGCAGCAATTTCATCTCCTTCCTTCATCGAGATTAGCTTCACTCCTTGTGTTGCTCTGCCAAGTACTCTGAGACTTTCTACCGACGTACGAATCATGATACTGTTTTTGTTGATGATGATAATATCATCTTTATCAGTTACACTGTCTACAGATACCAGCGCCCCGGTTTTATCGGTGATATTCAGCGTCTTCACTCCTTTTCCGCCACGGTTGGTTTCACGATATTCGGAAAATGCCGAACGTTTTCCATATCCTTTTTCAGAAACAACAAGAATGTCGGCCTCATCGCCAGCCAGGCACACCATCCCCACTACCCTGTCGTCTTCGCTGGATAGTGCAAT
>JASMTJ010000116.1:0-4248 GCA_041694335.1 Bacteroidales bacterium
TTTCTCCATATACTCACTCATGTCGATACGGATAAGCGCCTCTTCGCTGTCAAACAGATACTTCGCCAGCACCTTGGCCAGATGGGTTTTTCCCACACCGGTAGGGCCGAGGAAGATAAAACTTCCGATTGGCTTTTGCGGATCTTTCAAACCGGCACGGTTACGACGGATAGCTCTTACAATATTTTGCAGTGCTTTATCTTGTCCAACCACCTGGTTTTTCAGCTCCTCGTCCATGTTCACCAATCGCTCAGTTTCATTCTGCGCAATACGCTGCACCGGAACACCGGTCATCATCGCCACCACTTCAGCTACGTTTTCTTCGCTCACCGGTTCACGGTGGATCTTGGATTCTTCTTCCCAGCGACGTTTTTCAGATTCAAGCTTTTCCTGCAAGGTGCGTTCCTGATCGCGATAATTGGCGGCCAGCTCAAATTTCTGGCTTGTTATAGCCTGCGTTTTGTTCTTCTTGGTCTCTTCAATTTCTTCCTCAATTTTCACAATCTCATCCGGCACATGGATGTTGTTAATGTGTACTCTTGCTCCAGCCTCATCCATGGCATCAATGGCCTTATCGGGAAGGAAGCGGTCCGACATATATCTTTCAGTCAGTTTAACACAAGCGTCAATAGCCTCCTCATCAAAAGAAACGAGGTGATGATCTTCATATTTCTCCTTGATGTTGTTGAGTATTTCCTTCGTTTCATCAACCGTGGTGGCATCCACAATTACCTTTTGAAAACGGCGCTCCAGTGCACCGTCTTTTTCTATATACTGACGATATTCGTCGAGGGTTGTAGCGCCTATACATTGAATATCTCCACGCGCCAGTGCCGGCTTGAACATATTGGATGCGTCGAGCGATCCGGCAGCATTTCCTGCACCTACAATAGTGTGAATCTCATCAATAAACAGAATAATATTCGGATTCTTTTCCAGCTCATTGATTACGGCCTTCATACGCTCTTCAAACTGTCCGCGATATTTGGTGCCGGCAACCAGAGAGGCCAGATCCAGGGTGAAAATCCGCTTGTTAAAAAGCGCTCTGGATACTTTACGCTCAACGATACGAATAGCAAGGCCTTCAGCCAAAGCAGATTTACCAACACCAGGTTCACCAATTAAAATAGGATTGTTCTTTTTTCTTCTGCTTAGAATCTGAGCAATGCGCTCAAGTTCCTTGTGGCGTCCTACAATAGGATCGAGTTTCTTCTCTTCAGCCAATCGTGTTAAATCGCGGCCAAAGTTATCAAGCACCGGCGTTTTCGATTTAGGATCACCCATCTTTTTCATACTACCACCAAAAGATTTTCCTTCTTCAGGATCATCGGTAGGGTCACCCATTTCAGCCCGTGGGCCCTGTGTTTCTTCGTGAGAAATGTCGTCACTTTTTGGGTTTGATGACAACGCTTTTAGTTCTTCTTTTACATCTGTGTAATTGACACCAAATTTCTCAAGCATCTGAGTGGCAAGGTTATCTTTGTCTTTCAACAGTGCGAGCAATAAATGCTCCGTACCTATCAATTCGCTCTTAAACTGCTTCGCTTCGAGAAAAGTAATCTTTAAGGCTTTTTCAGCCTGCTTGATCAGTGGGATTTGCTCCAGTTTCGTATATTCTGAGCGTGTTGGCTGTTCTATGGCACTTTCCACACGGTCTTTTACCTTATTCAATTCCACACCTAAATATGTCAGAACACGTACTGCTGTGCTTTTTTCCTGACGGATAATTCCCAGGAGCAAGTGCTCCAGACCTATATAGTTGTTTCCAAGCCTTAGTGCCTCTTCACGACTGTAGCTGAGTACATTTCTTGCGCTTTGCGAAAACTTTGCTTCCATTTAAATTCCCTCGTTAATTAAATTATCTTCCCTAATCACTTATAATCTTGTTACTTCCAATCAACAAGAACATTCTTAATATGTTCAGGACCCCTTTGATTCAAAGCCTTAAGACTCTTTTATAACGGTTCTTTGCTTGCCGCATACTTCGGGGTATTATTCTTTTAACAAAGATAATGCCTAAACACAAAACATGATATTTTTTCATACTTTTTATGCACAGCATAATGTTAGTAAGATATAATAATTTAAGCCCTCAAAAAAGAGACCGAAGCCTTAATTTTTGTATCTTCGTGGCTTCGTTAACAAATATCATAACGATTTAATTTTGACGGAAATAAGTGAAGAAAAATTATGGAAGAGGGTCAAAAAATTTATCACGTTGACATAGAGAAACAAATGAAATCGGCTTACATCGACTATTCGATGTCAGTAATTGTTTCAAGGGCACTTCCTGATGTGCGCGATGGCTTGAAGCCTGTACACAGAAGAGTGCTTTACGGTATGACAGAGCTGGGATTGCTGAGTAATCGGGCTCACAAGAAATCAGCAAGAATAGTGGGAGAGGTGCTCGGTAAATACCACCCTCACGGAGATACTTCAGTATACGATGCAATGGTCAGAATGGCACAGCCCTGGGCTATGCGCTATCAGCTTGTTGACGGACAGGGAAACTTCGGGTCGATAGACGGTGACAGTCCGGCGGCAATGCGTTATACGGAGGCTCGCCTGCAGCGTATTTCAGAGGAAATGACTGTCGATATCAAAAAAGATACGGTTGATTTTCAGTATAACTTTGATGATACTTTGAAAGAACCTACGGTGCTGCCTACCAGGATACCTAACCTGCTGGTAAACGGGGCATCCGGTATTGCCGTGGGTATGGCTACAAACATGCCACCACACAACCTGAGCGAGGTAATTGACGGAACCATTGCTTATATCGATAACCGGGAGATTACCATTCCTGAACTGATGAAGTTTATCAAAGGGCCTGACTTTCCGACAGGTTGCGTAATCTATGGTCATGACGGTGTGCGCGACGCCTATGAAACGGGGAAAGGACGTATTGTGATGCGCGGCGTTTCGAATATTGAAGAAGGCAGCAATGGTAAAGAGAAAATTATCGTAACTGCTATCCCATACATGGTCAACAAATCGGAGATGATCAAAAAGACAGCCGATTTGGTTAATGACAAAAAAATTGAAGGTATACAGGATATTCGTGACGAGTCGGACCGGAAGGGGATCAGGGTAGTGTACGAGTTGAAAAAGGATGCCAATACAAGTGTTGTCCTGAATAAACTATACCAATACACGCCATTGCAATCAGTCTTCAGTGTAAATAATATTGCATTGGTTAACGGCAAACCGGAGCTGCTCAACCTGAAGGATATGATTTATCATTTTGTTGAGCACAGACATGAGGTGGTCATCCGCAGAACGAAATTTGAGCTGAAAGAAGCGGAAAAGCGGGCACACGTGTTGGAAGGATTGCTGATTGCATTGGACAACCTTGATGAAATCATAGCCTTAATCAGGGCATCCAAAACTCCGGATGAAGCCATGAAAGGTTTGATGGAGAATTTTGAACTTTCTGAAATTCAGTCGCGTGCCATCCTGGATATGCGTCTGCAAAAGCTTACCGGTCTTGAACGAGACAAAGTAAAGACCGAATATGCCGAGCTGATGGATAAGATCGCCTATTACAAACGGGTTCTTTCAGAAGAAGATTTACGTATGGAAATTATCAAGGAAGAATTGCTTGAAGTGAAAGAAAAATTTGGCGATGAAACAGCAAGCGATATCGAGTATTCAGCTGAAGATTTCCGTATAGAAGATACAATTCCTGATGATGAAGTGGTAGTTACTATCTCACACCTGGGGTATATTAAACGTACGCCTTTAACCGAATATCGTGTACAAAACAGGGGAGGAAAAGGATCGCGCGGTACAAGCATGCGTGAGGATGATTTTGTGGAATACATGTTTGTGGCCACCAACCACAACTATATGCTGTTCTTCACAGAGCAGGGTAAATGTTTCTGGATGAGGGTTTTTGAAATCCCGGAAGGAACAAGAAGCAGCAAAGGCAGAGCAATACAGAACCTGATCAATATCGACCCGGAAGATACCATTAAAGCATTTATCAATGTGAAGGGGCTTGATGACGAAGAGTATATCAACAATAATTACATTGTTTTTGCTACCCGCAAAGGCCTGGTGAAGAAAACTCCTCTGGAAGCTTTCAGTCGCCCGCGTTCAAATGGTATCAATGCGATTACTATCCGCGAAAGCGATGAGCTGTTAAAAGCACAGCTTACCGATGGTAACAGTAATATTCTAATGGCAGCCCGCTCAGGTAAAGCGATCCGTTTCCACGAAGGCAAAGTGCGCTCAATGGGTAGAAAT
>JASMTJ010000117.1:0-1758 GCA_041694335.1 Bacteroidales bacterium
GGTGAAGCAAATTACTGCCAAGGATGTAGCTGGACAATTGATACAGCCTATTATGTTGAAGTACTGGATGCTAGCAAACTCAACTTAGAGTACTTCTACTATTTTGCTGACCAATTTGACATAACAGCAATTTCACAAAAGGGTGTAAAACCTGGTGTAAATAGGAACGACTATTTGAATATAGAAATACCACTTCCACCTATAGAAGAGCAAAATGCTATTGTGGATTCGTTACGCAAGGTATATGCGAAGATTGAAAAAGGCTCTAGGCTTTATGAGGACAACATTGAAAGTTTATCTTCCCTGAAGTCATCAATATTAAGTGCTTCATTTAAAATATAGAGCACGAATGTGAAATTTATAAATTGTCGTAATTACTACGACCATGAGAATTTTTGGCAATAAAATTAAACTAGGGATACTGAGTCGTGAGCTTACAAACAAACTTGAAGGGTCGCTTGCGCAACACCTCTTTGCCAAAAAGCCACGGTCTTATGCCGGTCTTTGAGGCTGTGGTAAACTCTATTCACTCTATCGAGGAAAAAGGAAATTCCGATAATAGTAAGATTGTTCTTCGTATCAATCGAGCTACCCAGGGCGCTCTGGATTTAGACGCGAAATCTCTACCACCTATTATCGGCTTTACCATAACGGATAATGGCTGTGGTTTTGACGAGACCAATTTTAAGTCATTCGAAACCCTCGATTCCGACCACAAAATTGACAAAGGCTGCCGTGGTGTTGGCCGCTTGATGTGGTTGAAGGTGTTTGATCTGGTCGAAGTGGAGAGCCACTTTCTCGATGTTGATGGAGTGCTTAGAAAGCGTGTATTCCGCTTTGACGATAAGTTGGGTGTCCACGGTGAAAAAGTTGTGGAGGCTACCGAACAACAGTCGGGTACCCTCGTTAAGCTAGTCGGGTTCGATGAAAACTTTCGAAAGCAGGTTCCCACCAAAGGGCAATCCATCGCCAATCAATTGCTTGAACATGTGCTCTGGTACTTTGTTCGTCAAGGCAGCGCACCCAAGATTCTGGTTGAAGATGCAGGTAAGGTGTTCGATCTTGACCACTTGCTCGAAGAGCATATGCACGCCAGTGCGTTTCTCGAAACTATTACGATCAGTGATTATTCCTTCGATTTAACACACATAAAGTTTCGTGCCTCCGTAAATAAAAAGCACCAACTGGCTCTGTGTGCAGCCAACAGGCTGGTTAAAGAGGAATCTATTCAAGGGAAGCTCCCTGGCCTGTACGGTAAAATTTCAGACGCTTCTGGCGAGTTCACCTACACCTGCTATGTGTCTTCCGATTACCTCAACGAACACGTACGAAGCGAACGTACCTCCTTTGACATTGCCGAAGACGTTGAGGACATGCTCAACGAAGTGTGCTTTAAAGATATTCGCGATGCGGTGTTAGAGTGCACTAAAGAGTATTTACAAGATGTCCTGGCAGAAAATGTCTCAGCCGGTCGCAAACGGGTGGATGATTTCATTAACAATCAAGCACCGCGATACCGCCCCATTGCGAATTATGTTGCTGAAGAAATGCTAATTGTTGACCCGGAAAAGTCCGATAAAGAGTTGGAACTACACCTCCATACTCACTGGTATGAGGTGGAGCGGCAACTGGTGAGCGAGGGCCACGACATAATGCAGCCTCACACTGAGGAGCATGTAGAGGAATACAAGAAACGGCTAAGTGAGTATCTACGCAAGGCAGAAGACCTTAAAAAATCAGACCTTGCCAATTACGTTT
>JASMTJ010000118.1:0-6595 GCA_041694335.1 Bacteroidales bacterium
AGTCCGGTAGTTACCTTAAGCCAGTTTGTGACTGGAAATCCCATGGCAATGTGACCCAGCGACGAAAACTCAGACTGGTGCGTTTTATTTAATGTTTCCCAGTTGCTTATTCGCTCTCTGACGCTTCCGTCGAAAACGAAAGACATGGAGTCGTAGGCAGTATAAGCTGCCGGGTTGTGGTAGTTAATCAGGTTCGATTCTCTCAGAGCGACTGAAAGACCTCCCATGCCTAACTGCTGTGGATGAATGTTTTGTGAAAGATCTCCGATTCCGAAACGGGAATAAGGAGACCAATAGTCTGCTTGCGAATAGGCGCCAAGTGAAGCAAAAATCGCAACGACTAGTAGCCAACTATGTACTGCTCTTCTTCTCAAAATAATGTTCTAAAATTTTATTTAACCCTGTTATCACGATATTTGGCCGTGCAAATATGTTATTTTTTAACTTCTTATCAAAATAATTTAAATCCCCTCCCGTAAATACAACTTTCAGGCTCCCATATTCATTACGGTATTCGTCAATCATTCCGTCAACCTCGTTAACCGTTCCGTGAAGCACACCGGAGTGAAGACTCCCGTTGGTGTTTTTTCCTGTCAGAGGAGTTTCGGATTGCTGCTCAGGTAACGGCAAGTTCTTCGTAAAAGTATTCATCGCCCTGTAGCGCATCCTCAGGCCGGGACTGATGGCTCCGCCATGGTATATTCCGTCTGCTGTTAAGAGGTCGTAAGTGATGCAAGTTCCGGCATCAATCAGCAGAATATTTTCTTCCGGGAACTCATAAAATGCGCCTGCCACGCCTGCCACACGGTCTTTGCCTAATGTTTCCGGGGTTTCATATAAAATCTGAAAAGGAAGCGGCAAATGATGATCAAGTATGATGGCCGGGCAATTCTGGCTCCCGCTGATATATTGGAGTAGGCTCTCTGGTGATGAGCCTACCGATGAAATGATAGCCATTTTTATGGGATGTTTTCTGAAATAATATGGTATGTCTTCTTCACTGAAGTCATCGTAGCGATGAACATCCAGGAGGTTACCTCTTTCGAAAAGGGCCACCTTTGTCAGGGTGTTACCCATATCAATCACCAGATTCATATGGCAAAATTAACACATTGATTTATTGAAAGATACTTTTTAACGGAATTTAACAGCAGAAACAGTTTGCAGGAAAAAATGAAAAAATTTCAGGCTTGTTGTATTGGGATAAATAATTTTTATACATTTGCAACCGCATTTACGCAAAAGGTGCCATAGCTCAGTTGGTAGAGCAACGGACTGAAAATCCGTGTGTCCCTGGTTCAATTCCAGGTGGCACCACAGGGAGGCTTAAAAAAGTCTCCCTTTTTTGATCCCTTTCCGGGATTGAAACCCTAAAAATCAACTATTAATTTTGATGAAGAATACGTGGCAGAGTGGACGAACGCTGTGGACTAGAAAACCGTTGTCCTTCCCGTGCGAACCGGATTTCAAATCGCTCCGTCTCTTTAAAGAGAAAAGGCAAGAGCGAAAACTCTGCCCTTGCCTTCCTGACAACTTATTTTTATCAAATTATTTAATGATGATTTTTTCTTTATGTGAAGTTTGCTCTGTTTGCACTTTGACAATGTAAAGTCCTAAACCACGAATATGAATCGAATGAAACGTCCCGGTAAACTCTTCCGATTGAATAAGTTGTCCGGTGCTGTTGTAAATCTGCACAGAAGCCTGGGATTCATTTTCAGGAATTTCGATATTTATAAGTTCTCCATCAGTGAAAATTCTGACTTTTTCTTTTGCAGGAATTTCCTCTTCGCCCAAAAGCGACTTATTTAGGTAAAGAATAAACCGGTCAGCAATTTCTCCTTTTTCCGAGTTAAAAATATAAGTGTCCTGATCTGTAAAGTCAGTTACTTTTTGATTGTAAAAGTCTTTAAGGAAGATCCCATGGTCGATGAACTCCTGGCTGCTTTCTCCCATGCTGATTTCATAAGTTCCTTTTTCCGGAATGAGCACCCCTATCCGCATGGCTGTGCTTTCGTTTATTTCAGGGATATTGTCTAACGCAGCCTTTTTGTTGTCGCGGGTGAAAGTAAAAATTCCCGGACTTTGGGCATTGAAGCTAAAGAGCTTGGCGGCATCATAGCGGTCTTTTTCAAAAGAAGCTTCCGGATTTAAAACAACCATCGTTTCATCAAAGAAATCCGTCTCCCCTGAGAGCAGCAGTTCAAGGCGATTATCCGGCTTGTCTTCCTTCAGGAAATTCTGCGAGGAGTGCACCAGGTTCGCATTTGAAAGATTCAGGGTGCCTGTCTGACTTACCTTAACAAAAAACCCCTGTCCGGGACTGATGTTCTGAGAGGTGGTTCCGGCTGTGCCGTTATGGTATACATAGTCTCCTGCCCCTCCGTTGGCAGTGTTGTCATACACATAGAAGTTATTGTCGGATAAAGGTGTCTTGTCAACAGTATTCCAGTCGATGGAGGCACTATAAGGGTTACCAATCAGGTTCCAGCCCTGAGCGCCGCTTCCAGTGTAAGTTAATGAAACATCCTGCGAAGCTGTTGTAAGGCTTCCTGTAAAAGTTTTATCGGTAGTATAGTTATCTGTATAGGCCACCAGATATCCCTTGCCAGCAGAGAATTGCGTTTCAAAACTATCGTTCAGGCTACCGTCAGCACTGCGGATGTTGACCCATGGAAGGCCGTTGGTGGCGGTTTCATCATAAGAATAGAAGTCGAAATCAGTAGCCAGGTTCGGAGAGCCATTCGGAACAAACCCAGGTTGAATATCCTGGCCTGAAACCGGCGAGGACAGGAAATGCCAGGAGTTATCATTGTTTATATAACGGCCAGCCTCCACACTTCCATTGCTTGTGATGGTCCCTGACACGATAAGGGAGCCAGTTCCGGAGATATCCGATTCAATCTTCAAAATTCCGTTATGAGTCAGTGAGCCATTTACAGACAGGCTGGCTTCGGAAGAAATGGTTAATTGATTCACGGAGACATCGTCTCCGTTTTGAATCACCGGGTCATTTGTTGCAACGGCAGGGATGCTTACGTTATAATCTTCTGTTGGGGCAGTGGATTCATTCCAGTTAGAGACAGAATTCCAGTCGCTGTCCGTGTCCCCAGACCACGTAAGGCTTCCAAAATCTGTCGTAAATGTTTCTTCATCACCATAGGAGGTGCCTACCCAGTTTGTGGCATAAGCCCGGACATAATATTGTGTGTTTGGGCTCAATCCTGTGATTGAAGACACAAACGCACCCTCACCGCTTCCATCATTTGTAAAAGAATCATTGAGTGTAGGGCTTGGAGAGGTGCTCCAGCAAATCCCTTTCGCATCAACGGTCGCATCCCCGTCAAAGGAGACATTCCCGCCGGAAGTTGCGGAGTTTGAGGTAATGTTGCTGGTGGATGAAGTGCTGAGGCTGGGTTTCACAGCATCGTCAATACCGCTGACGATTAAGGAAAAATCTTGTGAGCCTCCATCAAGACTGCCTTCATGAGTAATCTGGATGGTATAGGTGCCTGCCGAAGGAGAGGCAACAACGATCTTTTCAACGTTATCCACATCATTATCTCCGGTAGTGGCAGCATTGGCCGGGTTTTGCCCGTCAAGCATATAGGGTTGCCAGGTTTGCTTTGATGCCCCGTTGCTTATGCTGAGATCAAGATCGTTCACGAGCATTGGATCAGTGGGGTCTAACTGTGCTGAAACAGGCGTTCCTGCCGGATCCGTCCAAACAATAGTCACAATCAAAGGATCTGTGCCAGGCACTGCGATATCCTGGCTAAAGGTGTTGCCATCAGACAAGGTTTCTTCCTGAATAAGTGATGAAACACCGTCGTTACTGATCACTTCAGCAGCCGTTTGGGTGTTCATCAACCCCCATCCAAACATATAATCAGGACCATCATTAGGTCCGGCCTCATCGGCCGTGTGAATTGCCAGAGCTTTAAGCGTAGCCGACTTCATGTAGGCGTTGTTGGTTTCATTGTAATGCTCCTGCAAAAGAAGCAACGAACCTGCTACGTTGGGTGCTGACATGGAAGTTCCGCTTGAGTTTGCATAGGCAGAATTTCCTGAATTGTAGGTTGAATACAGAATATAACCATTCCCGGAGATATCAGGTTTTATTCTGCCATCATCCGAAGGGCCCCAACTAGAAAAGGAAGTCATTCCTACATCAGCTGGGTTGCCAGAATAGCCGCCTGGAACATCCAATGTCGCTCCAATTGTCAGTATGTTTTTCGCATTGCCATGCCAACCAATGCAATCATAACCATCTGCACCACCGTCTTGCGGATGATCAGGTTCTCCGGCGCCATCGCCACGGTCGTTTCCCGCGCTTTTTACAATAAGATAATAAGGTGCATTGACGGCAATCTGATCCCATGCCTGGGCTGTATTTCCGTAAAAACCAAAACGGTAATCTTCCTCAGTGCTAATGTTTTCATCACCATACCAAACCCACGAAGAGCCATTCCAGTACCAACCGGAAATATATCCATAAGAGTGATTGGAAATCAGTAAGCCTGCACTTGCAGCCGAAGACATCTCACTATCATCTGAATTCCAGTCGTAGGCGTCCAGGCTTGCATTGAAAGCCATCCCTTTTGCATCAGCATCAATACCACCTGCAATCAAAGTACCGGCAACATGCGTTGCATGCCAGCTGTCCGAGCCATCGCCATCCTTGTCTGTTACCCGGCTGCTACCTGTATTGTTAAACTCCTGGTGTGTAGCGTGCACATCTCCGCCATCCCATTCACCTATGGTCATTCCCGTGCCGTCCAACGCCAGTCCGGCAGCTCCTCCGCTGTGGACTTCATATGTAGAAATGGATTCTGCAGCATCTGAATTATGTGTGATGTAATAAAGAGGCTTTCCGTTTTCCCGCACACCCTGAAGTTCAATAAGTGTACCATTTGTCTCTTGTCTGACGATCCAGCCTTTCTGAGCTGCCAGTTCGAGCGCTTTCGCTTTGTTTAAGGAGTCAGCTATTCTGAGTGAAATGGCCAGTTCTTTTAAAGCTGTCGTATTCGATTCTGAGATAATTTGTTGTTTTTCCTGAATGGTTTGAGCCGTGAGTGAGTATGAGATGAGATACAGCACCACAATGGCTAAATAAGTCTTTATTTCTTTTTTCATATTACGAAGATTGTACATCAAGAATAAAACTTAAAACAATAAACCATTGTTTATTTTTAAGGCTTAAAAAGTAATGCCATAAAAAAGGCAAGACCCTGGAGCCTTGCCTTTTGAGCTGTTCTGTAATTATTATTTTACGATTAATTTTTTCTTGTAAACTCCGTTTCCGGATGTGATTTTAACGAGGTAAGTTCCTTTTGCAAAACCTGAGACATCAACCTCTAATGAATTAATTTGTCTGCCATTCTTTTCAAATACAGCTTCGCCTTGTATATTTATGATTTTAACAATGATATGGCTGAATGAATGCTCCCACTCAATGATAACATTTTCTGAGGCCGGATTAGGATATATCATCAAGGAGTTTGCTGTATCCGGATCATCAATCCCAATATCGAAATCAAGGATTATATCCAGTTCAATGTCTGCTCCGTCGACGGTGAAATCACCTTCTTCAGAAAGGTAGCCATCGGCTGTCACTTCATAATCATATGTGCCGTCCGTCAGGCTGAAGATAACCATCCCATCATTATCAGTGTAAAGAATGTCGCCATCCACATCCACCGCAGCATTTTCTATTGGTTCACCCGATTCTGTTTCAGTAACGAGGAAGGTTACATTGTGTTCCTCCGGCGGCAGTGGTGTCATTTCCACATTTTCGGTCACATCAAGGCCATCAACGGTAACGCTGCCACTTTCACTTTCGTATCCTGAAGCGGTAATCGAATAGCTGTAAGTGCCTACCACGAGGTTAATGGTTGCTTGTCCGGATGCGTCCGTAATGAGGTTTTCACCATCGATAGAAATTTCAGCACCGCTAATCGGATCTGATGTGTTGATATCGGAGACATTAAAAGTAACGGTGTACTCGTCCGGTGGCAGCGGTGTCATTTCCACGTTTTCGGTCACATCCGCACCACTTACAGTTACACTTCCGCTTTCGTTTTCATAACCATTAGCTGATACAGAATAACTGTAAGTTCCATCTGTCAGGCTGATTGTGGCTTGGCCTGAAGCATCTGTAGTGAGGTTGCTTCCATCAATGGAAATATCAGCACCGCTAATCGGATCTGATGTGTTGATATCGGAGACATTAAAAGTAACGGTGTACTCGTCCGGCGGCAGCGGTGTCATTTGGACGTTTTCAGTTAGATCCGCACCACTTACTGTTACACTGCCACTTTCATTTTCATACCCTGAAGCAGCTACTGTGTAGCTGTAAGTTCCATCCACCAGATTGATTGTGGCTTGTCCTGAAGCATCTGTAGTGAGGTTGCTTCCGTCAATAGAAATATTAGCACCGCTAACCGGGTCTGAGGTATTGATATCGGAGACATTAAAAGTAACGGTGTACTCATTTGGTGGCAGCGGTGTCATTTCAATATTTTCAGTGACATCGGCTCCGTTGACTGTTACGCTTCCATTAGTGTTTTCATACCCTGAAGCGGATACAGCGTAG
>JASMTJ010000119.1:0-1529 GCA_041694335.1 Bacteroidales bacterium
CATCGACATGCTGCAATACAGCCTGAAATACGGGGAATACAACCGCGATATGAAGGTTAAAGCCTATTACTGGCTGGGAGAAGCCTTTTACAGACTTGGGCAATACGATAAAGCCATTGAGAATTATGACATTTTTATTCATACTGCCGGCTCCTATCAGCTTGATGAGTTTAAAACCGCTCACTACAATATAGGGTATGCCTGGTTTAAACAGAAAAATTATTCCGAAGCGGCGTCGTGGTTCAGGAAATACGAAAATTTGATGGGCGATCGTCAGTCTCCCATGCTGGGTGATGCATTGAACCGGATTGGCGATTGCTTTTTCATGGAACGCGACTTTGCACGGTCTGTCCGTTATTATGAAGCGGCAACAAATATTGCCGGTGCAGCAGCCGATTATGCCATGTACCAGAAAGCTTTTGCTCTGGGACTTGAGGAAGACAATCGCAGCAAAATTAAACAATTAGAGGAGTTGGTGGAACGGTTCCCTGAATCTACCTATGTGGATGATGCCTGGTATGAGATGGGACGCTCTTACGTTGCGCTGAATGATTTGCCTTCTGCTATTAGGACCTTCAAAACCATCAAGGAGAATTATCCGCGTTCCAACTACTCAAAAAAAGCCATGTTACAGTTAGGCCTTCTTTATTACAATAGTGGTGACCTTGATCAGTCGCTGGCATTTTATAAACGCGTTGTAAATGAATTCCCCGGCACACCTGAAGCTGAGGATGCATTGTTGGGAATAAAAAACATTTACCTCGACCGCAACGATGCCGACGGATATATAAATTATACCAGGCAGGTTGGCGGTTTTGCAAGCATTGATAAGCGCCAGGAGGATTCTCTTTCCTATGTTACTGCCGAAAAACTGTACATGCAGGATAAATGTTTGCAAGCCATCAATCAGTTTGAGGCTTATTTGAGGAACTATCCCAATGGGCGATTCGTGGTCAATGCTCATTTTTACAAAGCCGACTGTCAGTTTCGTAACAAAGATTATGAAAATGCCCGCCGCTCCTTCGAATTTGTGGTCAGTCGACCCGGAAACATATTCATGGAAGATGCCCTCGTGGGTGTTGCACGTATCAGCTATCAACAGGAACGCTATAAAGATGCACTGGGCTATTTTGAGCGTTTGGAAAATGAGGCCGATGAAGAAGAATTGAGAAGAGAGGCCTTGATTGGCCAGATGCGCTGCCTGGTAAAACTGGATGATCGACCGGGATATGTTACAAGATTGGCCGATCGCCTGCTGGAAGATCCTAAAACATCGCCCGAAGTGGCGCGGGAAGCCCGTTTCCGCAAAGCAGAAGCACACCTGGAACTGGGTGAAAAACAACTTGCCCTTGATGAGTTTCAGGTACTGAAAGAGAATACCAGTTCTCCCGAGGGTGCCGAGGCTCGTTATCGGGTAGCACAAATACTCTTCGACCGTGGAGATATTGATCAGGCGGAACAAGAAATTTTTGATTTTGTGAATGTGGGAACTCCCCACCAATATTGGATGGCAAGATGCTTCCTTCTTT
>JASMTJ010000120.1:0-1778 GCA_041694335.1 Bacteroidales bacterium
TTGTTCAATCAATTTATACAGGCAAACCCAGCAAAATTGCTTCTTCATTTGCACGAACTGGCAGAGATGTGGCTTTGCTTTGGCAGTTTGGCAAAGGCATGAAAGAGGGTGCCAGATCAGCGGCTAAAGAAACGATCAAAGTTGCAAACATTCGTGCAACTACGGTTGGTGAACCCGCTGGAAAAGGCACACGAACATTTTTTCGGTATAAAAGAGTTCTCACACCTAAGGGATTAGGTGTCCAGAAAAAGAAAGTCAAATTACCTTCTTCAAAATCAATCTCAAAGTTCATGACAAGGTATAAAGGCACTATTTCTGAGTATAGGCCAAGTTGGAAACCCAAATCTTCAAAATTAGTTAAGATTCGAGAAGTTCCTTTTAAACAGGTAACAAGAGGAACCAGCGCCAGAAAACTATTGCTGGACATAAAAACCCCTGGCTCAAAACCAAACATAAAAATCTTTTCTTCAAAATCCACAGCACGGGGTGCTCGCAGCTCAGCGTCTGATGTTCGATCATTTTTGCTTGAAAACAGAGGTAAAACCGCATTCAAAGAGTTCTTTCAGATTTCTGAAGGTGGCACAACTCTCTCAAGTGGTCGGTTCAAAAGATTTTCAATATCCAGGCCAGTAGGCCGAGCCAGGGCTGGCGCTGCTAAGTCATATATCTCAAGCGGCAGGTATCGGACATTCCAGCAAGGGGATGATAGCGTGTTCTACAGAGAGTTTGTCAGCCGACCAACTGGCACGAAAAACAAAATCACAGCGATCATAAAAGAGAAAGGATTTATTAAAACGCCAAGCAAGCCTCAGGAATTTTCAGTCATTCGCACTTCTGGTTCAAAAGGATTTCGTTCTTTGGGCGGAACTGGTTCAACCAGCACTTCACAATCCAGCGTAATGAAAGCGTTGCAGATGTCTTTATTATCTCGGCCAGCACCAGTGTCTCAGATTCAGACCACGGTTCAACAAACCAAGGTTTCTTCAATCGCCCCATTGATTGGGTTCGGCGGCACCAAGTCCAAACAATCTTCTGGCCAGGTTTCAGTATCGAAATCAGAGGTTGAAGGAATAAGTGCTGCTGACACTTTCGCAATCTCTCGACAGAAACCATCTGGTAGAAGCAAAACTTCTGTGAGTTCACTTCTTTCAGGCGTTTCAATAAAACCGCCTAAGTCAAGAACCAAGACAAGACCTACAAGACCTTATACTGGAATTAGCGAGGTCTTCAAGCCAAAGACTGACACAACCGACAAAAGTGTTCTTGCTTTGTTTTCTGGTCAGAAACCATCACAATCAGCAAAGCAGTTGCCAAGAACATCTCAAAAAACACCACAAAAACCTACGCAGACGCCTTTTCAAGATATATTTCAGATTCCTGACCAAACTCCTGGAACCAGTTCAACTCTCACTCCAAGACCAAAGGAATCGATTTCATTCTCCTCTTTTTTTAATATGCCCCCAACGACACCACCGCCTTCAGAACCTGGAATAATCAGTAATTTCGGCTTTGGCGTTGGTGGTGGTTTTGGCGGTTCCAGGAGAGGCAGAGGCAAATCTTTTGCTTCTCGCCGCACTCTGAACCCCTGGGCGGACATTGGTTTCAAGGAATTGACAGGAGAGTCTGGTGATAAGAAACGCAAGAAGAAAGATGAGGAAATATTCAAAATTTTTAGATTGTAAGCAGGCGATATAAAATGAACCGAAACGGAATGGGCACCGCTGGTGCCTGGATTTTTGCCATGATTACGCTATTCTTCGTAATCTTCCTGTGGCAGG
>JASMTJ010000121.1:0-2723 GCA_041694335.1 Bacteroidales bacterium
TTTAAACTTTTTAATACTCAGCAGAATAAAAAACGCTGTCATACCAATCAGCACCAGCGTTTCCATCCACACAAACGACAGTCCGGTGCCTTTCAGCATGATATTCTTGAGGATGGTGATAAAGTATTTTGGTGGCATAATCATACTCAGCCATTGCAACACTTCAGGCATGTTTTCTATCGGGAAGATAAACCCCGACAGCAGCAGCGTGGGCAGCATGAGCGCAAACATCGAAATAAACATGGCCACCTGCTGGCTTGGCGACACCGTGGAAATCAGGATCCCCAGCGACAGTGAAAGGGTGATAAACAGGATGCTTTCGAGCATCAGCAAAGTCAAGCTTCCACGGATGGGCAGCCCGAAAACCAGCACACCCAGAAGCAGGATAGTGATAGCATTGATGATGGAAAGGACCACGTAAGGCGTTACCTTCCCGATAATAATCTGTGTGGGCTTCAGTGGCGACACCAGCAGGTTCTCCATCGTGCCCAGCTCCTTTTCGCGGGCAATGGAGATGGAGGTCATCATGGCCGAAACGAGCATCAGAATAAGAGCCATAGTGCCCGGAACAAACATAAACACGCTGGCCAGGCTCTGGTTGTACATCATCCGCTCCTCCACATTAATCAGTATTGGAAGCTTTTCGATATTGAATTTCTCCTTTACAAAATCGTTGATGATGGCGGTGGAGTAATTTGTAATCAGGTTGGCCCTGTTGGGATCGGAGGCGTCAGCGATAAGCTGCACGGCTGCTTTTTCCCCGTTATGCATCTTCTTCGAAAAATCGCTTTCATACACCACCACCAGTTTCACCTCACCTTCCCTGAATATCTCATCGATATTGCCGATGCTGCTGAGTTGCCGGTTCAGGATAAAATATCCCGAAGAGGTCAGTTTGTTGGTTAGCTGCCGGGTATATTCATCTTTCGACTGGTCGTACACTGCGATCTTCACATCCTCAATATCGTTTTTCACCACGTATCCGAAAATCAGGATTTGTGCGATGGGAATCCCGAAAAGGATAAGCATTGTTCGGGTATCCCTTACAATGTGCTGAACTTCTTTTTTTACAAATGCCAGAAATCGTTTCACGATGATTGAATTTTAGTTTCGTGCCAGCTTAATGAATAAATCGTTGATGGTCTCCACTTTAAAGCGCTCCTTGAGTTCATGTGGTTTCCCAAAAGCTTCAATTTTTCCGGCCACCATCATCGACACCGTATCACAATACTCGGCTTCGTCCATGTAGTGGGTGGTCACAAAAATGGTCTTGCCCTCATCGGCCGCCTCATAAATCAGCTCCCAAAACTGCCTGCGTGTCACCGGGTCCACGCCGCTGGTAGGCTCATCGAGGAACACCACTTTCGGGTGATGCATGATAGCCACCGAGAAGGCCAGCTTCTGTTTCCAGCCCAGCGGCAGGTCTTTCAGGATGCGGTTGCGGTATTCGAACAGCTCCAGGCGGTTGAGCAACTCTTCGGTGCGGCTGCGGATATTTTTCCGGCTTAAGCCGTAGATGCCTCCAAAAAGACGGAAGTTTTCACGGATAGTCAGGTCGTCGTAGAGCGAGAATTTCTGGCTCATATAGCCAATGTTTTGCTTTATCTTTTCAGGATGCCGCACCGCGTCAAACCCGGCTACTTCTACCTTGCCACTGGTGGGCGACGAAATGCCGCTAAGGATTTTCATGGCTGTGGTTTTGCCGGCACCGTTGGCACCCAAAAAGCCAAGGATTTCGCCCCGCTTCACCGAAAAGGTGAGGTGATCGTTGGCCACAAAATTGCCAAATTTCTTCACCAGGTTTTCTACCTTTATGATCGTTTCGTTGGTCATGACTTCTGCATCAGTTTCATAAAACAATCTTCGATTTCAGGTTCGATGGCGCTGACCTGCACCTTCTCATGCCCGCGACTTTCGAGGTAATCACGCACCTCCTCCACATAAATGGCTTCTTTGGTAGTGAGGTGCACGTTTTCCCCGAAAGGGAAAGCCGTCACGATAAGCGGATTTTCGCGGAGGTCGCGAATCAGGTGATACTGGTTGTCTGACTGCACGGCATATATCGGGCTGCCGTAGGCATCGCGTATGTTCTGCGGCGTGTCCACATCCAGAAAAGAGCCTTTCTGCATCAGCGCAATGCGGTCGCACAGTGCCGCCTCATCCATGTAAGGAGTAGATACCAGGATGCTGATTCCGGCGTGCTTGAGCTTCTTCAGCATCTCCCAGAACTCCTGCCTCGACACCGCATCCACCCCGAAGGTGGGCTCATCGAGTATCAGGATCCGGGGTTTGTGAATCAGCGCACACGAAAGGGCCAGCTTCTGCTTCATACCTCCCGAGAGCTTACCGGCTAATCGCTTCTTAAAAGGCTCAATCTGTTGATAAATATCTTTGATCAGATCATAGTTTTCTGTTACCGTCGTATCGAAAATGCGGGCATAGAAATGCAGGTTTTCCTCCACACTCAGGTCCTGATAAAGCGAAAACCTTCCGGGCATATAGCCCACCAGCCGGCGGATTTCCTTGAAATCACGAACGGTATCATAACCAAACACTTCTGCCGTGCCTTTATCAGGATAGAGGAGGGTGGTGAGGATACGCATCAGTGTGGTTTTTCCTGCACCATCAGGACCAATGAGTCCGAAAAGCTCACCCTCCCCTACCTCGAGGTTCACCTCGCCCAATGCCTGGAGGTCCCCGTAGGCCTTACTGATATTTTTTAC
>JASMTJ010000122.1:0-29897 GCA_041694335.1 Bacteroidales bacterium
GTATTTATCCATTGATCAACGACCTGCTGCGCTTCCTTCAGCTCCATATATTACTTTTTGATCTCCAGTTTGAAACCTGTGCCATGGACATTCACAATTTTTACGTTTTCATCATCCCTGAGATATTTCCGCAGTTTAGTGATAAAAACATCCATCGAACGTCCGATAAAATAGTCATCATCGCCCCAAACCGTTTTCAAGGCGTATTCGCGGGTCAGCAGCTTGTTTTTGTTTTCGGCCAGCAACTTCAGCAAAGCCGCCTCTTTCTTGGTGAGCACCCTGCTGTTGTCTTTGTGCGAGAGGGTCATATTGTTTGGATCGAAAGTGAACTTTCCGAGCCTGAAGGTCTTTTGTGTCGGTGGTTTTTGCGGCTGCTCTCTTACCTCGCAACGCTTCAGGATAGCCTGGATACGCAAGCTCAGCTCCTCGCTGCTGAAAGGCTTGGTGATGTAATCATCGCAACCGGCTTTGAATCCGGCCACCCTGTCCTCCTTCATCGACTTCGCCGTCAGGAAAATAATGGGAATATTCTCGTCCTTGTCGCGGATTTCGCGTGCCAGCATAAAGCCATCCTTTTTAGGCATCATCACATCGAGAATGCAAAGATCAAAGTCGCCACGATTAAACTTTTGCAGTCCTTCCTCGCCATCCCTGGCAAGTTCGGTTTCATAATCCATCATGTCGAGGTAGTCTGTTAACACTGAACTCAGGTTAGAATCGTCCTCGGCCAATAGTATTTTAGTCTTCTTGTTCTTCATACTCGTCATAATTAAATGGGAGATAAATTTTAAACGTACTTCCTTTGCCTAATTCGCTATCCACACTGATGCTGCCACCATGTGATTCAATAATGGTCTTTACATAATAGAGCCCCAGGCCAAAACCCTTGACGTCATGTATGTTTCCTGTAGGTACGCGGTACAGATTTTTGAATACATGCTTTTGGTTCTCCTTACTTATTCCAATCCCATTATCCGATATGTTAACAACAATTCCACCGTTTTTGTTGATTGTGGATATTTCAAGGGTCGGGTTTTCAGGTGAATATTTGTTGGCATTGTCGAGAAGATTGGCTATCACGTTTTCAAGGTGCACCCTGTCGCCTATGACATAAGGCTTTTCTGCACGAAGGTATGAGCGAATATCTCCGTTCTTTTCCTTCAGATTTAATCTGATGGTATTTACTTGTCTGTTTATAAGTTCATGAATGTCCACCTCTTTTTTCTTCAGCTTAAACTCTCCCCTGTCGAGCACTGCAATCTGCAGAATATGTTCCACCTGCTTCTTCAGTCGCAAATTCTCATCCAAAATTATTCGTGAATAGCGGCTTACCTTTTCTTTCGCCGACTGAATATTGTCGCGCATCAGCATTTCCCCTGCAAGGTTGATGGTGGATATGGGTGTCTTAAACTCATGCGTCATGTTGTTCACAAAGTCGTTTTTCATTTCAGACAGCTTTTTCTGCCTCAGCATAGAGTTGGCCGACAGGTAGAACCCAATGATCAGTATTAGCACAAAAAACACTGAAGTGAAAATCCATCCTGAAAGCTCACCCAGAATTATATCCTGCCGGTTTGGGAAAAAGATAGTGAGCAAAAACTGCTCCGATGAATTGTGAATACATGTCAGCGATGTTTGGTAACGACTCGATAGCAAGCGCTGCTCATAGCCTTCATAATCGCCCAGGAAAAATGATTTATCGCTCAGGTCATATACCCCGTAAACATAATCCTGACGCACATCCAAATCACCCATCTCATGCTGAATCAATGAATCGAGAAGAATGGGTTTAATCTGTTTTACGATGGGCAAAGTATCCTCGCAGGGCTTTGCTTTCCGGTACCTATCAGGTAGTTCCGTATTTTGAAAATTCAGCAACTCGTTAACCACTGTTTTTAGTGCAATGGTAATACTGTTATCAAACTGCTCCTCTTTGAGTTTATAACCCTTCTTTACCCAGTAAAACTGGATTGTAACGCTGCCTATTAAAGCAAAAGAGGTCACCACAATAATCACTAAAAGTATATATCTCTTCATCAGCTTTATCTGTTTCCAATGTATTTAACTCACAAAAAGAGCACTCCGTGCAAATATACGCTTCTCATACATTGGATGCCTTATCCGTTTGTAATTATCCGTTTAGCATCAGTAAACACACGATAAAGTTAAAAAACCTTGACTAAAACAGCATCCTTTAACACCTTTTTAACCAACGTTAACTTATGATTAACAACAAACGTGTTGAAAAGGTCATATGTTTGTTTCAGTTAATAACAGAAAACTCAAAACGTATTATTATGAAGAAATTATTTTTAGCAGTTGTATTTGCCGCATTTTTATTCGGCGGTTATGGTGTAAGCGAATCAGTAGCCTTAGATAATCAGGAAACCATTGTTTTAGCAGATAAAGACAACACACCTGACAAAGACAAGGACAAGGATAAAGACAAAGACTGTAAGAAAGAGTGTGATAAAAAATCCGCTGCCAAGAAAGACTGTGGCGACAAAAAAGTTAGCGCAAAGAAGAATTGCGGCGACAAAAAGGTTACTGCAAAGAAAAAAGCCTGCTGCGATAAAAAAGACGGTGATAAAATTTAAAGGAAACCTTGTAAATCCGAATCTTCTCCAATTAAGGGGTAATTGAGGTTTTATTGTTTTTGCCTCCCCGGCATGCCCGGGGAGGTTTTTTATTGCCTATTTGTACCCTTAATTCAGTAATCACAACTCAAATCAGGAAAATAATTAATGATTGGCCAGAAGCCGGCTAAGAGTAGCTTCGCCGTTTTTTACCTTCATCGCCAGGCTGGTTACCGTCTCTTTTTCAAGAATCCCAATCAACGCGTCTCTCACCGGTTCAAACTCATTATGCAAGGGACAAGGATTATTGGCGTCGCAATGTGAAAAGCCAAAACCACATTTTGTAAAAAATCTTTTACCCTCGAAAATCTTCACAGGTTCAATCAGCTTGATTTCTTCATCCGGATTTCTGAAAAAGAACCCTCCATTGCGACCTCTTACTGAACTTAGAATTTTGTGCTTCGTCATGGATTGCATCACCTTGGCCAGATATTGTTCGGGAGCGTCTATGTCTTTGGCTATCGCCTTAAAGCCAGGTCGCTTCCCCTCCAGGTTATGCATTTTGACACTTACCAGTGCCCTGATTGCGTATTCCGATGCTTTTGATAACATGCTGATAATTTAATTCCTGGCAAAGTTAATGCTTTTTTAAAATTCTATTCTACAAATATTTAAGGATATATAAGGATATCTTGGTCTTTTTTGCTTATTAATGTTTTATATTATACATTAGCAGTCTTAACCACAAAACGAGATAATATGCAATATAAAAAACTTTGGATTGGCTTTGGATTGGTGGTTGCACTGTCGTTTGGTGTTTTGATATACTACGGCGGCGAAATCTATCGCGAAAAGCCCCCTATACCACAACAGGTAGTTACTGAAAGTGGTGAAGTTCTGATTACAGAACAGGAAATCAAAGACGGGATGAATGTCTGGCAGTCGATTGGCGGACAGGAATTAGGTACTGTGTGGGGACATGGTGCTTACCAGGCGCCCGACTGGACTGCCCAATACCTTCACAAGGAAGCGATGTTTATGCTTAATGAATGGGCCCGTAAAGAACATAATCAGCGCTTTGAGGATTTACCTCCGGAGCCAAAAGCCGCTCTAAAGGCGCGTCTTCAGACAGAAGTAAGAGAAAATACCTACGACGCTTCGTCAAATGTAATTGTGATATCCGATTTAAGGGCAGAGGCTTATGAACACCTTAATGGGTTTTACTACCAACTCTTTATGGGTACGGATGAAAACAGTGAATTTCATAAGCTGCGAAATGCCTACAGCATCCCGCCAAGGACACTTAAAGACCAGGACCGCCTCGAAAAAATGACCGCATTCTTTTTCTGGGCCACCTGGGCTACTGTCACCGAAAGGCCCGGGAAAGAATATACCTACAGCAATAACTGGCCTCCCGAGGAATTGGTTGGCAACAAACCCACCAGCTCACTCATACTCTGGACCGGCTTTAGCGTCATTGTATTGCTGGCCGGTATCGGAGTGCTGTCGTGGTATTATGTAAAAAATGAGGATGATGAGCTTAACGAAAACATCCCGGAGGTGAATCCGCTTTCGGGAATGAAACTCACCGGCTCGCAGAAAGCCACCCTCAAATACTTCTGGATTGTTTCTATTTTGATTCTCGTTCAGATACTCATGGGAATCATCACTGCCCACTACGGAGTGGAAGGCTTTGGCTTTTATGGTATTCCGCTTGCAGAAATTCTCCCTTACTCACTCTCGAGGACCTGGCACGTGCAGCTGGCTATCTTCTGGATAGCCACCTCATGGCTGGCCACAGGGCTTTTCTTTGCCCCTGCCATCTCAGGTAAAGAACCGAAATTCCAGAAGCTGGGCGTAAACGTGCTGTTCATCGCCCTTCTGGTAATTGTTGTGGGTTCGCTGGCCGGACAATGGTTTGGAATTATGCAAAAGCTTAACCTGGTGGAAAATTTCTGGTTCGGACACCAGGGGTATGAGTATGTGGACCTCGGACGATTCTGGCAGATATTCCTTTTTGCAGGGCTCTTCATCTGGCTGTTCCTGATGGGCAGAGCGCTTTACCCTGCACTGAAGGAAAAGACCGAAAACCGGAGCCTGCTGGTGATGTTCCTGATTGCCTCCATTGCCATCGCGCTGTTTTACGGCGCCGGTCTGATGTGGGGACGACAAACACACCTTGCTATTGCCGAGTACTGGCGTTGGTGGGTGGTGCACCTTTGGGTGGAAGGATTCTTTGAAGTATTTGCCACAACGGTTATTGCCTTCCTGTTTACACGGATGAAGCTTCTGAACCCAAGACTCGCCACCGGAGCAGTATTGTTTGCTACGATTATTTTCCTTTCCGGAGGTATTATCGGTACGTTCCACCACCTCTACTTCTCAGGAACACCCGTCGGGGTGATGGCGCTTGGAGCTACCTTTAGCGCCCTCGAAGTGGTCCCGTTGGTTTTAATTGGTTACGAAGCCTACCACAACCTGAAGCTAAGTAATGTGCAGCCCTGGGTCAAAGCTTATAAGTGGCCGATTTATTCTTTCGTGGCAGTGGCCTTCTGGAACTTCCTGGGTGCAGGAATTTTCGGATTCCTGATCAACCCTCCTATTGCCTTGTATTACATGCAAGGACTCAACACCACACCGGTTCACGGTCACACCGCCCTGTTCGGTGTCTACGGGATGCTGGGCATTGGTTTGATGTTGTTCGTTTTACGCGACATGAGCCTGGAGAAAATCTGGAAAGAGAAGCAAATACGCTTTGCTTTCTGGGCAATCAACATCGGACTGCTGGCGATGGTACTGCTGAGTGTGCTACCTATCGGACTGGCTCAAACATGGGTCAGCGTGAAAGAAGGCCTGTGGTATGCCCGTTCTGCTGAGTTCATGCAGCTTCCGTGGATGTCTACCCTCAAATGGCTCAGAGTTATTGGCGACACCATCTTTGCTGCCGGAGCAGTGGTGTTGGTTTACTTTGTCTTCGGATTGAAATTCGGATGGTCTGTCGAAAAGAAAGGGCCAGAGAATTAAAGATCCCGATAAACTGATATAAATGCAAAAGGCTGTTTCAAAAATCTGGTGAATGTATCTCTGCATTCTTTTTATAACGGAGTTCTGAAACAGCCTCTTTTTATTCCTGTTCGTTCTTTTTACACAAGAGACCACCTCGCGGAGTGTCGGTTATTTTTGCAATGTGCTTGCATTTCGCCATAAACAGAAAGAAGAGGTCCTTTTTCGGATAACCATATAATCCTTCGAAATTCCCCTGCCCTTTCGATATCACCACGTCAGCAGAATCAAAATGATTGCGGAAAACCTCAGATGTTCTTTCCATCAGTGTGGAGGGTGAGCCATCACCATTATCAACAATATGCGCTACTTCATCCATACCCACATCCAATGCGTCCTCACGAATCACGTCGTTGAGCACGGGGCGTCCCCGCACCGCAAAAGTGATGTCCAGATGCGGAAAAAACACTTTAAGTTTTTGGATAAACAACTTGTCGAAAACAATCTCCCCGCAATTGTCACCCAGGTAAAGCAAGCTTTGCGAGTCTTTAAGCTTATCGAAAAGCAGCTCAGAGTCGTCAGTGGCTAATTTAGTGTGGATTGTGTCATTTACGTGCTGCTGAACACTTTCCAGGCTGAAGTGATGCGGCGTTCCGAAGTCAATAATATTTCCGGCCACCGCCAGTTTAAGCGCCATAAGCAGATGCTCGCTGTCATTTGCTTTGAGCTTCTGCTGCCACTCTCCCGAAAGGGCTTGCATCTCCTTATTGTAATAGCGGCGCAGATCGCGGAGTGGATCGGGATTTCCCAGCCTCTCCAGCGCCCTCTTCCAAACTTCTGAAGAGATGGCCGGAGGTTTTAAATCGTAAGGCACTTTATGTAAATACCCGGCAACTTCCCGCAAAAGCGCTTCGTGTTGCTGCTCTTCCATCTGCGTAAGCTTGGCTACTTTGTGTGCCTGATTCATCAGACAGGGAATGCAATCGAGTGATCTTTTCATGATGCGAAATTACGAAAAGGTAAGCTAAATCAGGGTTGACTGTATTGGATAGCGGCAGACTTAAGAACGTTTTCAATATATCCTTCAGAATTTAACAAAAAATTTCAACTTAGACTATAAACATTCATATGTCATTGTTTGTACTTTATGTATCTGTTCATATTTCAGTATGTTAAAAAGATATCATTCCATATATTTTATCTATTATATCTGGATATAATAGAAGTATTGGTTTGTTTTGACTTTAATTGGACAGATAGAAAATGGGTCAGTGTACAATCAATTAAAGGAGGTTCCGAAAATCCTTCAAAGAGTAGGAATGTATTAAAAACTGTAAAAATGAAGAAACATCTTTTTTCAATTACTCTTATTGCTTTTTTATTTGCACATGTGAATGTTGCTTTTGCGAATGATAACACAACTAAAAATCACGACATGACGATTACGAAGCAGGAAGTGCTAGAAGCACAAAAGACCTGGGGTGAAGGCATTGTAAAAATCGGAAAAGTTTATTCCGACAATGGCGACTATAAAGCTGCGGCCGAAAAACACATCGACGAACTGTATGGATATAACATGGGCGAAGTGCTTTTTAAGCCAACCCTTGCAGCTGAAAAACAGTTCAGATTAACCAAAGAGGGAGCGCTGTCGTACTTTGTTGGCGACAACGCCAATTTCCCCGAGGACAAAGGCTTTGCTATTAAACCCTGGACCAATGTAAGGTGGGAAAGCGCAGGCATCAAAACACACGGAAACATGGCCATTGCCATGGGAAATTACTACTTCACTCCGGCCGACGGTAGCGGCGAGGTCAAAGTAGAATACACTTTTGGTTACATGAAAGACCATGACGGCAATGTGCGCATTGTAATGCATGGCTCACATCTGCCATACAACCCATAGCGTTTAGATTAGATAAATTTAGCTTTTAATACGCTGACACGAGACTGCGCTTCCCGGAACTTCCGGGGGCGCAGTTTTTATTTTAGAATCAAATACTCATACGCCTCCAGATCGATCGAATAAGCCAGCTCGTAGGTTTCGCCGGTAAGCACATTAATAAGGTTATCCGCCCCCATTTCTGAGGGTGTGTTAATCGACACGTCTCTGTTGCGCACATTGGCCACCACGAAAAGCTGCTCATCTCCCGCAGTCCGCGAAAACACCACCACATCCTCTCCGCCATCAAGAGTTTGCAGATCACCCTTGCTGAATGCTTCATAGCTTGTGCGGATATCAATCAGCTGCTGATATTCTGCCAGCACCTCAGGGTTGGCTGCCCAGTCGATAGTCACATTATGACCTTCAAAAAACGGAAGTTGCTCATCACATGCCACTTCCTGACCATTATAAATCAAGGTGGCTCCTCCCATAAGTGATGTAACAGCAAAAGCCGTGGTGGCACCTTCCTCTCCGTTAAACGCTTCCAGCGGGGTTTGTTCCCAGGCATTAAAGTCGTGATTATCGATAAATCGCACCACATGATCGCCATCAGCCAGTCCGCTGTATTCATTGTTATGAGCATCGATCAGAGTCGCGGCCGATGCATTGTCGTTATAAATCCTGCTTAGCCGGTCATAAAAATGCCAGCCAAAAGTCAGGTCGAAACCGGCGGCATAATGATCGTTGCGTGTCCCCTCTGCAAACATAATCAGCTCCCTTCCGGGGATGGCGTAGAGCGAATCCATTGCCTGTTGCCAGAAATCGTAGGGCACGCCATCGGCATAATCGCAGCGGTACCCATCGATGTTGGTTTCTTCCGCCCAGAACTTCATGGCACTGATCATCTCTGTGCGCATCTCGAAATTATCGAAGTTCAGCTCCGCCACATCCTGCCAGTTATTGGGGTAAGTAATGTTGCCATTGGCATCCTGCTCATACCAGTCGCGGTTTTCTATCCACGGGTTATCCCATGCCGTGTGGTTGGCCACCCAGTCGAGAATGACAGCGATATCCATATCGTGCGCTTTTTCCACCAACGATTTCAGATCATCGATGGTTCCATAATCGGGATGAACACTGCGGTAATCCTTCACCGCATAGGGCGAGCCCACACTGTTCTCCTCCCCCGTCGGATAGATCGGCATCAGCCATACCACATTAATTCCCAAATCCTTAATATCATCCAAACGGTTTTCTACCCCTTGTAGGTTCCCCATATTGCTAAACACCTTCGGGTTTACCTCGTACATCACAATTTCACTTGTTGCCGGAACATTCTCAAAAGGCACCACCACATCCGTACTGTCGCCACCCGACGGGCCGGGATCCGGCTTGCTCCCTTCTTCTTCGCAGGAGGTGAATACTAAAACGGTGAAGAGTATAAATACTAATTCAAAAAGTCTTTTCATAAGTATGATTCTTCTAATAATTTTAAAAATTGAGAGTGCTTAAATACTATCAGCTATGGTCACCTGACAGGGTTTTGAACCCTGTCAGGGATACCAAATATTGTTATAATGACTGGATTAATTCTAAGCTTTCTATCTTTAGGCCATAAAATTAATCATTTAGAATTTGCTACAATGACAAAAACCATCACAGAATATTGGATTAAACACCTCGGACTTCAGGAACATCCCGAGGGAGGATACTTTAAGGAAGTGTACCGCTCTGATGAACAACTTGATCCGAAAGCCCTTCCCAATCGCTACAACGGAGGCCGGAATATCGCCACCTCCATTTATTACCTCCTTGAGCGCGGACAGGTTTCGCAGTTTCACCACCTCCACTCCGACGAAACGTGGGTGCACATCGCGGGCAATCCGCTCACCCTCCACCACTTTGTGCCCGCAAAAGGTTACCGCAAAACCCTCCTCGGCAAAGATCTGCTCTCCGGACAAACGCCGCAACATACCATCATCCGCGGCACCCATTTCGGCGCCGCAACCAACGGCAGCTACACCCTCGTGGCCTGCTTCGTGGCTCCCGGCTTCGATTTTCAAGACTTTCACTTCTCAAAAAAAGGTCAGCTTTTGCAGGATTTTCCGGCTCAGCAAGAGCAAATTGAAGAACTGGAGCGATTTTTTAAATAAACAGCGGATTTTATTACGCTCCTCCGGAGCTTTTCACCGCAAACATTTGCCAGTAAGAGTCCCGGAGGGACGATAGTATGGTAGAATTATTTTAATTTAGTGGTTAAACTAAGCCTCGGAGAGGCGAAACAAAACCAACGCTATGGCAAACACCTACACACAAATCAACATCCATGCGGTATTTTCCGTCAAAGGCAGGGAAAATATCATCACAAACCATTTTAGGAATCGGTTGCACGAGTACATCTCCGGCATTATTAATAATACCAATAATTATTCTCTGACTGTGAATGGTTAAAAAGATCACGTACATGTGTTTTTTGAACTAAACCCTGCATTAGCTTTATCTGATGTAATCAGGGACATCAAAGCGAATTCATCAAAATGGATTAATGATAATAAATTTGTATTAGGACATTTTAATTGGCAGGAGGGATATGGGGCATTTTCATATTCCAGGTCGCAACGCGATGAAGTCATCAATTATATCATGAACCAGGAAGAACATCACCGGCAACGTTCCTTTAAAGAAGAATATTTGAATCTGTTAAAGACATTTGAGATCCCTTTTAAAGATCATTATGTTTTCGAATTTTATGAATGATTGTATCACCCTTGACGGAAATTATTCGCATCGTTTATTATGTGCCGCTCCTAAAGGAGCTCTTTATTGTGCCCGGCAATTTTCCTGCCATACTTACGCTCCTAGAGGAGCTTTTCATCGAAAAAGCCTGCGAGAAAAGAGTCCCGGAGGGACGACAGTATGGTATTAAATTTTCACAATACGAAGCATCCAAAGCCTCGGAGAGGCGGCACTTTTTATAACGTCTTTTTCTCCATGGAATCTTGTGTCGCTCCTAACGGAGCTCTGATAATCTCTTGGTTGTGGTTTTTCTACCATACTTCCGCTCCTCCGGAGCTTGTGATGGCTCATTGAATAATTTATCACACCAAAACCATACGCCTGACGGATCTTTTCACCGCAAACATGTGCCAGGTGGCACAGAGTAAGGTTCTAAAGGATGGCATACAAATGAGAGAAACGTTATTTTATTCATTTTGCAACGCATTTATATATTTTATCAACTTGCCGGTGTCGGTGGTTTTATCGAAAAACCGGTGGGCTCCAAGGCGCAGGCACTTTTCTTTGAGTGCAACATTCACTGAAAAAACAAGGAGCTTGGGTTTAGGATTGCGTTGCCGATAGTGGCGCAAAAGGTCCATCCCGTTTCCATCGGGCAGCTTCAGATCTATCACAAGGGCATCATACTTGTTTCTTTCAATTTCATTCAATGCATCTTTTAATGTTGCCGACCAATCGCATGCTGACACCTTTTCCTGCGATTCTATCTTCCGTTTTATCCACTCACCAATAAACTGGTCATCTTCAACCAACAGAATTTTGAGTGCCTTCTTCATTGTGATTTGATTTGTCGTTTCCAAAGCTATGAATCTTTAATTGATATAAACTAAGCCATTTGCTTAAAAACGGCTACTAAAATTCTTAGTGCCCCTGCGTAAAACGAGCAGGGGTTTATTTCTGCTGGTTCATGCACTTTTCTATGGCCTCCAGTATTTGGTGTTTCCTGGCAGGTTTGGAAAGAAACAAATCGCAGCCTGCCTCTTTGGCCTGATGCTCTTCATGGTTCATCACAAAGGCCGAATATGCAATGACGGGCAAGTCGTTGCGCTCCTTTTTTATTGCTTTTGTTGCCTCAATGCCGTTGAGTTGAGGCAGCTTCAAATCCATAATCACCAAATCGACACCCAGTCCGTCGGTAGCCATTTTAACGGCTTCCAGGCCATCATCAGAATGATATACTTTATACCCACTCTTGCTGAGCACAGCATTGAGAAAGGTAAAGTTGGCCGGGTCATCTTCCACTACCAGAATCTTGCGTGCAGACTTCTTCTTTTTTACTTCAGAGTGGTAGCTGACAGTGTTTTTCACTTCCGAAGCTCCCAGCACCCCCGGAAGTTTCAAAGTAAAGGCCGAGCCTTCGCCTAAGACAGAGGACACTTCAATGGTTCCGCCAAGGTGCCTGGCCATCCCCTGTGCCACAGGCAACCCCATGCCGTTGCCTTCAAATCTGCGCGTATTGGAGAGGTCAACTTGCTCAAAAGGCATGAATACTTTCGACAACTTCCCGGGAGGGATGCCCATTCCGGTATCTTTGATTTTTACCACGAGGTCTTTTTCATGGCTGTAAACCATAACCTTTACAGCACCTTTCAGGGTAAATTTAAACGCATTATCCAGCAGGTTCAGCAGGAGCTGACGCAGTTTGCTTTTATCGGTCGTCACAAAATCATGTCCGGGTTCTATTTCCAACTTCACCGATAAACGCTCCAGCTGCTTCACGTAGCGCCCTTTGTTTTCTTCAATCAGCTCATCAATCATTCGTCTGAGGCTGAAAGTCTCCTTATCCACTTCAGAAAGGCCCGAATCCAGCATCGAGACTTCAATGAGGTTGTTGACCGTATTTACCAAACGGCTGCCACTAGACTTCATTATTCCGATATACTCATTCTTTTCTTCATCAGAAATATCGTCGTTTTCGAGCACATCCAAAAAGCCCAGCAGCCCGTTTAAAGGTGTTCTCAGTTCATGACTAATGTTATTGAGAATGGCTGTTTTGAGATTTTCAGATTGCTCGGCCTTTTCTTTGGCTTGCCTGAGCTCCTTCTCATACTTCTTTCTTAAAGTTACGTTCCGGGCGCTGCCCAATATAACCTTCTTCCCCTCATAATCAATCATTCGTGCAATAACCTCTGTGTCAATTTCCTTGCCCGACTTAGCCGTATGCTTTGTTTCGAAACGTACATGATTGCGGGTATGTAATTTTTCTAACAACTCAGCAGCATACTTTTCATCCACCTGAGCATCAATATCCGTTACATTAAGGGTCATGAATTCCTCTTTGGAATACCCCAGCCTGTCGCAAGCTTTTTGGTTTACTTCCAGAATATTTCCTTCCGTATCATGTAAGAATAGTGCATCACTGAGGTTATTTAAAAGGGTTTTTAGTTTTGACTTTTCCTTTTGCACTCGTATTTCAGACCGGTTTTTAAGATTGATGATCTGCTGCAACTGATTCGAGCGCATCGCAATCAACTGTTCCAGGTGCATATTATCACTGCGGGTAACAAATGATTCGACCAGGTAGCGCTTATTATCCAAAAGAAGAGCAGCTGCCGAATAGAGTATCGCCTGCTTTTTGGAATTCACATCCGTAAGAAAGCTGTCTTCTATTAGCGGCTTATTTAAATGTGTATCAATCTCCCCGGCCCACGGAGCTTTCTTTTCAAATAAATCACCTCTCAATTTGCCTTTTAGTGACGCATACCCACTAAACATTTCGGCTTTATTGTTGGCATATACAATAACACCTGATATATCGGAAATTATGATTGCATGAGGCATGCCCTTCAGGCAATCAAAAAACTCTTTATCCCGCAATTCAGTATTAATCAATACTTCATCCATTCACTTTATTCTTATGAAACTCTCATCTTATATGAAAGTGTTCGATTAATATGAGTGCAAAATTGGATATTAAGGCTTTGGCAGGAAATAGGGCTATTGCTTAAAATGAACCGGCATTTTGATTAGAAGACCTGGTTTACATGACTGTTCTTCGTGCACCTGAGGGATAGTTATGTAATCATTTAAAAACACGATTAGGCTGACAACAGAAGTTGTCTAAAGCCAACACTTTTCAGCGCCAGCAGGCTAATCTATCGAAATAATTCCCTGGCGGATGGCGTAGGTAGTAAGCCCGGGAATGGTATGAATATCGAGTTTGTCCATAATATTCTTACGGTGGGCATCCACGGTTTTTGAGCTCAGAAAAAGCGTTTCTGCTATCTGCTTTGAGTTTTTTCCTTCAGCGATAAGCTGCAGGATTTCTATTTCGCGTGAAGAAAGCACACTCTCTTCGCTGTATGATTCCATAAACTCATTAAGGATGATGCCCGATACCCGCTGTGTGAGGTATTTTTGATTTCTGCTAACCGTTTCAATGGCAGTTATTAACTCTTCTGAAGCGCAGTCTTTGAGGAGGTAGCCATAGGCCCCGGCCTTGAACATACCAACAATAAAGCGCTTGTTGTCGTGCATAGACAGCCCAATCACTTTCACATCAGGGTGCTGAGCCAGAAGCTGCCGGGTGGCCTCAATCCCGTTAAGGCCGGACATAGCCACATCCATAATCACTACACCAGGATCGAGGTCGGCAACCATTTTTATTGCTTCACGCCCATTTGTAGCCTCACCAATTACCTGCATATGCGTATGTTTATCAATAATATTTATTAATCCTTCGCGCAGGATTTTATGATCATCTACCAATAGCACACTTATATCCATCGTTCAATCAGCTTTTGTTTAAAGGTATAAAAATTTTCACTTTCGTTCCCTTCTCCTTAACGGAGATAATTTCGAGCGCTCCCGAGAGATTTTCGATACGCTCTTTTACAGCAAACAGCCCAAAACCCCCGGTCATAGATTTTCCGGTAGCTTTGTGCTTATCAAAACCCACTCCGTTATCCTTCACACAAATCATAAAACGTTTGTGATCTTCTTTCATTATTTGCAGATTGACTTTTGTGGCATGTGCATGCTTCACCACATTATTCAGCACTTCCTGGACGGCCCGGTAAACCAGGATAAGCCTCGAGTCGGGAAGCATGATATGTTCTATCTCTGATTGAAAACCCACTTCCAGCTCATATTCACGCTCCATCTTTTCTGCCAGCCATTCGAGCGCCTCCACCAGTCCGAGTTCATAAAGCACGGGCGGACTGAGGTCGTAGGTGATTTTCCGGGAGTTTTCAAGAGCTTCGGATACCAGATTAACTACGGTGCGAACCTCATCAGCCCACTGTTTTTGAGAAATCTGGTTCAGCAACTCATTCAGTCTCATCTTCGAAATCACCAACGATTGGCTAAGGTTATCATGGATATTGGCGGCAATGGCCTTGCGCTGCCGCTCTTCAATTAAGACAATTTCTGTGGAAAGGTGCTTAAGTTTTTTCTGATAATCCTCAATCTCCTTCTCATTTTTAATCCTGTCGGTTATATCCATCACAGTCGAAATCATCAGGTTTTGAGCCGGCAGCGGAATATTTTTGGCATAGATATATTTCTTCTCACCACTTTGAGTAGTAATCTCGATCCCATTCCATTGCATGCGACTTAAATTCCCACTATTTATATCTGCTGCTATTTTTTCCCTCATCTTTTTCCGGTAACGCTCATCGGGATACACCTTCATGAAAAAGGAGTCAACATTCTTCAACTGCTCTTCAGGCCAACCATAAATTTTCGCAAATTCCTCATTCATATAAATAAGCTCACCTTTGTCCTGATAGTTTACCGCCAGCCCGACAGGTATGTTGTTCTGAATGGTTTCAATAAAAGCGTTACGCTCATTAAGCTGCGATATATTCTCCTTAATCTGGCTGACCATATCGTTAATGGCTTCAGCCACTTTGCGTGTGTCGTGGGTTTTTACTACCGGGCTTTGATTACTTGACAGTTCGAACCGGAAATCGAGGTTTCCCTTTTCAATCTTTTTTATCCCTTTGCCTAACGCCTCCTGGGCTGAAGATATGCGTTTGACCACGAGGCGCGTGTTGGCAACAAAAAATATTATTACCAGGATAATATACGCCAGCATAACCAGCAGGTTTTGCCGGTGCGACATTTGTAATGACCTCATAGAATCGCGCGAAATCGACATTGCAAGGGTGATAATAGCTCTTGATGAAGTCTGGAAATTTGAATTATATAATTGATACCGGAGCTCTTGTTTTCTTAAAACAGCAGTGTCGACCGCCGGCTGCTGCTCCTGTTGACGAATTTGCAGGAGTTTACGAAAAGCGTCCTCAAGTGTCTCCAGCTCTTCATTAACATCTGATCCTAACAGGGCATGTCTCGCTATTAAGCTATGCACTTTATTTAGTTGAATATTCCATTGTTTGTACACCCGCCCGGCAGGTGAGGGCTGTAAAGCCAGCCTCGAAAGCATAATCAGCTCCGTCATCTCATGATTAATCTGATCGGCCACTTCTTTTTCTGCAATATATTTATCCTGCACGCGATAAAAAAAGAACTGAATAGCAATGAGGACCACAAAAAGAATGACCACCATTAGCCGGTTGCGATATAGGAGGCTCCTTATTTTCATCTGTTAAAAAAATATTTGAGACGAGACAGGTTTTATCCGTTGTAAAAGAAAGCCATCCCCGGACTATACGTCTAAAACCCATGTCTTATTATCATTCCTTTATGAGGGTGACACTCCCGGGCGACACTTGCTCGAGGACGTCCGGATAAATAGCACTATAAAAATCAGGCAAGGTATCTGCATCAACATAATTCATTTTCTGCAGCCATTGCGCCTGATTTTCGAGGTCCACCAGCAACTCCTGACTCAGGCTTAAGCCCAGGTTCATTCTGGTTAAATCCCTGGCCACACTACCGTTATCTATATCAATTACCTCACGGTGCATTGCAATAGCGGCTTCAGGATCCTCCTCAATGAATTCAATCCCTTTGCGGATGGACAGAAGAAACCGTATTAAGACATCCTGATGCTGATTGATATAAGGTTCCGTAGTTATGATAAGCCATGAGGGCTGTACAAGCCGCGATGAACTAAAAGATATCGCGTCCTTCCCCAGCAGCCTTTTTGCTTCACCTATAAATGGCTTCCACGAAAACATCACATCAATAACTCCCTCTTTCAGTGCTCGCGGAAGTTCCGGGCCACTCATGTGGACCACATCCACTTCCTCAGGAAAAATTCCTTTTGATACGAGGTACGATTGCATGAAATACTCTCCTGATGTTCCCTTCGTCACACCTGCGGTTTTCCCTTTAATATCTTCAGGTCTCTTAACACCCGCCATTCTGCTTGCTATGAGTGAATGAAACTTAGAATGTCGTATGGCAGCAATAATCCGGAAATCATCGCCCGAAAACCTTTCATACACCACAGGGGTAGCCATCACCGATGCCACATCAGCCTGTCCGTCTAAAAGACTTTCAAAGGCGCTTTTACCATCGGGATGAATAACCAAATCCACATTCAGATTTTCTTTCTCAAAAATTCCGGTTTTAAAGGCCACATGAGCCGGTGTTTCTATTAAGATAGGACCGGAGGCATAACGCAAAGGGTCAACTGTGGTGTCGCATGAAATGAGAACCGCTACAAATAGCAGGACACAAAACCCCTTGAAACCTACCGTGATGCTATATTTCACCCGTTGATTCAAAATCATTTGTAATGTTAACAAAAAAGAACCTGAATACCAAATAAAGGTGTTCTAAATAGAGATTATCTATTATGTCATTCGTTTTATTTTTGTTCTTCTTTTTGGGATTTGCATTTTTATATCTGAAACTTTATGAGCAAGATTTTTTAATTTAAGGACAATCACTAAACAAGGTCTCATATTCTAATCTGGTTGCTGGTGATGTTTCGTCTCCTTCCGGTTTTTTTATGATTTGTTTCAGTAAACTCATTTCGTGGAAAGATCTTTCACCACCTGTCTGACGCGTCAAATTCCATTTCCGTGATATCAAACCTTCCATAAGGTTTTGTTTCTCCGTCGATAATCCAGGAGGCTTCGATGGTTTTGGGGACCATCATTCCGTTTTCCTCCTGGTAGTTGCTTACCTTTCCAAGCCACGGCGCTTTGTTGTCGTCATCGGTATAGCGTTCTGTAAGCATACTAACGATTTGCCCTTTGTCATTAAACTCAATGTCGTAATAAATCTCCATGTCCCGGTAATTCATCACGAGTTTTGCGTGGTTTTTATCTATAGGCTCCCATGTGATGTTTTCGTTGGGCAGCATACTGGTGGGCATCCATACACTTTCGCCGAGCCACCGCAGCAGCTCCGCCTGGTTGGCCGCCTTTCCGGTATATTTAACCACCCTGAGGAAGCCAAACAAGTAAACCGACAAGGCGCCCTGCCCATTGATGTAGCTGTCGCGCGCCTTAAAGGTTTTGGTTTTACCCAGCCAGACAAAGCCCGGATTCGCTGCCGTAAAATACTGCTCAGCGGTGATGGGAACAAAATCGTTCTCCAGCTTGGTCTTAAACACACCCTCCTGTTTCAGGTACAAATTATCCACATGGCTTTGACCATCTGTCAGCGCGTAGTTAAAATAGCGCTGTACCGGCTCCGGTAAATGACGGATATCGTTTTTGCTGTATCTCTTCTGTTCGAAGTTTGCTGAACTGTCTGCTAATTCCTGAATCTTTTTTGTGTTACCACAACCCATTAATGAAATCATAATGCAAAGGATAAGAATATTTTTCATGATTACTAAAACTTAACACCTACAAATAGTAACGGAAACTGGTAAAAGTATTTATCTCCAAAACTCTGGTTCATCCGGTCGTAAAAGCTGTCGGGCTTGTTCGAGCTGTAGAGTCCAAACCCAAAGGGCCAGGTCACGCTTACAAAAGCAGGTACACTTTTCACATCAAAATTAAACTGATAGCCTACCCTGAACTCGTTCCAGATGTCAAAGCTTTCATAGTACTTATCTTCGTTCTTCTCATAAAACTTGTCATATCCGGGCCACAGCTCATATTCCACATAGAGCTTCTTCCACAAGAACCGTCTGTAGCCCAATATCAGAGAAGGGGCGTGCGTGATACCCTCATCAAAATGCAGGTTCATGTATGCCAGTCCGGCCTTTAGTTCATCTTTCTCCGTTAAGGCATAATCGAGCTTTATGCCCCAGATTCCTGCATCAGCCATTTGCAAAAACGGCGATGCCGGACTGGTTTCGACAGAATACCTGTAAAAAGGCTTGGTATTTCCGGTAACGCTTTTCTGTGCGAAAGCTTTACTTCCAAGTATTAAAATAATTGTGAATACCACATAAACATTCTTTGTCATCTTCATGGTTATTTGTTTTTAATCATTATTGTCCAGCAATTCATTTTAGATTTCTCGCCGCCAGAGGCGATTACCAATGACAACTTTACTTTAAACCTTAATTAGTGTCTGTCCATATTGTGACGAATTGATCAATCCTCTTCCCGCTACCCCTTGATCCCCTAAAGGGGAACATCCACACAACCAGACGCTTAAGCGGTTCTCCCCTTCAGGGGAGTTAGAGGGGTAAAAACGAAACGAATGACTTTATGGACAAGCTCTAATTATCTACCCTTTTACGGTCTTGGCTCTTTCAGTAAAAACAGCAAACACAAATCAAGTCGCCAGGTACTAATATTGTACTTTTGGCTTGACCCAAAAGTACCAAAAGGTCAAGGCTGACGAGGGCATGTCCGCAAAAGCTACGTGTGAAATTATCCACGCCATTCAAGCCGTTCGCAGGAAAGCCTAAATTTTTCTTATCCTTCCTTTCTTATATATTTTTAAAAACCATTTATGCGGCTCACTCGTGAATGGCTACCACACAGGCCTACCCCATAATTCCACACTTGTTTTGCTGGAAATACCCTCGTAGGCCAAGAGTAAAAATTCAGCCTTACAAACGCAGACATAGCGATTCGATTTCCTGCCATCCAACGAAAAATTTCGATTTCTCGTTGTCATCATGCATTGTGATGCAGTTTATTTAATCTTTAATAATTTCATAAATATTTCTCCGGAACGAATATGGCATATCATTGCCTTGACCGACCCTGAGCAGCAAAAGCGGGTGGCCACTTAAGCCAAGCTCTTCGGTCATTTGGCGGCGGATCTCCTTTTCTTCGCATGGCATGTTCAGGTGGGCATGCTTGAGACCGAGGCGGGTAGTTTCGAGTCCGAAGCGTTGAAAAACCCTTCCCAGGGCAATCCAGTTTAAGGCTGTATCCGATGTAGCCACAAGCAAAGCCAGTGCCCCTGAATGTTCGACCAGTGAGGCCACCCTTTTTTTTTCGCTTTTCGCAGATACAAAGTGGCTCACAACAAACTTCCCTATACCGGCGGGCATGGAGGGCAATCCTAATGAAGAAGCCCACAGCCCGTCGCCCGATTTCAGGGCTGCCTTTTCGCTGAAGCGCATCCAGTGAGACAGCTCTTGCTTAAAGGCTTTGTTCTTGTATTGCTTTTCAATCCCCCGATTGATAAAGGGAGTGAGCTTTGCCTTTTGCTCAGGGCCATTAAAAAATAACAGTTGAACATCATCGGTACACAGCTCTTGCTGCAGCTTCTTGATGAGGTTTTCGGATAATGGCTGTGGTTGGTACTTGCCTCGCGATACCTGCCGCTTTGTTATCATCCCAAACCACCGACTATCCTGTGGCGCCTGGCTTTTACTCAGTTTTATACGTATCGTGTTTGCTTTCCCTTTAACAGGATAACTGATTTGGGTATCGTAACCATACTGCGTGGCTGCGATGCAGAAATTCTCCATTGCACATCCCAGGCTGATATACAAAGCATGATTATCGGCATCGGCATGTGGCAAAGCTCTTGAAAAGTCAGGCGCTATCACCACCTCATCGTTGTTGAGGATAAATTTCCAGGGCTGCGTATTATGGCCTGAGGGAGCTTGGGCAGCCAGATTTATCAGCTTCAAAAGTTGTTGTTTATTTTTCACGGCTGTTCTGGTTAAATTGGTATCTAAGTCCGAACTTCATGTAGCTGGAGCCGGGCACTTCATATTCCGGTAAGTTGTAATAGTCTTCATAGATCTGCGTACCGCGATACCCATCGAGATAAATCCCGAGCTTATGGTTATTCTTAAAGCGGAAAGGGTAAGCCGAAACGCCGAAGGTAAATCCGTTCGACCAGCGGTCAACATCATATGCGGGCAGGTGGCCGTCATGAGTGGCATCGACAAAATTCACCTGTCCGGCCACTCCCAGCTTCACCTGGATTTCGGCGGAGGGAAGCGCGTCCTTCAAAAGGTTAAAGTTGTAGGTGAGCGGCACCATAATTTGCGACACATTCAGCTTTCGCCGACCCGCAAATCCGCCTGCTTCATCGTTATACGTAAAAGTCTGCTTATTCAGCATGAAGTCAATACCGGTTTCTATTTCATTTTTCCCTAAAGGATAATTGGCGTGCAAACCGGCGTTGAATCCTGTGTTGGTGGCGCCACTAAAGGCATCCACACCAGTGGCCGGAGTATTCGTTGATAAAGCCACCACCTCCATATCAGTATTTTCGGTAATGCCACCTTTATTCAGCCCCAGCTGTACCGACAGTTTTACGTTTTCTTTTGCTGGTTTCAGTGTGGTGTGGCAGCCCCCCAAAACAAGGAACATGGCCGTGGAAATTGTTAAAATAAGTGCTCTTTTCATTTTTTAGATTTTCTGTGACGTTTCGATTTTACTTTGACCACGCTTTTGCGTGTCAGAAATTTTCGCAGGTAATGCCTGGAAAAATGTTAACGAGCACAAGATTATTTGAAAATGAAAAAACGGAAGTCTCACTTTTAAGAAAGGGGGTATCATTTTCTGATTAAGGCGTCTCACTTTTCTGCGACACACTCTGTATGTGTTCTTTAGGCGACACCCCTTCGAACTTTTTAAAGGCACGGTAAAAGGCCGCCTTCGAATTAAATCCGCAATTATAGGCCAGTCCCATAATGGAAAGGTGGCGGTTCTCATCGAGCAGAGCTACTATTTTAAACTCTTCGATGCGGTATTTATTAATAAAATCGAAAAAATTCTGATGCAGTTCGCTGTTAAGGGTTGCCGAAACCGTTTCGGGCTTTATGCCCACCTGCCTGCTCAGCTTCAATACGGTGATTTCAGAATCGAGGTAAGGCTTTTCCTCTTCCATAAAAGTGAGCAGCTTGTTGATAGTGGAGCTGTTTTGCTTTTCAGGCGCCTCGGGCTGCTCTTCTATGCGGTGAAAAACCTGCCTGTCGATGTTGGAGTCGACGAAGATATTTTGTTGCCGCAGTCCGAAAAAGCCCAGCAGCAACACATACACCGAAGCAAAGCTGTAGGTAAGCAGCATCAGGAAATAGTAGCTGGTCAGTCCGAAGACGATATCCAGGATAAATAAGCCCGAGTTGAGAATATAAATACTGACAGAAGCCACACATAGCTTCCAAAGCCAGTCCAGGTCGATATCCTGCAACTTAGCGAGGTAATTCTTCAGTTTCCGCCTGTATTTCCTGATAAGCTGAAGTGCCCAGATATTGTAACCAATCGTTGACAGGCCGATACCAATGACGGTAATTGTGTAAAAAGGCTTTTGCCTGAAAAGTTCTTCCTTTACCTGGTGAATCTTCTCGCTGTCGGGAAGGCTCCAGAATCCGAAGTAATAAGCGGTGCCGAAAACAACAAAAGGCACAAAGTGGAGCAGATAAACCGGTTTCCATTTAAATGAAGGCGAAGTTAATGTCTTGATATAAAACCAAAGGGCCGGACCATGCAAAAACAAGGTCAGCCAGTTGGTGTTCATAAAATCCGGATAAGGGTAATTGTTTTTATAGTTGTACAACTCAAGACTGGCGGTAATCAGGGTGATGGCGTAAAGCAGGAATATCAGCCCCAGAAAAGCATCCGGCTTCGTTTTCCTCTTTTTGCTTATCAGCAGCAGCAAGAGAAAAAAGACCTCAAATATCCCGATGATTAAAATAATGCTCATACCCTTAATCAGCCGTAAGGTTGCAAAAGAATTTCCGCAAACATAAAAAGAAAAACCAAAGGAAAACCCCCGAGAGGCGAAACATCAAACTTCCTGCAGTATTTCTCAAGCTATGCTTTGCTTCGCTCCTGATAATGCTTCTATCTCAAAAACAACCCTCTAAACGATTGTTTCAAATTTTTTCGTAACCGCAAATGTTCGCAACACGACTGAAAATGTGATGCCCTGCATACATCATCACTTCTATAGTAAAATACCATTCCCTGTTCAGATAAATCATTGACTTCCAACACTTGTTTTTGTAATTTTATGAGCAAATCAACAAAATTAAAACTATGGTTTTTTCTAATCCTGATGGTCTGTCCTCTCTTGAAAGGTCAGAAGTAAATGCAAGAGCAAAGGCCCCGATGGACGGGCTTATGAAATTCGTCGTTAAAATCCTCCTTCTTGTTTTTGTTGTTGGAATCGGAATTTCCTTTTTTAGCAATGGCACCAAGCTAAGTGTTATGCATGATTATGGTTTAAAGCAGTACCTCCTCAATTTTATTCATTTTCAAGATGTCCAATACAACTTTGTTACCAATGCAGCCAAAGTGAAAGGGTATTCTGATATAATTAAAATTAGTGAAGCACAATCCACCAAAAGTGTTGTCACACTTAAGGACGGGAACCATTTTAGGGTTAATGGGTATCAGAAAGATGGAAATACATACTGGTATGCTGCAGAGGCCTATGATGGTAATGAGAGAAAGGTATTCTGGATTCCTGACGGACCTGAATGGCGTAAGTTATGGAAGGCTGAAAAGCCTGAAAAACATATGCTGATTAAACACACTCCTGTAAAAGTTTTTGTTAACCTTCGAAAAATGGTGGAGGCCTCATGGTTAAAAAATATTGATTTCACCATTATTCCAAAGGATGATAAACAAGCTATAGAACAAGCAAGGGCAAATGAAAGCCTCGTTCAATTGCCAAAACCTGTATCGGCTTTGGGAAGACTTAAAGACATATTATTGGATGAAAACCATAATTAATGGTCCGACAAGGACAAATTATACTTTGCACCAGTTTCTTCTAAAGAAATTCGTGAGGAAATAACTGACTTCTATTACAGTGAGGAAATAAGAAATATGCATGCCACACAACTTGACCCACAATTTGAGACGCCTTTTCCCACCTCGTTTCAAGGGGTGAAGATGACTAAAAGCCTGAGAATGGCAGTAAGAGAAATCACAAACTAGAGGACATGTTTCTAAGCTAATAGTTATTAGTTCATAGCACTTAAAACCCAAGACCTATTAAAACTAGTCAACCTTGCTATTAGTATACTGTTGAAAACTCAGCTTTAGCATCCAATCTTGAATAATGAATTTCTTACTGTACCTTTGCGGGATGGAAAAAGAGAATGTAACGCAAAGGCTGGTTTCGGGAATGAAGCATGAGGAATCGGTGGTTGTGGATGAAAGCAAAACCGCAGCCGCTTATGGTTCGGGTGATATGGATGTGTATGCCACTCCGGCCATGATTGCCTTGATGGAACAAACTTGCATGAACCTGGCTGCCGGACACTTGCCCGAAACACATTCTACAGTGGGGACTTCGGTAGATATCAAACACATCAAAGCCACTCCACTAAACCAAAGCGTCACCTGCAAAGCAACACTGGAAAAATCAGAGGGCCCTAGATTGACTTTTGTTGTGGAAGCTTATGATGAAGATGATAAAATAGGTTTTGGTACGCATAAGCGCTTTGTGGTAGAAAAAGAAACATTCCTTAAGAATATCGTGAAATAAAAAAGCTATGACTGATTATACAGCAAAAACAATGGCCGGACTCGAAGAGGTGCTGGCAGAGGAACTCACACAAGCAGGCGCCAGCCAGGTGAAGAAGGGAGTGCGTTCGGTTACTTTTAAGGGAAGCCGCGAAACCATGTACCGTGCCAACTATGAATGCCGCACAGCACTGAGAATATTAATGCCGGTTACATCTTTCCGTATCAGCAATCAGGAACAGCTTTATACCAAAGTTTATAAGATTGCATGGGAGGACATCTTTGATGTGGATCAGACTTTTGCTATTGATGGTTTTGTTCACGATTCGGTTTTTACACATTCAAAATTTGTGGCTCAAAGAGCCAAGGACGCCATTGCCGATCGTTTCAGGAAAAAATTCAACAAACGTCCTTCAGTGGATCCAAAAGAGGCCGATATCCGCATTAACATCCATATTTCTAAAAACCTGGTGACAGTATCCCTCGACAGTTCCGGCTCATCGTTGCATAAGCGCGGATACCGCAAAGAAACCGGCCCCGCACCTCTGAACGAAGTGTTGGCTGCCGGAATGATCAAACTATCGGGATGGGATGCACAGAGTGACTTCTACGACCCTATGTGTGGTTCAGGAACCCTGCTCATCGAAGCAGCCATGTTTGCACACCAGATTCCACCGGGGTATTATAACACCGGGTTCAGTTTTCAAAACTGGAAAGATTTTGACGAGGTGCTGTGGAAAAAAGTAAAGACGGCAGCCGATAATAAAATGAAGCAACCCAAGATAGGTTTTTACGGTTCGGATGTTTCCTCCAAAGCCGTGGATATTGCCATCAGCAATGCCAAAAGTGCCGGACTGAATATGGATATGTCGATCAAACGTCGGGACTTCTTCAAGCTCGAACCCGTGACAGACAATGGAATACTCATGACCAACCCACCCTACGACGAGCGCATGGAGGAGGATGATATCATTGCCTTTTACCGCACTATTGGAGATACGCTAAAAAATAATTTCCAGGGGTTTACCGCCTGGATTTTATCAGGAAACCTTGAAGCAATAAAAAAGCTTGGACTAAAAACTTCGCGCAGGATTATTCTTTATAATGGCCCTATTGAATCGCGCTTTGCGAAGTATGAAATGTATCGGGGAACAAAAAGATTCTAGTCGTCTTCGGGGGTTTCAGTTTTCTTTCGCTTTCGGGTAAGATTAACAACCAACAGCGAGAGGCCCAGAGTTATCGAGGGCACCAACAGCTGATTCAACCTTTCATTTTCTTTTCCGAAAGGTTTAAAATCTTTGAAATATTCAGAAATAAACTGCACGATAAAGGTATGCACCTCTTTTTTGATGGGCTCATATTTGGAATTATCATAAATACGCGTCATGCTGAGTAATGAAGAAAGCGTATTGAAGTCCGTGGCAAAGTTGTTTTCGGTCGACTTAACTTTGTCTTTCATCTTAATCTTGATAGCCTGAAGCTCTTCTTTATTGTTGATGATGGACTTATTGTTTTTCATCTGTCTGAGTTTTCTTATAGGTTGTTTTATTGGTCACAAAATTTAATCCTGACCTGATTCATCCTCCTCCTTTTGTTCAAAGAGCACTTTAATAATACGATTCATAAAGGGATTTTCGAGCAGGGATTTGTGAAAAGCGGTAAAAATTATGGCCACTATAAAATAGAAAGCAGCTACGATTCCGAAACCCAATGGAATTGAACGCAACTCCTCTCCCACATAAAAACCAATGGCTATGGAAGCAAAGAAAAAAAAGATGCCAAATAGCATCAGCAACACTACTTTTGTGTAGAGGGTTGCTAATGCTTTGGCAATTCTTTCTGATACTTCAAGCCGCAATAAAAGGATTCTCGTATTAATGTAATCCTGTATCTTTTTCAGCATATACGGCGTTTATGATTTATTCTTACTTCTTGTTAACTGCTTCTTTTACAGCTTCTTTCTCTTTGTTAATCAAGTCCTTCACATTGTTAAGAAGTTCATCAGACTGTTTTGAGAGATTTTCGCGGGTTTGTTTACCGCTTGCAGGTGCAATTAAAATTCCGGTTACAACACCAATTGCTGCTCCGGCTAGTACGCCTACTAAAACATTTCCACCATTTGACATAATTTTAAATTTTAAAGGTTCAACAAAATATTTAATTATTTTCTATTTCACTTCTTTTAATATCTAAATAAACTAACGGGTTAGCCTAATATTTGTTCAAAATTCTCACAACACATTAGTTCAGCTTTCGTGTGCATAAGACTAAAACACGAATATACATAATCGTGAATCAATAAGCAAGTATTTTTAATATTTTTTAAGAAAAGGGTAATAATAAATTCATAATGAATCACTTATATATCATTTTAAATGGTAAAGAATATTGATTTACAACTGTTTAATGATATGAATGCGAATGCAGCAATGTACTAACTTCATTTTCAATACTTTCAAAAATGTAATGGTTGTCAAACAACCAATACAGCCGTTTGGGGGTGGAAAGGGCAATACATATAGCCAAAACAGAGGCCATAAAATGCCTTATCTTAGAATAAAATCTCCGGGAAACTTGAATTTGAATCTGCCTATCAGCTTATTCTTCTTCAAACTCCGATGTAAAATGAAAGTTAATGTCAGGATATTTTTCCTGGGCCATTTGGAGTGCAAAAGCGGATTCGGCTAAAAAAACGTCACGATTCCATTTATCTTTCGCTAACTGATTGGATTTTCTGGTTTTGAAATCTTCGAGCTGTTGCTTGTTTTTGCTGGTAAACCAACAGGTCTTGTAAAGGGTAATGGGCTCATAACGTGCCGAAGCACCATATTCATGCAGTAAACGATACTGGATAACCTCGAACTGCAATTGCCCTACCGTACCAATAATTTTTCGTCCGGTTTTGCGGCCTTTGAATAGCTGTGCCACCCCTTCATCCATAAGCTGATCAATTCCTTTATCCAATTGCTTGTACTTCATCGGATCTGAATTGACAATGTACTTAAACATTTCCGGAGAGAATGAAGGCATTCCTTTAAAGTTCAAATCTTCGCCTTCGGTAATCGTATCGCCAATTTTAAAGTTCCCCGTGTCGTGGATCCCGACAATATCTCCCGGAAAAGCTTCCTCGACGATGCTTTGCTTTGAGGCCATAAACGAAGTCGGACTGGAAAACTTGAGCTTTTTCTGCAACCTGACATGATGATAAAACGTGTTGCGCTTAAAAACCCCGGAGGTCACCCTTACAAACGCTATCCGGTCGCGATGATTGGGATCCATATTGGCGTGGATCTTAAAAACAAATCCTGTAAAAGGCTTCTCTTCAGGATGAACATCCCGCTCCTCAGCAGCTCTGACCCTGGGAGCCGGAGATATGTCGAGAAAACAATCGAGCAGCTCCCGGACGCCGAAGTTATGCAAGGCACTGCCAAAGAACACCGGTGTAATCTGCGCCTCTAAATACTTTTCTGAGTCGAAAGGCGGATACACCTCATTGATCAGCTCCAGCTCATCGCGAAGGGTTTGCGCATCTTCTTCACCAATGTATTCATCCAGTTGCGGATCATCAATATTGTCGAAGGTAATCGATTCGGTAACCGTTTGTTTACTGGGCGTAAAGAGCTGAAGATTGCGTTCATACAGATTATAAACGCCTTTAAACTTATCGCCCATATTTATTGGCCAGCTTAAGGGCCGCACCTTCAGATCGAGCTTTTCTTCAATCTCATCCAACAGTTCGAAAGCGTCTTTTCCAAGGCGGTCGAGCTTATTAACAAAAACAATCACCGGCGTATCACGCATCCGGCAGACCTTCACCAGCTTTTCAGTTTGCGACTCCACTCCTTTCGCCACGTCAATCACCACAATGGCACTGTCAACAGCTGTGAGTGTACGGTAAGTATCTTCAGAAAAGTCCTGGTGACCCGGAGTATCAAGAATGTTTATCTGCTTGTCGCGATACTCAAATCCCATCACTGAAGTAGCTACAGAGATACCACGCTGCCGCTCGATTTCCATAAAGTCGGAAGTGGCCGTTTTGCGGATTTTATTGTTCTTCACCGCTCCGGCCACCTGGATAGCTCCTCCGTAAAGCAAGAGCTTTTCGGTGAGTGTGGTCTTCCCCGCATCGGGGTGGCTGATGACAGCAAACGTACGGCGTTTATTTATCTCGTTTTTTAAGCTCATATTCCACCTTTTCTGAATGAAGGTGCAAAATTAACACATATTTTAAGATGAGCATAGCAGAGTTATATCCTGTTAAAGAAGGCCATTTTCCTTACCTTTGTTTTATCCAAATAACTGATGAAACAGCATGTTTCGCAGCATTAAAGCGAGTTTATTAAATGAAGCCACAGGTTCTTTTTGTTGAAGTATTGTTACCACTGCCGGTGCAGGGAACCTATACCTACCGCGTGCCAGCTGCCGCAATGGATCAGATGTTGCAGGGCATCAGGGTGGCTGTGCAGTTTGGCAGAAAGAAGATTTACACCGGACTGGTTGTGGATATTCATGATCGCATCCCGCAAAACTTCCAGCCAAAGTACATACTGTCGGTTGTGGACGAAACCCCCATCGTAAATCAAACTCAACTGCAATTTTGGAAATGGCTGGCCGCCTATTACATGTCCACGGTCGGAGAAGTGATGAATGCAGCCCTGCCGTCGGCGCTGAAGCTGGCTGGTGAAACACAGATTGTTTTGCATCCTGAAGCTAAGGAACACGAGCAGCACCTTAACGAGAAAGAGTTCCTGATTGCTGATGCCCTTCAGGTTCAGGATACGCTAACACTCACGGAGGCCTCCAATATCGTGGAGCAAAAGAAAATTATGCCTCTGATCAAAACCCTGATTGAAAAAAAGGTGGTTTTGCTGAAAGAGGAACTGGAAGACAGTTACAAGCCGAAAAAGGAAAAATACATTGCTTTACGCGATGAGTACCGGGATGAAAAGAAAATGGGCCGGTTGTTTGATGAGCTTGAAAAACGGGCCTTTAAGCAACTGGAAATCCTGATGAGCTTTATCAAGCTTTCCGATTATTACAGCGAAAACCCGAAGCCGGCCATCCGGAAGAAGGTATTGCTCAATACGGCGCACGCCACCGATGCTCCACTAAAAGCCTTGGTTGAAAAAGAAGTGCTCAGCGTATTTGAGCAATCGGAGAGCCGCTTTAAAAAATACAGTTCCCAGGCCAATGCCGGGGATATCTTGTTTACCAAAGGGCAAAAGGTGGCGCTGGAGAATATCAAAAGGCACTTCTCAGAAAGGAAAACCGTGTTGTTGCATGGTGTAACCGGCAGCGGCAAAACAGAAATTTACATCAAGCTAATTCAGGAGGCGCTGGACAGCGGTAAGCAGGTGCTCTACCTTCTTCCTGAAATTGCGCTCACCACGCAAATCATCAACCGGTTAAGAAGGTTTTTTGGGGACCAGGTGGGCGTGTATCACTCGAAACACAATCCACAGGAGCGCGTTGAAATCTGGAATGAAGTGCTGAAGCAAACTACTGACGGCAGTAAGAAATATAAGGTGATTATCGGAGCCCGTTCGGCGGTGTTTTTGCCATTCGATAATCTTGGACTCGTTGTGGTAGACGAAGAGCACGACAGCTCATATAAGCAGCAAGACCCTGCTCCACGCTACAATGGCCGCGACGCGGCCATTTACCTGGCGCACATGCACAAAGCAAATGTCTTGCTCGGAACCGCCACCCCTTCGCTCGAATCTTATTTCCATGCCGATCACCAAAAATTTGCGTTGGTCAACCTTACTGAGCGTTTTGGCGGGCTGCAACTGCCCGAGATTCTTGTTGCCGACCTGAGAATTGAAAAACGAAGAAAGCAAATGACTTCGATGTTCTCCTCACAGCTTATCAAGCATATGAATGAGGCCATCGAGAATAAAGAGCAGGTCATCCTTTTTCAAAACCGCC
>JASMTJ010000123.1:0-14470 GCA_041694335.1 Bacteroidales bacterium
ACCGCTTGTTTGGGTTCAGGAATATCTCGTAACCCATGACGTACTATTTTGGGCAAGGGAAATTTCAGAATAAAATCAGCCAATACGGGGGCAAACCTTATAATAAACGGAGTAACAGCCATGGAAATCACTGAAACAGCCAGAAAGGCCTGGTAATAATCACCCGGGAACAAATTGTAATCCATTCCTATCTTTGACAGGATAAAAGAAAATTCACCTATCTGGCTTAAGGTCAGTGCCACGACAACAGTGGTTTTAAAAGGAAATCCCAGCATAAAGGCAGAGAATCCGGCGACTATTGTTTTTAAAATCATCACGCCGGCAGTCAGTGCAATGACAAGGATCAAACTTTCAGCCACGTAGGTTACGTTAAGCAACATGCCGATAGAGACAAAGAAAAAACTGGTAAACACATCCCGGAAAGGAACGATGTTACCAAAAGCCTGTTCGCTGTAGTCCGATTCCGAGATAATCAGTCCGGCGATAAAGGCCCCCAATGCCAATGAAAGTCCCAGCTCAGATGTTAACCAGGCCACCGCAAGGCCAATTACCATGATAGCAATCATAAACAGCTCGCGACTTTGAGTTTTGGCGATGTGGTAGAGTACCCAAGGCATCAGGTATTTTGCTCCGACAAACGTAAACCCGATAATCAATACCGCTTTCCCCAGGAAAACCAGCAGGCTTCCTGCCAGATCGCCCTCGTTACCAGCGATAAAGGGGAGGATTAGCATCATCGGCACGATAATGATATCCTGAAAAATAAGTATGGCCAGAGAGGTTTGCCCGTGTTGTGTACCTATTTCACCACTACTCTGTATCATTTTTAAAACCACTGCGGTACTGCTGAGCGAAACCAAAAATCCTGCAAAGACAGCCTGCTGCCATGAAAAGCCAAAACTATTGACCAATAGTGTGGTTATCAGAATAGTAATGCCTACCTGTAATCCTCCCCCCAAAAGCACGTAACGCTGTATCCGTTTTAGTTTTTTGAGGCTGAATTCAATACCAATCGTAAAAAGAAGCAGGATAACGCCTATTTCAGCAATAATTTCGATATCGTGCGGGTTGGAGATAAGCTGCAAGGCATGAGGCCCTGCTAACACTCCTGTTAGCAGAAACCCTACAATAGCCGGAACTTTCATTTTGCTGAACAAGTAAATGACAATTACCGAGAGCGTAAAAATGATGACCACATCTTTTAGTAGTTCCAGTTCCATAGCAGTTAGTATTTTTGAACAGATTACAGCGTTATAAAGATACAAAAAAAGGCTTTGAAATGTTTTCAAAGCCCTTCATTGTTTTGTTTTCAGAGAGTGTATTAAACTCTTCTTTCTTTAATTCTTGCTGCTTTACCGGTTCTTCCTCTGAGGTAGAAGATACGGGCACGGCGAACAGAACCTCTTTTATTCACTACAATGCTTTCAATAGAAGGAGAGGTGAGAGGAATGATACGCTCTACTCCAATACCACTTGAAACCTTGCGGATAGTGAAAGTTTTGTTCACTCCTTTACCAGCAATTTGTAAAACTGTTCCACGGAAACTCTGGATACGTTCTTTATTACCCTCTTTAATTTTATAGCTTACAGTAATTGTATCACCTGCATTGAATTCGGGAATTTCCTTCTTGTCTACAAATTGATCTTCCACAAACCGAATTAAGTCGTTATTGCCCATTATTCTGTATTTTTATAGATTCTTCGCTTAAAATGGCTGCAAATATACACGATTTTTTTCAATATTAGTAACTATACCCTTAAAAACTTGTCGTACTTTTCAAAAGCAAAATGTTGATAATAATCCGGCTTAATCATTGATATTATCGAATAAACCCGGACGGCGCTCTTTGGTGCGCTTTACCGCCTCTTCATGCCGCCACTCTTTAATGCGTGCTTCATGGCCTGAGAGCAGGATATCCGGCACCCGCATACCCCTGAATTCGGCCGGACGCGTGTAAGCCGGTGGCGACAAAAGGTTGTCCTGGTAACTATCTGAAAGGGCTGATGTTTCGTCGTTTAACACTCCCGGAAGCAGCCTGACAAGGCTGTCGGTAATGACTGCAGCGGCCAATTCTCCACCTGAAAGGACGTAGTTTCCAATAGAAATTTCCCTGGTGATAAAATGCTGCCGGATGCGCTCATCAATCCCTTTGTAATGTCCGCAAAGAAGTATCAGGTTTTGGTGCGTTGACAACTGGTTGGCCATCGGCTGGTCAAACAGATCTCCGTCGGGGGCCATGTAAATGATTTCATCATAATCCCTTTCCTTTTGAAGCGCCTCAATGCAGTTTACCACTGGTTCTGCCATCATTACCATTCCAGCGCCTCCGCCGTACTGGTAGTCGTCTACACGACGATGCTTATCTGTGGAATAATTACGGATATCATGCAGGTGTATTTCTGCTTTTCCTTTTTCAACAGCTCTTTTAATAATACTGTGACTAAAAGGGCCTTCAAACATCTCCGGAAAGATGGTCAATATATCTATACGCATCAACTTTTTTTGCAAAATTACAAACTTCGAAGGGAGTATCATTTAAAGTCTAAACTTTTACGTAAATTTACCTGTTCATTAATTAAATCAAAATAGAATTATATGAAGAAGGTTATACCACTGTTGGTTGTATTAATACTGAGTACTTCGCTGGTTGGGGCTCAGACAACCGAAAGGTTTATTGTGAAGCTTACCGATAAGCAGACTAAATCGTTTAGCATAGATAATCCGGAAGGTTTTTTAAGCAAAAGGGCCATTGATAGAAGGAATAAGATGGGGGTGGGGATTACCACCAGAGACTTGCCCATTTCACCTGAATATGTTAAATCGGTTGATGAAGCCGGCTATAAGGTTACGAACCGTATCAAATGGCTTAACACCCTGATTGTAGAAGGTGAAGACGAAAACGTTTTGAAATCCTTTCCTTTTGTAGAAGAGGTGATGCGAGTGGAGCGCAAGGATGAGGCACAGCAAAAGCCCTTTTTTGAGAATGAAGACTATAACATCGCAGCACCGGCTTCATCTTCAAAAACACGCACCGAGAATGTTTATGAATATGGTGAAGCGTTTAACCAGATAGAGATGCTTAACGGACACCTTGTCCACAACGCCGGATACGATGGCGAGGGCATGGTCATTGCGGTGCTCGATGCCGGTTTTAGAAAAGTGGATCAGATTGACGCGTTCGATAGTTTGTGGGCTAATGAGCAGATTCTGGGAACCAGAAATTATGTTAATACTGAAAATGTATTTAGTCCCACCATTAGCTCGCATGGAATGGCAGTACTTTCAACGATGGGAGGAAACCTTCCCGGACAAATTGTGGGCACAGCACCGAAGGCTGATTACTGGTTAGTGAGGACTGAAGACGCCACCGATGAATATCTTCTGGAAGAGTACTACTGGGTGGATGGTGCTGAATTTGCAGATAGTGCCGGAGCGGATATCATCAATTCATCGCTGGGGTATACCAATGGTTTCAATGACCCAGAAAACAACCATACTTATGAAGATATGGACGGTAATACTGCGCCCGTGACGATTGGAGCTGATATTGCCGCTTCCACCGGAATTTTGGTTGTTAACAGTGCTGGAAACGCAGGCAACAGTAGCTGGTTCCATATCGGCGCCCCGGCCGATGGTGATAGCGTGCTGGCAGTAGGAGCTGTAGATGGTGGAGGAAATTATGTTTCTTTCAGCTCAAAAGGGCCCTCTTACGACGGCAGGGTGAAGCCGAATGTGGCTGCTAAAGGTTCATCTGCCACGGTGGCTTCGGAGTGGGGTGGAGTCACTTATTCGAATGGTACTTCATTTTCATCACCCATCACCGCCGGAATGGTTGCATCTATCTGGCAGGCGAACCCATATCTGAGTAACATGGAATTGATTGCACTGATTCAGGAGCATGGGAATCAGTATAATAACCCTGATTCTCTGTTGGGCTATGGAATTCCTGATTATGGTGCGATGCTTGATGTGATAGGTTTAGGCAATGAAACGGATTTGAGCACTCCAAAGATTACCATCGCTCCAAACCCATTTATTAACAGTATTCAAATTTCATCAAATGCAGAATTTTCGAAGATTACCTTGTTCGGTATTTCCGGAAACATTTTGAAAGATGTCCGCTTAAACGGGGCAAAATCTTTTACTTTATCAGGAATAGGCAACCTTCCGGAAGGAATGTATTTTATAAAAGTTGAATCTGAAAACGGAAAGCAAACTGTTAAAAAGGTAATCAAGAATTGAGTTTACATTCAAAAGTATTAAAACCTCCCTGGACGAACCGGGGAGGTTTTTTTTTGTGCTATCGGTTAAAGCATGTTGCTGCTTTTACCAGAATATTATCTTCATATTTATAACGTATTCCCTACAGAGAGGAAGGCAAGTTCATAATATCCCGAATATATAAACCAAAAGAATAGTTGAGGAGGCACCCAGTAAACCATATCCCAGTAAGTTATATAAATAAAACCAGGTGTTTATAAAGTCAGGATTATAAGTGGAATCGCTCGATTGTATAACGAAAAGTAAACACGACAGCGCGATTTAGACGCTTCATGAGATAAAAGGGCGACTCCGCGTTGTTTTCTTACCACCTACCGCCAGGCAAAATAGAAATGAAAGGTGAAAATACGTTAAGCTAAGAGTAGGGTGGGGGCAGATGATTTAAAGCATGATAAACCATAATCACGAAAGTATACATATGTGGATTCAGATATTTCCCTTGAAGAACAGAATTGTAAACTCTAACTCATTTTAATTATACAAACATACACTTTTCTGATATCGCAGAAAAAGTATATTTAATATGCGTAATATCAAACATATAACAAGCTTTGATGAAGTGTTGATTTAAGAATATGCATGAATTACTCGTTGTTTACAATGATAAACAACATTATCTTATAGTGCACATAATCAATATTTAACGACGCATTATCTTAAGATTTATCAAGATAGTTTATAAAAATGATAAAAATAACAAATATGAATTACAAATAAGAACCATGTAAAATCAGGAATTTGTATCTTTGTAACAATTGAAAACTTAAGTTATGGAAGAGCGGTTAGCATTTATCATGAAAGCAAAAAACCTGAGCATGACCCGTTTTGCTGATGAGATTGAAGTACAACGCAGCAGCATGTCGCACGTTATGAACGGTAGAAACAAAGCCAGTCTGGACTTTATAAGGAGAATACTGAAGCGTTTTCCGGACATCAATCCTGATTGGTTATTATTTGGCAAAGGGAGCATGAGTCGCCAGGATGTCCAGATGGAGCTGGATACAGGCAATGAATCTGCGGAGAAACTTGAGGATCTGAAGAATGAAAGCGAGGAGAAATCACGGAAAATAACTGCATTAGAGAATGAGTTAAGATTGCTGAAAGAAGCACAAAGAAATCAGGTGAAGCAAGTAGCTGATAATAAATCTGTTCAAGAAGAAGATGCAGCGATTTACGGGGCACAGCGCAGAGACATAGAATACATTGTAACCTTTTATAGCGACAAGACGTTTCGGGAATATAAGCCTGAAAAATGAAAAGGTTGCAACTCATCTGATTGATGCGTTGCAACCTTCCTGAATACTTTTACAGCCTGCTAAAACCTTTCAGCATAGCTAAAGAAGAAATTAGCCTCTTTCTCCGCATTTTCATCACTATCAGAACCATGAACAGCATTCATCTGGATATTGGTCCCACACATTGCCCTGATGGTCTCATCAGCGGCATCTTCCGGATTGGTGGAGCCGATAAGCTGTCTATATTCCTCAACTGCATTTTCCTTTTCAAGAATAGCCGCGATGATAGGGCCTGAGGTCATAAACTCAACTAAATCATGGAAAAAAGGCCGGTCTTTATGTACCGCATAAAAAGCCTCTGCTTGTGGCTTGGTAAGTCGCATCATGCGCATGGCCTGAATACGGAATCCATTAGCGTTGATCGTACTGAGAATTTTTCCGGCGCAATTATCGCTGAGCGCCTTGGGCTTGATGATAGTGAGCGTTTTATTATTCATAATCGTTTACTTTAATTGTAAATTTAGCTTTTTCAGACAAACAAGCAACAGGCCAGCAATTAAAATGTTTCATCGGTTTTTAAATAAAATCAGGTTCTTACAACAATCCAGAAGTATTTTAAAATACAGAATATAAACTATTTACAGATAAAAACACACGACTGACTAAAAATTTATAGTTTTGCCCTAAAAAGACGGTGGAAAAAGAAAAGATAAAACAGCTCCGACAACTATTGGAAAACAAATCCAGAATTGTGATAACATCCCATACCAGGCCCGATGGCGATGCCGTGGGCTCTGCCCTGGGTTTACATATGTATATTTCCAAACTTGGAAACCAATCAGATGTGGTTTTACCCGATAAATTCCCCGATTTTTTAAGTTGGATTAGCGAGTCTGATAACATTTGTATACACCAGGAAACCCAGGAGAAAGCAGAAGAACTAATCAATCAGGCAGATTTAATTTTCTGTGTGGATTATAACCAGTTAAAGCGCGCGAACAGTCTGGAGCATACTCTTAAGGCTTCTGATGCGGTGAAGGTTATGATTGACCACCACCCTGAGCCGGAGCATACTTCCTTTGACATGCTGTTTTCTTATCCGACGATGTCTTCCACAGCAGAAATTGTATTTCACATAATTAAACAGCTTGATGGAGAAAGTGACATATGTAAACATTTAGCTTCGGCGCTGTATGTGGGAATAATGACCGACACCGGCTCGTTCAGGCACTCGAGCACCGGGCGCTCTACTTTTGAGGTGGCGGCAGCACTTGTGGATAAAGGAATTGATATTCAGGAAATAGGTCATCGTGTTTATGATACCTACTCCGAACACCGCCTGCGTTTACTAGGGTTTAGCCTGAGCGAGCGCCTGGTGGTTCTTCGTGAATATTCTACGGCTTATATTTACCTGAGTAAAGATGATATGGAGCGGTTTCATTATCAGGATGGCGACACAGAAGGATTGGTTAATTACGGACTTTCCGTACAGGGTATTAATCTTGCGGCACTGATTACGGAAAAAGAGGGCGAGGTCCGGCTATCTTTACGTTCTAAGGTAGCTTTTTCTGTGAATCATTTTGCCAGGGAACATTTCGATGGCGGAGGGCATGAACGTGCCGCTGGTGGAAATTCCGGTTTATCATTGCAGGATACTATAAAGCGCTTTGAATCGTTGTTACCCCAGTATAAAGAGGAGCTCAATGTTTTATCGTAAGTTATTTTTTTTCCCGGGAATTTTGCTTTTCATAGTTATCGTGACCTTGGCATCGTGCAAGAATAAAACGCAGGACCAGTCCGCACAGAAAAACAACGACCGCCGGGCAAAGGAACAGGCGCTTATTGAAGCAAACCGCTCTGCCATAGAAGCAGAAAGGGAGATGATAAAAGCTTATGCCCGGCGATACAACTGGAACCTGCAATACGCCAGCGGTGTGTATTTTACACGTTACCGCAAGGGCGATGGCATCAAAATATCTGAAGGAGATCAGGTCGTCTACCATTACAAACTATCGCTCATCAATGGCGAAGAAATATCAGCTTCGAAGCATGGCCATCCGGAGGTGATGCGCGTGGCCGCCGGAGGATCGCAGGTAAGCGGACTCCACCGTGGGATGACGAAATTGCACGGGGGAGACAAAGTAAAACTGATTGTGCCCTCGCACCTGGCCTATGGCATTGCCGGCGATCAGGATAAAATTCCCCCGAAAACCACCTTGATATACGACCTCGAAATTCTGGAGGTAAGAAAAGGAAAGCTATAACTGGTCGATAATCTGAAGCAACTCTTCCGGCTTAAATGGTTTGGTGAGATATTCGTTCATCCCGGCATCCAAACATTGCTTTTTATCATGCTCAATGGCATAGGCCGTTACTGCAATAATGGGGATGGCAGGTTTATGGTATTTTTTCTCGTTCTGACGAATCCTTTTAGTGGTTTCCAACCCATCGATCAGTGGCAGTTGAATATCCATCAGAATCAAATCATATTGTTTACTTCTGTACTTTTCGAGCGCCACTTTTCCATTCTCAGCAATTTCAATTGAATGTCCGGCTTTAAGGAGTGCGGCTGCAACAAACTTCTGATTCAGGTAGTTGTCTTCAACCAGCAGGATTTTACGCTTTTTTGCGGTCTGAAAGGGATGCTTTTCACTTCTGGAAACCGGCACAGAATCTTTAATTTCCCGCAAAGGGAGGTCGACCCAAAATGAGGAACCTACTCCTTTATCACTTTTGAAGCCGAAAGCGCCCCCAAGTTTTTGAGCAAGGTTTTTCGCCAGAATCAGCCCCAGGCCAATGTTTTCCGTCATCATCAAACCCTTATCTTCTCTTTGCTCCAGGTCGTTTCTAATATGATTCTGATGCTCCTCACTCATTCCTTTGCCCGAATCGCTTACCATCAGCCTGGTGAGTACCGCATCTTTGTCACGCTTAATTATTTCAGCCGAAAGAATCACCGTTCCCTCTTTAGTGTTCTTCAATGCATTGGATAAAAAGCCACTGATAATCTGTCTGATGAGGGAGTAATCACTCTCCACACGCGCTGGCAAATCACTATAAAAAGCTTTCTGAATATCCACCTTGACCATGGCTGCCATCGGTTGGTTGTTGCCTATCAATTCCCTGAACAAATCATTAACGGAAAACTCCCTTTTTTCTGTCCGGACATCGTTTTTGAGCAAAGAACCAAAAACAGACAAGCCCTGCACCAATGTCATCAAATAGTTTACAGAGTGAATTACTCCCGGATTTCCATTGGTGGGCTTTTCGAGCACTACACCACCTGACTTTTGGCAGGATGCCAGAATACCATTCAAAGGCATAATAATATCCTGGCTGATGCCATGCAAAAGGTTCGCCAGTGTGTGCTTATCCCGGTGCTGGCGTGCTTCAAATTCTTTCTTTAAAGCCTCCATACTTTGTTGACAAATGGTGAGCTGCTTCTCAAGCGCTCTCTTTTCCTTGCTGCGATCGTCCATCTTAGATATTATTCATCCTCCTTGCTGAGGAATTTGTACATGGATGTTAATAACCTTTGTTGGCTGATTGGTTTTGAGAGATAATCATCAAAGCCCTCCTCAAGCAGCCTCTCCTTGTCGCCCCTCATGGCATAGGCCGTCTGTGCTATGAAAGGAATTTCTTTATACTCGGGATATTTCTTTTTGATGTGATGCATCAGCTTGATACCGTCCCATGGGTTGGGAAGGTTGATATCAAAAAGCATTAAATCATAAATCGTCCCTTCTTTGTATGCCTGATCAATTTTTTTAATTGTAATATCGCCATCCTCTGCACTGTCAAGGTTCCAGTCGGAAAGCATTTTTGTAATCACGAGCCTGTTCATGCGATCATCTTCCACCAGGAATACTCTGGTTTCACCTATTGTCTTTTTCAGTGCCAGGGCAGTGCCTGCACTTCCTTTTTTTCTGAAGGATTCATCCACATGCTTAAACGTCTCTTTGGTAGGAAGGAATACAGTTACCGTCGTGCCTTCCGTTTTCTGCGATTTTACATCAATGCGGCCATTCAGAAGATCCAGCAGTCGCTTAGCCAGTGGCAATCCCAGTCCGGCCCCCTGGAAAGCTCTTGAATAGCCGAGGCTTTCTTGCCTGAAGGCCTCAAACAATTTAGGGATGTAATTATCGTCAATGCCAATACCGGTATCCCTTACCTTTACAAAAACTTCCTTTTTGTTTGGGTCATACCCGTTCGTGATATTCACGAAACCCTTCTCCGTATACTTTACGGCATTATCGATAATATCCGATAGAATTTTGGAAACACTATCCGGATCAGCGTAAGCCATAGGGGTTTCATCGAGGCGGATATTGAGTGCAAGTCCTTTTTCATTCGCCTGGAATTTAAAGAGCTCTGCACTTTTCTCCACAATCTGGTTTACATTTGTATCCTGGAGTGAAACCTGTAAATCGTTGGCTTCGATGCGACTGATGTCGATAATATTATTGAGCAGGTGGAGGAGGCGCTCTCCTGACTGCTGTATGCCATTGGCATAGCCGTAAAGCTCTTCGTTTTCGAGCAAAGAGAGCTCTGTTTCCAGCAGACTGGCAAATCCGATGATACCATTGAGCGGTGTCCGGATTTCATGGCTCATATTTGATAGGAACGCATTCTTGAGGTAATTGGCATCTTCAACTTCCTTCAGGGTTTTCTTAAGCTTGTAATCCTGCTTCTTGAATTTTTCAATCTGTTCCTGGTAGTCTTTTGTACGCTCTTTTATCCTCTTCTCTACCTCTTTATCAAAATCACGTGCTTCGTTTTCGAGCCTGGCTATTTTCGCACGCTTATCTTCGTCAGATTCCCGATAAGCTTTGATTTTTCCCACCAGCTTTTGTCTGTAAATGAAAAATCCGGCAATAGCTATTGTTAAAAGAGCCAGGAGGCTATAGACGTAAACCAGCATTCTCTTTTGCTCCTGCACGCCTCTTTTTTTGGAGGCCTGAAGCTCATCCTTCATCAACTGCTTCGACATATTCAGCTCCTGTTTGAGGATACTCTTGTTGGCTTCCCGCCTGGACTGCTCTACTGAATCATGAATTTTGTGATAGGCTTTGATTGATTCGAGGGCCTGTTCATGATTACCAAGCATTTCTTGTGTTTCCTGCAACGTTTTATAAAATACCGAGAGTACAGCTAACTGATCAGTTTTAAGTATTTGCTTTTTGTGATTTTTAAGAAAATCCCTTGCCTCAATATACTTTTGCTGCGCAAATAATGCTTTTCCTTTAGTGATGAGGATGTTGGCTGTTTCTGAATCGTTCTCGTTTTTCTGAACGATGCTAAAAGCCTTATCAAGCTGATGGTGGGCTTTTTCAAAATTCTTCCTGGTGATATTTAAGTTGGCCCGGTGGTGTAAAACCTTCGCAATCCCTGATGAATCCCCCGTTTGAACGTATAAGTCATGCGCTTGCAGGTAGTATTTATCAGCACGCGAATAGTTGTATATGGCCTCATAGACTGCTCCAAAATTCAAGAGATTCATGGCATACATAATCCGGTGTAGTTCAGGGTTCAAATGCTTTTCTGCCAGTTTTAACATAGACAGTGCTTTATCATACCTTCTGATATCGAGGAACAATTGTCCGAGGTTATTGTATATCACCCCTTTCAGATATGGGTCCTCAATCTTTTCAATAAGTACGGAAGCTGAATCAAGGTGCGCCAGCCCTTCTTCGGTTTGATTTCGCAAGTAAAACAAGCCAGACAAATTAGAATAAAGGACCGCTCTCACGGAAACATCCGTATTGGTTTTATCTATAAGAGAACGTACCTTTCGGAAATACTTTAATGCCAGCTCCGGTTGGTTCATCGACTTATGGATCACACCAATATTGTTGTACAAGGCCAGCAGTCCCTCAGTATGGTTTGTTTTTCTGAATTGGATTTCAGCTAAGGAATAATAATGGAAAGCTGAATCGCTATTTCTGCTATGAAAATGATAATTACCAATGTTTTTATATGCATATCCCATTTCAATGGCATTCTCTTGAATGCGTGACTTTTTCAAGGCAGCTATTGCGTAAACAATCGAAGTGTCAGGGGCGATGGAAAAATAAAACCTGGATAACTGGTTTAAATCTTTGCTTCTGAGGTCACCAGGAATCTTCTCAACGCTTTTTAGCAGGCTGTCGGCCTTAGCGGCGTTTATGATGGAACGCTGTCCATAAGAGGCTCCTGTGAACGTAAAGAGCAGCAATAAAACAAATAGAGTATATCTTTTAAGCTTACGCATATTATTTATCTTCAACTTTTTTGGCAATGTAAATATTTTCATCCGGATTAATTGCATATTGGTCCATTTCCTGGGTCCAATGCTCTTCAATGGCATTATGGACCACCACCTGAAAACCTTCCTCAGCCAAGCGATCAGCATAGTCTTTTGCATAGAGCCTGACGTGATCAAACTGGCCGTACTGTTTTTCACGTTCTCCGGCGCTGGCCAATCTCTCTTCTTCCGTCTTTTCTATCCCCATGGCAATGGGCACCTGCAGGATAGCCTGTCCGCCGGGTTTAAGCACCCTGAGAATCTCTCGCATCGCCTGCCGGTCATCTTCGATGTGTTCCAGCACATGATTACAAATGATCAGGTCGAATACGTTCTGATCAAATGGCATTTGCGTGACATCCATCTGCACCACGTTCCGGTCATAATAATAATCGTTATACCCCTCCTCAAATTTATCGCCTGTGGTGTAATCCAGATTAGTTTTTCTCTCGAGGAAGTGTTTCAGGCTGCCTTCAGGTGCTATGTGTAAAACTTTTGCCGGTGTTGTTAAGAAACTGGTTTGTGTTTTGAGGTAAAGATATATCAGCCGGTCGCGATCTGTGGAATAGCACCTTGGGCACACCATATTCGGACGACGGCCCGCACCCACAATTTGCTTTTCTTTCACCACAGAGTGAGCCTCACCGCCAGTAAGCATTTTTCTGAAGCGATGACCGCAATAGGGGCAATAATAGTCCTTCCCTCGATAATATAGTCCGAGGAGTTTTTGATAAACTCCGCGCAGCTTGACGCCGACTCCGAAGGGAATGATATTTTTTATTGCCTGTTTCATACGATTAAAGTTTAGTTGTTTTTCATCGCTTTAACATCGTGTTTTTCTTATTTATTTTTCATGACTTTACCACTGGCGCGACCATTACTAAAATGAATATCATAAATATACACTCCGGCAGGCCATTTTTTTGTATCCATTTCAAAAGAATGGCTGAAATCCTTTCCTGATGAATGTATTTTTTTTATTACCGTTCCCAGGAGGTTTTTGATTTCCACGTTCACGGGTGTATGGCTTTTCAACTCCAAATAGATCTTCAGTTGTGTGCTGAATGGATTTGGATACACCTTTAAATCACTTAGAATACTCTCTGGGTCATCAATACCCGCCCCGGGCTTGTGTGTCTCAAAAGCCCCGATATCCCACTTGCCGGCATAGGGCCTTGTGCGGTTCAGAATATCGAAATTGATATCCGTAAGTGTAACACCGCCATTGACTGCCGGTGAGTTTATCCGCAAATCATAATCATCGTTGGCCGGACTATCGAAGTTGACATCATAAACATTGGGCGCCAGAAGGTTACTTCTTTTGTCCACCTCAATGTTATCGTTAGAAATATTCAGGTAAATCGGATTCCCATCATCATCACTATAGCCGGGGTCAACAATGATGTTGTTGTATGCCCTGATTTGGCTGAGATGATCATTTCTGAAAGTAATTCCAAAGCTTTTCGGACTTACAATCGTATTATTGTAAAAATAGAGATACGCATTACTGTTCGTGTGAATATGATCGTTGTAGATGCCGTGCTTAAACTGCGTTGGGTCTGAAGGCATAAACGATTGTCCGGCTCTTACAATCAGGTTGTTGAAAATCTTTTGATTCCCTGAACCCAGCGCTTCGATGCCGTCGCCCTTGCCATCAAAAATCTGGTTGTTGTAGCAATCACAAACACTGCCACCTCCAATCAAAATGCCACTCATCTGACTTGGATAACCTTCTTCACTGTCGTGATGAATAAAATTATCATGGATGTTGCAATTGCTGATAACTGAGGAAATCTGTATAGCATCCCAGCCCGTGCGTTCAACTATATTATCGTACACCTGCACGCCCACATTAACATGAGGAAGAACTGTGTGTGTTTCTCCACCACAGTCAAGCGTAAAGCCGGTGAATTTTGAGCTTCCGATATACATTCCCTCCCCGCCGGTATCATGGATATAGTTATCATGAATCACGATATCAAACTGCGTGAACTCATCGCGTGTTCCAATAATCTCACCATCGAGGCAATAGGGGTCGGTTTTTGCAATAATTCCTGCAAAAAACGTGTTCGAAATCTCCGCCCCTTCAATCTCCACACTGGAACTAAAGTTGCTCACCCCGATCCCTGAGCCATTTTCTACACGACGGATATTTATGCCGTAAGTGATTCCCTCAACTCCTTTTCCACTTAAGTAGATGTTGTTAGAATTCTGGATGGTGATACCAAAATGATGATCGGTGTCGATAATAAGCTGTCCACCACTGTTAATGATCAAAACCGGCTCCTCAAAGGTGTCATCCGGATCAATATTCCGGATAATGAGATAAGGCTTCGCACCTGCTTCCAGGCAAATAACATCACCCGACTGAACACCAAGCTCTTGTCCGTCAATAATGTCCTGACCGGAAGGGATCGAGAAATCACAGTTCACCTGAGCCCACAAAAACGTGCTAAGCAGCAGGAACCCAAAAGTGATTGTTATTTTGCGCGTTTTGCTCTTTCCCATTTTACCGATTGTCCTCCTTTCAGATATCTTTTTAGTCCAAGGTACACTGAATAATTCATCATCAAAAAATAGTATGGTACAAACAACAGCTTCAGCCTCACTTCCCTGTTTTCCAAAATCCAGCCCACCGAAGCGGCCACATAAAACAACACCTGCAACCCA
>JASMTJ010000124.1:0-16288 GCA_041694335.1 Bacteroidales bacterium
CATAACCTTAGAATTCCGGTGTCCGATGTCGGAGGTATCAAATGTTTACAGAAAAACAGCCTTTTTTTCAAGTCCGACTCCAGGTGGAGTCGAATGTCTTTTAATTGGTAAAGCAATCTAAAAACATGTGAATCTGGTGGATTTAAGATTTAGAATGGAAAGAACGTGCGCTGAAGCGCACTTCATGAAAGATTTGCGATATTCGCAGACCACCCGGATAAATCCGGGTGCTAATCTCATAGATTATTCGAAAATATTTTTACACTATTCTTTGTGTTGTTAGCAAGCGACCCCCTAATTTACATGAGGTTAGCACCCACATTCATGTGGGCGTCAACACAGTCATCCTCCTTCACTACCCTTCCCGCTTCAAGCGGGCTTTCAATTTACCCGCAATAAACTACCGCCAGTTGATATTCTCCGGTTTCCACTTGTCTTTGGGTTGGTCTTCGCCCGTGGGGTAACCGATAGGAATCACATTTAAAGGCACATGCTTCTTCGGAAGGTTTAGCTCGTTGATTACCGCCTTCGTCCGGTCGTCATACGGATAAGCGGCTGTCCACACCGCTCCCAGTCCGATGCTTTCAGCCGCAAGCAGGATATTTTCCGTGGCGGCTGAACAGTCCTGAACCCAGTATCCTTTTTCCACCAGGTTTCCGGCTTTCTCCATATCGCCACAAACCACAATGGCGGCTTGTGCCTGGAAGAGCATCTTGGCATAGGGCAACTGTTCTCCCAATGCATCAAGGGTTTCGCGCTCCGTAACCACATAAAACGCCCAGGGTTGCCTGTTAACTGCCGTAGGAGCGGCCATACCTGCTCTGAGCAATGTCTCCAGCTGTTTCTTAGAAACCGGTTGTTCGGTGAAGTGCCTTACACTCTTTCTATTGTGAATTACCTCAAGTGCTTTATTGGCATACTTCCGGCTGTAATTCGGAACAAAAGGTTCTCCGTCAATTTCATTCAACGATTCCCCGGTTTTGGCAATGAAAGGACCTGTCTCATAATAGCGCCCTCCGCCATAGATAAGTGGATTGAGCAGATTCACATCTACCCGTCCCTCGGCGTTCAGAATAGCTTCATCCACCTTTACATCAATTACTTTTCCGATAAACTGCCGGTGCGAACCTAAATCATGATATTCGGTGAGTTCACATTCAATGACGATCGGAAACTCTTTTACGTACGGCGCATTCACAAATTCTCCTTTAACAGGAGTGAGTCCGGTTTCTTTGAATTTATCAACATCTCTTCCCGAAAAGCGGCCGGCATAATCAACATAACGGGCCATTTCTGAAGAGGGCACATTCACCGTAAAGGCTTTTGATGTTGTTACATTTCCGTGGGAGTAGGTGGCCGGTCGCATCGAAACGGCAATACTCAGCGGATCAGAATTGCAAATTCCGGCCCACGCAGCCGTCATGATGTTTGGATTGCCTTCTTCGTCATATGAACCGATGACAAAAGCAGGTTTTGGGTATACTTCACTCCTTACTCCTAATGATTTTTTCTTAAAAGGAACCATAGCTGAATCTGTTTTTTTTGATAATGTATCCTCCTTATCAGAGGTTCTTGACGTTTTCGGTTTATCAGTATTCGCTTCTTTATTCACCAGTTGAATGACCAGCACAAGGACTGCGATGGCAAGAACAATATTTAAAAACTTAGACTTTTGCATGATTTTGAATTATTGAGATTTCGTGGATTTAATTTTTTTATAAGATACCGTATCGAGCAAGCATCCTGTAGGGCACACTGCGCACCAGGGTTTAGTAAAGAAAACAGACAGCAGTATAACCACGATGCCAAAGAGGATGAGCCCAATACCCGCTACCCGAAAGGAGAAGAACATAAATGGTTCGGCGTAAGATAATTCGGGTGTAAACCCCAGCAATAAAGCCCCGGCAATGAGCACGAGGTAAACTTCCCTGGCTGAAATCCCCATAAACCGTGTGGGTAATGATTTCTTTTTGAAAGGCGAAAAACGATTGGTTAGTTCCTGCAACGCTCCCATCGGACACAGGTAGTTACAGTAAAACTTTCGTTTTCCCAGAAAGGAAATAATTATTGCCAAAAGAAATATCACAGCGCTTTGCCAGTTGCTTCGCCACATGAATCCGTCTTTGAGCCATCCGCTCAGCAATTGAGCCGAAAGTGCATTGTTCAATATTAATCCCATGACTAACAGTACCAAAAACATGTAAAGCGTTCGATACCTGGCGGAGCCCTTCTTGTAAACCATTACCAACGACAACAAAACCAAAGCCAGAAACAACACATCTTTTATGACGGCCCAATAACCTGAGTCGTTGAGCGCGGCAGCATCAGCACTCATCACAGAGGCCGCTGTTTGCCGAACACCTTTTATTACGGCTTTGCTTGTATGGGTGGCTCCCGAAACAGCATCCACCTTGAGGTCAATAGCTTCTGACAAGCTTACGCCTTTCCAGCTGCCAATAAACCTGTCTTCATAAACAGCCCGGATATAATCAAGTGTTTCATTATTCGGAAGCAGTGTGACTTTGGTGATGGACAAGCTATCATCAACCCCAATCAGCAACGGAACAATACCTCCATATCCAAACTGTCTTGAATATTCAGTTGAAAGCAACGCCGAGCCGAGCTTCTGATCTTTGCTGTTGTATGCTTCGTACACACCATTCCCATCAACCTTGAACGTCTCTGCCTCAGGATAAATCTCTTTGATATCCTTCAAAGTAACATTGACCTCCACTTCACTTTTATGGAATAAAAAATCTCTTCCTCCCCTAACAGCTATCGCTACTAAAATGATGATTATCAATAAATACTGGTATAGTGTGGAGCCTGCTTGTTGCTTATTCATTAAAACACAAATTTTACGTCTCTCAAATAATCTGTTGAATTGTTGTTCCTTTTTTTCGCAGGTGCTAAAATAGAAAAAAACAACAGCGCTATTCCTGCATTTCTCAAATCAGAGCATTTCAGTCCTCTGTCGAATAAAACTCACATCAAAAAATGAAAACAGGAAACCATTCCTTCTTAAAGACATTATCACCTCAAAATATTTATAACGATTTCGGTAAGCCTGTATGCATCCCTGTTTTTATTTATTTTTGTGGTAATAATAACAGGTCGTTTGTTCAAGCTTTCCAATGTGCCAGAGCATCGAACCCGGCCACTAAAAAAGTAATCAGCTATGAATTTCAAACCTGTCACAATCCTTGCAATTCTTCTGGTCAGTCTTTTCTCAGGCTGTCAGAATCAGAAAGAAGAAAAAGTCTTCGACTGGAATAATGCCACGGTATATTTTTTACTAACTGACCGTTTTCATAATGGCAATCCTGATAATGATAACAATTTTGGTCGTGGTGATGACGCCAAAGAACTGCGACAATTCATGGGAGGAGATATTCAGGGGATCACTCAAAAAGTGAAAGAAGGGTACTTTAATGATTTAGGTGTGGATGCGCTTTGGTTTTCGCCGGTTCATGAGCAAATCCACGGAAGTGTAAATGAGGGACAGGGCGAGACATACGCTTTCCATGGCTACTGGATTCGCGACTGGACCAGCATGGAACCCAACTTCGGTACCAAAGAAGACCTGGCTGAGCTGGTGAAGGTGGCGCATGAAAATGACATCCGCATTATGCTCGACATCATTATTAACCACACCGGACCCGTTACTGAAAAAGATCCTGTGTGGCCTTCGGATTGGGTGCGTACTGAGCCACAATGCACTTACCAGGACTACGAGAGCACAGTGTTCTGTACGTTGGTGGAGAACCTTCCGGATATACGGACAGAATCAGAGGAAGATGTGGAGCTTCCAAAAGCTTTGCGCGATAAGTGGGAAAAGGAAGGCCGATTGCAGCAGGAACTGGATGAGCTGGATGCTTTTTTCAAACGCACAGGATACCCAAGGGCACCAAAATATTACATTATAAAATGGATTACAGACTTTATCCGTGAGTTTGGCGTTGATGGCTTTAGGGTGGATACCGTAAAGCACGTGGAAGCTGATGTTTGGACCATCCTGGCAAAGGAAGCGAAGATCGCTTTTAACGAATGGAAAGCGAAAAACCAGGAAGCCATTCAGGAAGATCAGGAATTTTTTATGCTGGCCGAAACGTATAACTACAATATCAACAACGGACGAATGTTCAGCTTTGGCCAAAAGGAGGTGGACTATTTCGCACATGGATTCGACAGCCAGATAAACTTCGGGTTTAAATACGATGCCAACAGCCAGTATGAAAAACTTTTCGCTACCTACGACAGCCTGCTGCATGCGGATTTAAAAGATTACACGGTGATGAACTACGTAAGCTCGCACGACGACAGCCATCCTTTCGACAAGGAAAGAGAACGCACTTTTGAATCTGCTACAAAGCTGATGCTCACGCCCGGCCAGGTACAGATATACTATGGTGATGAAATCGCACGACCGTTAGAAATAGAAGGCGCTGTGGGCGATGTGAACCTGCGCAGTAAAATGGACTGGGAAGATAACAGCCATGAAGAGCTGCGCACCCACTGGCAAAAACTCGGACAGTTCCGCCAGCGTCATCCTGCTGTGGGCGCCGGAAAGCATCAGAAAATCAGCGATGCGCCATACACCTTTGCACGTACTTACAATAAAAACGAGTATGAAGACAAAGTTGTAGTGGCTCTAGATGTGAACGGAGAGGAGGCAACTATCAAGGTAGCTCCTTATTTTGAAGACGGAATGACACTAAAGGATGCCTACAGCGGACAAACTGCCAAAGTCAGGGATGGAAAAGTAACAATAAAAGGGCACCAGGGATTGGTCTTGCTAGAAAAGCTCTGATGAGCCGTTCTATTCCATCATCTTATTTATAATGTTCGAAAAATCGGCGTCAGATAAACTGACGCCGATTTTCTTTTTAGCCATCCTTGTTTTGTTTTAAAACTCCATAAATATTTTAAACGAAAATTGACATATTTTACCATTTTACTAATATTTAATTTACAGACTTAAACAGAATATTATCTTATCAAAACGTTAATTTATTTTATTTCTGTTAACCATTATTTATATTTGTTATAAATAGATTGTTCTATATGTATAAAAAGTGAGATGCTATGGGTACTTCTGGATATAAATCAAATACTTCCGAATCATCAGGAAAACAAGACCTCTATTCGGATAAACTTATGAATGAAAAAGATTTTATACAGAACCTTGTGGGTAATCTTTCTGGCTTTGTATATCGCTGCAATAACGACAAAGACTGGACCATGCTGCATATAGAAGGTCCTTTTAAATCACTTACCGGATACAACAAATATGATGTTATCAGCAATCATAAAATTAGCTTCGCTTCATTAATCCACGAAGATGATCGTGAATATGTAACCAAAAATGTGAATGATGCGCTTGAGAAGTCGTCCCGATTTACGATAGAATACCGCATTATAACGCGCGATGGCTCTGTAAAATGGGTTTGGGAACGTGGGGTTGGTGTTTATAGAGACGGAGAAATAAAATATATCGATGGTATCATGGAGGACATTACACAAAAGTATTCTGCTGAAGCACAAATTAAACTGCTTAGCCGCTCAGTAGAACAAAGTCCTGTAAGTGTAGTCATTACCGACAAGGACGGCGTGATTGAATACGTCAACAATGCTTTTACGAATGTAACCGGATTTGGCAAAAAGGAAGCCATAGGGCAAACGCCCGCCATTCTGAAATCAGGACACCAGGGACAACAGTTCTACCAAGAAATGTGGGAAACCCTTCTCAGAGGAGAAGAATGGAGCGGCGAGATTCTCAATAAACGCAAAGATGGCACTACGCTCTGGGAGGAGGTGATGGTTTCTCCCATCAAAAATGACAAAGGAGATATCACGCACTTTGTTGGAGTTAAAGAAGATATTACGGAGAAGAAACAAATGATCGATGATTTGGTGGACGCTAAGGATAAGGCTGAAGAAAGCGATCGTTTGAAATCATCTTTCCTCGCCAACATGAGTCATGAAATACGCACCCCGATGAATGGTATTCTGGGGTTTTTGGACGTACTGCAGAACGAAGATCTTTCTGACGCACAACGAAAGCATTACCTCAGTATAGTAAGAGAAGGAGGTAACCGCCTCTTAAGTACCATCAATGATATTATCGAAATATCGAGGCTGGAAGCCGGACAGGTCACGCTCAATGAAACCAGTATCGATGTGAATGATTTGTTACTTTATTTCAGGGATTTCTACAGCAATGAAGTGGCTAAAAAAGATGTGACTTTCGAAATCAGTAACCAGGTAAAGGCAAAGTCGAATATCATTGTAACCGACAAAACCAAGCTTGAATCTATTCTTACCAACTTTGTAAAAAATGCCATTAAATTTACTTCCAAAGGCTTTATTGAGATTGGTGTATATTCACCTCCCGGAAAGATCGTGTTTTATGTGAAAGACAGCGGAATCGGCATCCCTGAAAAGCGCAAAAAAGCCATCTTCGACCGTTTTGTGCAGGCCGATTTAGATATTACCAAGCCCCATGAAGGCTCAGGCCTGGGGCTCAGTATAGCCCGCGGATATGCCCAACTTCTCGGGGGGAATGTTTGGCTCGAGTCGGAGGAAGACAAGGGAAGTACTTTCTTTTTCTCCCTCCCTTTCAAAACAGCTCTCGAGCAACCTAAAAAAGTTCCTGAAAAAGAAAATGGCCATGACGTGATTACAGGCGGGAAAAACAAGCTGGTATTAGTGGCTGAAGATGAAGAAAACAGCTACCTTTTCCTTAAAATTGTCTTGACCAACCACAACTACAGAGTGCTGTGGGCACGCAACGGCTCTGAAGCCATTAAATACTGTCAGGAAAATCATGATATCTCATATATCCTGATGGATATGAAAATGCCTGTAATGGATGGCTATGCCGCCACCCGGAAAATCAGGGAGTTTAACCCTGATATCCCCATCATTGCACAAACAGCTTATGCCCTTTCCGGTGATCGGCAAAAAGCACTGGAAGCCGGATGTAACAACTACATCCATAAACCTATCAAGAAAGACAAACTGCTTAAACTTCTTGAAAACATTTGAGATTGCTTATTGACTCAATACAATCCCTGGCAAACTATTTTTGATTTTTGTTGTTTGGGTTGGTCAATAAAACAATAAAATCATGAGAATATATTTTGACAAAGACAAAAGCAAACAAGTACTCGCCGACACGGGTGAGCATATCGTAAAAACCGATCAACCGGAAATGGCCGGAGGCGATAACGAAGCTCCGGCACCTTTTAACCTGTTCCTTGCATCGCTGGGAACATGTGCGGGCATCTACATCAAAAACTTTTGTGATCAGCGGGGTATTGATTCCTCAGAAATCACCCTGGATCAAAAAGTGAACTTCCACCCTATCAAACGAATGATAGACCGGATAGTGATGATTATCAACGTTCCGGCTGATTTCCCTGAAAAATACGACAATGCGTTAATAAAATCTGCTGAACAGTGCGCTGTAAAACGGCATTTGCACAGCGATATTGAAATGAAAACGCGTGTAGAACGAAACTAAAGAAAAGCAACCCGGATATTATTTTATGTCCGGGTTTTATTTTCCGGGTTTTTTTAGCTTTGGGGCACCAAAAAAGAATCATTATCGAAAATAATAATCTGTCATCCACTTACCCATTGGCTGAGTGCCCCTTATGTCACTCAACAGGAACGCCATTTTACGAAAACCTTTACTATCGTTGTTCAGTCTGCAAAGGCCTTTACATGCCAAACGCGCAGCAAATCCCTCCACAGAAAGAAAAAGAACGCTACGAAGAACATAACAACTTCGTGAATGATCCGGGTTACCAGTCATTTGTCAAACCCATTACTGACGCAGTGCAAAAATATTGCACAAAAGGGGCTCTCGGATTGGATTTTGGTTCGGGAACCGGGCCTGTCATCTCTAAGGTCCTTACGGATAAAGGCTACAAGATTGCTCAGTACGATCCATTTTTCTTTAATCACGAAGAGCTTCTGGCCATAAAATACGATTACATGGTTTGCTGTGAGGTGATGGAGCACTTTCAAAATCCTGATAAAGAGTTTAAACTGCTTGAAAGCCTGCTAATGCCTGGTGCATACCTGTTTTGTATGACCCAGTTGTACACTGAAAAAATCAACTTTAAAAGCTGGCAATACAAAAACGACCAGACACATGTTTTCATCTACTCTCGAGAAACCTTAAAGTGGATGGATTCAAATACCGGGTTTGAATTGCTATCGATTGAAGACAGGTTGATAGTATTCCGGAGAAGGTAAGCGGTTGCTGGGGTTGTAATTTTATACGTTTGATACGTTGATAAATACGTGTTTAAGTGCGTATGTGTTCAGGTATTTAAGTGGAGTTGCTACATTTGCAGTTTCGTAAGAAATCAATTATTGATGTATTACAGGTAAAGTAATTATTCAATACAATAACCTCATTGACACCAGTTTAGCTACTAAGATCTATCAAGAGTATAAGGTTTTGATGGTGTGCGAATTTAGAAATAGCGCATAAATTCGTGTATTCGAAAGAGAAGGCCACTAATTCACTAATAATCTGTTTTCACTAAGATGCCTTTTTCACCATACCTTATTAGTGTATTCGTGGCTCAAAAGTGCTCACACGAATGCTCAATCGCCAAGTCTGGTTTTTTTCAGAGAAATTGCCAACTGCATTTCGCCAACTGCACTCAGCCAACTAAACCTAAACCCCCCACGCACCTAAACACTCTTTTATAACTTACAATCGTTAAAGCATCGCATCATGCGCAGCTCAGCGCCATCTCTGAAAGATCCCGCGAGGCATTGAACCATAATCCGCTGCATTTGGTTATTTTTGACAAAAAGTGCTTTATGAAAATCGTCATTGCTCCCGACTCCTTCAAAAACAGCCTGACCGCCTCAAAGGTAGCCGATGCTATAGCTGAAGGTATATTACATGTTTCACCAAAAGAAGACATTATCCTGCTTCCTATGGCCGATGGCGGCGAAGGTACGGTGGATGCACTTGTAAAAGCCACCTCAGGAAAAGAAATTACTGTAAACACCAAAGATCCGCTAATGCGGGATATTGAAGCCAGTTATGGTTTTCTAGACGACACCACTGCCGTGGTGGAAATGGCGGCTGCCAGTGGTATTGAGCGGCTCACAAAGGATGAATTAAATCCACTGGAAACAACTACCTACGGCACCGGGTTATTAATCAAAGACGCCATCCAAAAAGGAGCAAAGAAAATTATCATCGGGCTTGGAGGGAGCGCCACTAACGATGCGGGTGCTGGTATGGCGCAGGCATTGGGCGCCAGCCTGAAAGATGTTTCCGGCAAAGAGTTAAGCCCCGGAGGGGGTTCTCTCCAAAACCTGAAAACAGTGGAACTTTCAAAGCTCAAAGAACTTACAAAAGGCATTGAATTTATCACTGCGGTTGATGTGAATAATCCGCTTTTGGGCGCGAAAGGAGCCACCTACACCTACGGCCCACAAAAAGGAGCCGGACCCAAAGCCCTGGAATCCCTTGAAAAAGGACTTCAGAATTTTGCAGATGTAATGGAGGATTACCTGGACACTTCCATCCGGGACATTGAGGGTGCCGGCGCCGCTGGTGGCATGGCTGCCGGACTGATTGCGTTTTTAGGCGCCGAGTTACGTGGTGGCTTTGAGCTGATTAGCGATCTGTGCACCTTGGAGCAGCACATCCGGGAAGCTGACCTTGTTATTACCGGAGAAGGGAAAATGGATGCACAAACAGCCTATGGAAAAACACCTTTTGGCGTTGCCCAAATGGCTGCCAAACACAGAAAACCTGTAGTGGGCTTTGCCGGAACGCTTGATGATGGATATGAAAGGATGATAGGCCATCCGTTTAACAACCTCTACCCTATTACCGAAAAGCCCGTAAGCCTTGAATATGCTATGAATAATGCCTCACAGCTACTCACAAAAGCTGCTGAGCGTCTTTTTAGAAGCTTAAAGCTGGGTAGTGAGCTTTAAGATTTAAAATCAAAAAGCTGCTTGAGCTCCTCTTCAGAAAGCTGTTTGAGTGGGTTGTTAAAATTAACGAAAGTGTCAGCCAGCTCTTGCTTACGCTTCTGTAACCCGAATATTTTTTCTTCAATAGTTTTTCGTGTGATGAAACGATAAACAAACACCTTGTTTTTCTGACCGATGCGGTGTGCGCGACTCAAAGCCTGGTTTTCTGCCGCCGGATTCCACCATGGATCCAAAATAAACACATAGTCAGCCGCCGTAAGGTTTAGTCCCGTACCACCAGCTTTCAATGAAATCAGGAATAAGCGGTTCTTCTCATCTTCCTGAAACTTTTTGACTTCTTCTTCCCGGTTTTTCGTCTTCCCTGTAATCATTGAATAGGAATAATTTTGTTCATCGAAATACGAAGCGAATAAATCAAGGTATCCTGCAAAAGAGGAAAAAAGCAATGCTTTGTGCCCCTCTGAAACCAGGTTTTCAACTGAGCGCAGCACTTCATTAAATTTCCCGGATTCTCCCTTAAACGAAGGCTCTGCCAATCGCGGATGATTCGACATTTGCCGCATGCGCAGCAAAGCCTCCAGGATACGCATCTCATTTTTAGAAATGCCTTCCTCAAAAATATCCAGCAAACTGTTTCTTATCCCCGACTTGTAGCGTTCGTATGCCTCCTGCTGCTCCCCGGTCATCTCGCACCAGTATACCTGCTCGGTCAGATCCGGAAGCTCCTTAACCACTTCCTCTTTGCGCCGGCGCATGATAAAGGGGTGTATCAGTTGTTTCAACCGCACTTCCCGCTCCTCATTGTGATCCCGCTCTATGGGAACTACGAAACGGTTCTGAAAAGACTGATAAGAACCCAACAAATCTCTGTTCAGGAAATGCAACTGCGCCCACAGGTCGCTCAGCGAATTTTCTACGGGTGTGCCGGTCAGTGCCAAACGAAAATCGGAATGCAATTCCAAAAGGGCATGGTATGTTTTTGAGTGTGGATTTTTTACAAATTGGCTTTCATCCAGAATGAGATAATGAAAATGATGCTTTTTCAGGATGTCCACATCAATGCGCATCACACCATAGCTGGTGAGGATTACATCATACCGGTGAAATTCTTTTGGTAACTCCGCACGCAGCCCGGTATAAAGCAGTACACGTAGTCCGGGAGCAAATCTTGCCAATTCATTCTTCCAGTTGTAAAGCAGCGAGGTAGGCATCACCAGAAGACTCGGAACAGTGCTTTCGCTGTTTTCGTCGAATAAAGTCATTTGCAATGGCTCCTCCCTTTCCCGGTCTTCTATGAATGTCTCTGAACGGTTCTTTAGCAGCAATGCAATGGTCTGTATGGTTTTTCCAAGCCCCATATCGTCGGCAAGACATCCCCCAAACCCAAACTGCTGCAATTCATAAAGCCAGGTCAGTCCTACCCGCTGATAATTCCTCAGGTTTCCTTGGAGACCTTCGGGCTCATCTATGAGCTCGGTAAACGATTGGCGGTAAAGGCTAAGCAATTCATCACTGCCCACACCCTTTGCACTGTCATCTTCTGCCGGAAGCAGCCCCACATGATGCTTCGCTAAAAAAAGATGTCCTTCTTCTTCCTTTGCGAAATTCATCACATCGCCATAGCGCGAAAACCACTCATCGGGAATTATGAACTTTCGTCCATCCTCCAGCACAAACTCCTGGTCTCCTTTGCGGATATTGGATATCAAGCGGCTAAACGGAAAGGAATCATCCCCCAGGTGGATAAGCATCTTTAAGTCAAACCAGTCTTTTCCTGAATCATTCACCTGTACCGTCAAACCCACCTCGCCAAGGTAGTAAGAGTCTGCCCAATCACCCTGCGAAAGCTCAAAACCTCTTTCCAAAAGAAAATCATGGTTCTGATTAAGCCATTTTACCAGCACACTCTCTGTAGTTTGCTGAGGTTCAATCGTGAAGTGATTGTCCTGGTAGTTATGAAGGCCTGAATTATTCAGTATACCAACAGCCTTTTTCTCAACTTCTGCAGAGCGTTCTGTTTTGATATAGGTAACATTTCCCTCTTTTCTGGATAGTTCTACAATGCTGCTCTGTTTGTCGTTTCTGTACACCTCTGTTTTACTGTAAATAAACGACAGGCACAGCGCCGGATATCTGTATAAATCCCTGGTCAGTGCAAGCCTGAATTGTGGTGTATCCTGCTCTTTGTGGATGAGGTTCATTCCCGCAAGCTCCACTTCGAAATCGCGGACAGCTTTTCTGACAAAGCCTTCAAGGTATTTCTTTTCAAACTTCTCCGGGATTAAGACTTCTTCCTTTTTAAAAAAAGGTTTAAGTATTTTACTGTTTAGGTCTTTAACACAGTGAACCTGGTCGCCCGAAAAAAGCAGCAACGGATGATCAGCAATGAAGGAAATCCTATCTTCGTCCAACTCCAGCGCAGTTCCATTGTTTAGGATTTTCAGACGATACCGGATTCCACCAGGTGTTTTCTCAAAAAAGAAACGGGGTTTTAGAAAAACCGGATTAATCTTAACCAGTCTGGTCATGCGTTTTCTGACGTCTTTCCCTTCTTTCAAAAAAACGGGGACCCTGTTATTCGCAATAAGCGTATACACTTCAAAAAGCCTCTTGTCTATAAAAGGCTTAACCACCTTATCGAAATGATCAGAGCTGATGTCATCAAAGAAACTACCGGTTTTTTTCTTTTGGCTTTTATTCTGAAAATGCTGAAGAAGATAGCTGTCGGAATACTTATCGCATGTTTTTACAATTTCTTTCTCGTAGTCAAAAAGAGCCGTTGCTTCCAGATCGGATACAGTTACCGGACTTTGAATAGATGCCACAGTGGCGTCTGAGCTAATGCGGCCAATAAAGGGTGAAAAAATATAACCCAGCACACGATGTTGCCTGATAAGTAAGATTAAAGTATTCCGGACCATGGTCGTTTATCCAAAAAGTAAATAAAGGGCGAAAATAAAAAAGGGATGCATAGGCTGCAACCCTTTTTTCTCTCTGCTCAACTTCTCGAAATTGCTAATTGGTGTTATTATCTTTATTAGAAAACAGTTTCAAATATTTCGTTTCAATTTCAATACCAAAAAACAACCCCCTGTTAAGGTCTCATTTTCAGATTATTAAAATTTTACCTGAATAGCCTCTTTCCCTTTTCGGGAATAGTATTCCTGAAAAAGAAAACCCGGCAATTTGTTAAACCGCCGGGCTGCACTAAAACTTATTTCACTTCATTTTATGGCGCCTGATAAATATTTTCATCATTGCGGTATCCAGGCTTATCTTCGTACCAGTCTTCAAACTCCTCACCACTGCTTTGAGCCCACGGTGCAAATTTCAGATGCGCTTCAATAATTTCAACCTTTTCGATTGGATAGGCAAAATCACTGTAAATATTGATTGCCCAGGGCAGGTTCTGCTCAGTTTTATAATATCTGGAAGCTTCCGGATTTGAATCATCGTCACCGGCACCAAGATATCCTTGCTCCACTTTATATGTTGGCGGATAGTCGGGCAAGTGAATCTCTTTACCCCGTTCCTGATCGGCCACAATAAACGGGTTGAAGGTTGATTCATTCATTGTTCCGTAATCTACCGGGCCCCCTTCCGGGAATTCTCCGTCAGCTTTAAAGCGAATCACCACATCAAAGGTAACAGGCGCTACATAAGGAGCGTCTGGAGAGGTATTAACGCCCACGCCAGCGCCGGGATGCTCGAGGTGCTCAAAAGCGTCATCGAACAGAATGATGGTGGCCCATTCCTGATCGGCTTCTGTCCCGTTTCCGGAGATCGTGAACAGCTCATCCACAAAAGTGCCTTCCACGCTGCTGATAGCTGTCGGAGGAACCCCGGTGATCTCAAATCCAAAAGCATTGTGGAAGTAGGCTCCTGAAGCTTTCAGCTCGAAAGTGGCATACATCTCAGAAATCATATTATCCACATCGGTTACTGTATGGAAATTGTAGTCGATAACAATATCGTTAAAGTCATAATCACCTTTACCGGGCCAGTTATCTTCAAACGCCAGCGTTCCAAAATCACCTTCTCCGGGCCAGTAGTTATCATACGCCCTTGTACTGTCATTTGGATAGGCATCATTTTCATCCTCCACGCCGTCATCATCGGCATCATTATCCTCTTCCGGCGGGTTGCAGGCTTGCGCAGGATCGTCGGAGGCAGTGGCTGTGCGGCGGTTTCCGTCAGGGCCCTTTAAAGACCACACAATATTTTGCCCGTTAAAATCCACCTGGAAGGCATCATAAGCCCTGCCCACAAGGAAGGTTTCCGGTTGACCAGCATTCTGGCCATCAAGGCCGATAAACGCATTATTATCTCCAACCGGTATGTCAACTTCCACATCATTCGCATTGTAATATCCGAAATGCGCAGTATAAGTACCATCATCGTTATGATCCACACATTCCAGCACCGGAGTGATTTTTTCGGTAGGATCAGGATCCTGGGTTTCGCATGGAGCTGAGTGCTTCCAGTGCGCCTGTGCCACATCAAATCCCAGGTGCCAGTTCACCACACCTTTTCCTTTGCCGTTTCCAAAAGTTACGGTAAAGGCATTATGATGTGTTCCGGGTAAAAAAACCTCAGGTTGCCCTTCATCGAATGATACTCCTGTACCAGTTAGTTTATTTTCAAAGAAAAAAGATCCTCCTGCAGGGATACTAATTTCCATAAAAAAAGTATTCACATAACCAAAATGAGCTACCAAGTCTCCGTTATCTAAATGCTCCACACAATCAACAAACGGATAAATGAAAACTATCATAGACTCAGAATCCTTCGGCGGGTTGTCCTGTGCTACAGACCTGTATGGAATGAGAAGAGCTAAAATTGCAATTATCAAATATATCTTTTTTGCTTTCATGGCTTATGTTTTATTCAATGAATGAATGAGTGATTTTTCCGTCGATAATCGGCACTGTCACAGACTCTCCCTGGTATTCAACAATCACGTTATCAAGCTTATCAGGAATTGAAATCATCTTGGAGATATGGGTAAACATATTATGAAACAGTTTATGATGTACTTTGCCATTTTGGTCTTTCACCAAAACTGTCCCGTTTCTGAGCCCTTTCACTTCGATAAAAACCAGTTCCGTCGTCTTCCAGTCGAAGTCATCGTCGATCTGTAACTCTTCCATGCTCTCCACAGTTTGCTGTGGATCAGGGTCCGGATTGTCATCATCCTTCCGGCAGGAGGTATTGATTAATCCTGCAACAAGGAAAATTAAAACAAGTGTAAAGTTGATTCTCTTCATAATATTACTTTTTGTGATAAAGGTGCAAATCAAATACCAAGATAGTAAAAATATTTATAATCTTCTGTTATCGTGGTTATAATGTTTTTCAACAAGCATACCAACCTGTCCCATTACGGGAATATTTGTTCAAACTGGTTAATGCCTTAAAACAGTTATCAGCACAACAGCCAGTCCGGTAACAAAATTCAGGGCAATCACCAATTTCATGAACTTCTCCTGCTTTATTTTTTTCGCCCAACGATTACCTAATCCTGACCCGATGAGCAGCAGCGGAAAAAGAAAGGCCGTGAACTTAAAAGAGGCAGCCACCAGAATTCCTTTTATGAAAAAGGTAATCGACGTGAAGAATGAAGTCAGGAGTCCGAAAATTGCAAAGTTGGCCCTGAAAAGATTTTTTGAATACTTTTTCCGGTTCATAGCAAAGGCAATGGGCGGCCCGCCTATAGAAACACTCGACCCAAGTATCCCGCTCAGAAAGCCGGCAAAAACAATGGGTTTGCTTTTATACCTGGGCTCCTTTTTATTGCCCAACAAAAGCAGCATGGAAAACACCAGGATTACTGTACCCACCAAAAGCCGGAGCACCTCCTCATTTAATACTTGCAAAGCGTAAACGCCAATAGGGATACCCGCAAGGCTGGCTGCAAACATAGGCAGAAAATACCTGGTTTTTAACTTCATGCGAATTTTCATCAAAAGGTAAATGCTGGCCAGGAGATTAAACAGGACCATGGAAGGGACCAAAACCTGAACAGGTATAATCATAGACAATAAAGGCACAGAAAAAAGAGCAAAGCCAAAACCTGTAAGTCCTTTTAAAACGGCAGCCGTAAGAATTACCACCGCACTTAATATCCATATGCTTGCTGTAAATTCTGTCATACGGAAACTAAACGAATAAAAAAGCCTGCGGGTTGCGCAGGCTGTGTTAATTTTTAATATTCTTCCACTTCCAGGAGTTCCACATCGAACATCAAAGGAGTGTGTGGCGGAATCGCATTTCCAGCCCCCCTGCTTCCGTAAGCCAGGTCAGAAGG
>JASMTJ010000125.1:0-22138 GCA_041694335.1 Bacteroidales bacterium
GGTAACTGGATCATAGCAAGGAGCTGAAAACGTCAAATCGTAAGTTCCGGTTTTTATCGGCCGGTAATAGTCACCAAAATCACTACTTGAAACCACAAAACTGTTGTCTTCGTCATGACCAATAATTTCAACCTTAGCATCCAGGATAGGATCACCTGTTTCGCTGTCATTTATCACTCCACGGATTCCGTAAGTGGCTTGCTCGATGTAGTTTAACAATGAGCGGTAATTATATTCCCAATGATCATCCAACTGGCTTTCAGGAAGCAACTTGACGTCAGATATTTCCATAGTCACTTCTCGACAATGATGGAAATAATTCATGAAATCCTGGCGGTTTCCTGAAGTTGTATACCAGTCATATCCATTTGTGATTCCGTCATTAAATCCATCAATGTAACCAGCAGGACTGTACTCCTGGGCTGTATCAGCATATTCATGCGAAATCATCTGATACCAATCATCATCGGCGTGGAGTTGTGGCCATGTGTCCCATGGATAATTAATAACCTCTGCACCACCATGGAAATTTGCCGACATCACAAAGTCATGCGCTTCAGCAAAATCCATAAACGCAAGCGTTTCAGCCTGATATTGATTCCCATCGGGGTGTGGACCATCTTCCGGATCGGGGAAGTTACGGTTTATGTCTATCCCATTCGCGTTTCCTCGCGTAGCACCACTTACTGAATTGTTGCCAGTGGCGTAAGTACCGTCGGGATTGGCATTAGGATTAATCCAGATTTCCATATTGTCTACCATGTTGGTAATCCTGTCATCTGTGCCATAGTTGGTCAGTAAATAATCGATTAAACGCAGCATCAAGACGTAACCTGTTGTTTCATCTCCGTGCATGGTAGAGGTATAGAAAAACTCAGGTTCATTTTCCTCACTGTCAGGGTTATCAGTTATTCTTGCAACCAACAGCTCTCTTCCTTCAGTGGTGGTTCCAAAATTTTCAACGCGGCAAAGCTCCGGGAAGTCTGTTTCAAACTGATTCATCATATCAACATACCCTTCGTAAGTAGGGTACTCATCCCACTCGTAAGTGTCGCGGTCGCCATTAAATCCTGACAAGGACACTAATTCTGAAGGATTGTAGAGCAATTCGATCTCCACATCATTTTCCTCAAGAAATGCGTAGCCTGATTCATTCGCGTAAGCATAAACAGTTCCATCTGCCTCGTCAAAACTGTCGATACTGATTATTCTGGTTAATTCGGAGATTTTCCCAACAAACTCCGAAGCATGAAAACGAAAGAATATTTCCTTCCTGTTTTCAAGCACCTCTTCCACACTATTATTATTGGGCTGGTATTGTGCTTGTGCACTGAAAAACACAGCCACTAAAATCACTAAACTAAATACTTTTTTTAAATACATTATTTATTGTTTTTTTAACGCTTTGAAGACAGGCCTTTTCCTGCAAAAGTTGTCTTAACCGGCAAAATCAGTTATCTCCTTTTTAATCAAAGCATTTACACTTTTATTGACTTTCACCAGTGGTAAACGTAAATTATTCTTAATCAGTCCGAGCTCATCGAGTGCCGCTTTTACTCCGGCCGGATTTCCATCGGCAAACAAGGCGTCCATAATCCCTGAAAGTTGATGATGAATCACCCTGGCCGACTCTACATCATTATCGAGCGCACTGTTCACCATCTGAGAAAACTGTTTAGGGAATGCGTTGGCGGTTACAGAGATTACACCTTCGGCTCCCATCGCTATCAACGGAAGCGTTAACTGGTCGTCGCCGCTCAAAACCATAAAATCTTCGGGCTTGTCGCGGATGATTTTTCCAATTTGGTCAAAATCGCCCGACGCTTCCTTAATGGCGACAATATTATCAATATCATAAGCCAGCTGCAAAGTGACATCAGCCGGAATATTAGCGCCGGTGCGTCCTGGCACATTATACAAAATGACAGGTAAATTGGTGGAAGAGGCAATGTTTTTATAATGATAGTACAGACCTTTGGGCTGTGGTTTATTGTAATACGGAGCAACGGATAAAATCCCGTCTATGCCTTTACCCTGAATATTTTTAATCTGTTTGATGACCTTGTCGGTATGATTTCCTCCGGCACCAACCACTACCGGAATTCTTTTATTTACCGTATCCACCACAAACTCAATGATTGCGTTTTTCTCGTCATCGTTCAACGTGGCCGACTCACCGGTTGTGCCTAAAACCACAACATAATTCACCCCGTTAGTAATAATATGTTCGATGAGATGTTCGAGCGAGCTAAAGTCAACCGTACCGTATTTTCTGAAAGGTGTAACAATAGCTACACCGGTTCCGCGAAATATCTTTGTCATAGTTTTTGATTTATATTTTTCAGATAGTTATTAGCTGTATCCACAAAATGACTGAGCCCCGGGCTCTTCGTATGAAACATAACATCAGGTTTTAATCCGTTTTCGGCAGGTAATCCTACAAGAAGCCTTGAATTCACAGTCAGGGCAACCTGCTCAATACAGATCAGTTGGTGGGGATTGTAATAAATGGCGAGGTCATAAGTTTTTTCAGACAAGGGTTTCACCGCTTCCTCTTTGAGCAAGCCCATCTTGTTTCCATCGCTTTTTGAGAAAACATTAAAACTTGATGCTACCAATGAATCCGGTAGCTCTTTTGCATTCAGATACAAAAACAAATCAACCGATTTTTCCTGCTCTTTGTAACCTTTTTCAATGTTATGAAAAGTAGAAATCTGCGTCTCATCTACTTCAGAAATCACACACACCGAACTGATTCTATCGAAATTTCGAATCTCGGCATTTAGGTGAGATCTGTTTTGGTATGATCTTTTAAGTAAAAACCTTTGGATGCTTTCAATGAAGGAAACCATTTATTGTGATCGTCTTTTTCGGAAACGAAATTAACTAATTCCATTGATCTTTTAAAAAGTTCAGCGTAATTTTATCCAAAACATTGAACGATGGCTGATAATATTTTACTTGAGTATATGCAGAAGAGGTTTAAGAACCTGAATGAATCCTCTTCGAAACCTTTATCTGAACAAAAAGGGAAACCATTCATCACCATATCTCGACAATATGGCTGCCCTTCGAAGGAAATTGCAGATCACCTTCAGCAAATCCAAAACAAATCATCCAATGATTCGGGCTGGCATGTTATCAATAAGGAAATCATTGAACAATCGGCCAAAGAATTAGATTTAAAGCCTCAAAAACTTCAGTACGTTTTTGATGCACAGCAAAAATCGGTGATGGATGAAGTGATCGGCGCCCTCAGCACTCGTTACTATAAAAGTGACCGGAAAATAAGAAAAACCATCCGTGAAATTATTGAGAACTTGTCTTCGCAAGGACATGTAATAATAATTGGTCGTGGTGGCGTGGCTATCACGAATGATTTTCCGGGGTCTTTTCATGTGAGGCTCTATGCCACTGAAAGGTGGCGCCTCAGGGAAGTGATGAAAAAGCACCCTGAAATGTCAGAAGCCGACGCTTACCGTAAACTCAGATACATCGACAAGAAACGCACCGATCTGATTAATCATTTCTCAGGAAGGAAATTTGATTTCAACAGGTTCGATATCCAGGTTAACTGCGAGATGTTTGACCCTGAGCAGGCGGCACATATTATTATCCATGCTATGAACATGAAACAAACAATTTAGACCTTTTTTTTGTAGCATATATTAAATAAACATTTTTGATTTGTTGATTTACAAAATTTCTGCAGCTTGAAATACAACAATATCGCATCAAAGATTGTCTTTTCTCGTAGAAATGATTTTATAATTAATAAGAGTTTATTATCTTTGGTTGGATTTTGAACCCGACGAAGATAATTTACGGTAAATAAATACTTTTAAATTTAAATTAATTACATTATGAAAAAACTATTACTATTAACAACGCTGATTACTTTTGTTTTAGGCGTTTCAGCACAAACCACAGTATTCGAAGATGACTTCGAATCTTACACATTAGGCGTGGGAGTTGCCGAGCAATCTGACACATGGACGACCTGGTCTGATGCACCAGGCACAAATGAAGACGCTTTAGCCTCTGATGATTATGCTCAAAGTGGTTCAAATGCTATGAAGGTACATGAACCAACTACCAGTTCTGCAAATGACATGTTGCTTCCGCTGGGAAATAAAACCAGCGGTGTTTATGAGGTGAACTTCTCTATGTACGTAGAATCTGAATATGGAGCCCACTTTAATATTCAGCATTTTGAAGCTCCAGGAAATGAATGGGCTTTTCAAACCTACTTTAACGGAGGTGGTGACGGTATGCTGCAGGCTAATGGCGATGAAATCGATTTCTCTTATCCGGTTGATACATGGTTCTTAGTTGAACTGGATATTGATATTGAATCTGATGAAACAGTTGTTACTATTGATGGAACGGATGTTTCTACATTTCCGTTCTCTGTAAACTGGGAAGGAAATGCAGGTACAAACCAACTTGGTTCGTTAAATATCTTTGCTGGTGTCCACTCAGACGCTACTGTTGATCCACTGTTTTACATTGATGATGTTGAATATATTGAAATAGATTCGGGCCTGGAGCCACCAACTATTTCTGTAGATACGGATGAATTAATTGTATACGAAACGGGTAGTGGCGTAGACTCTGAAGTTATTACTTTAGAAAATAATGGTGAACAGGAGTTAAACTATCACGTTTATCCAGTTTATCCTCAGTTTGATAATAAAACTCAAGCTATTGACGATAATAATGTTTCACAAAGTCATAGCCTGTCCCACAAATTAGCTTCAAATAATTTAGAGCTTTCACCTGAAAGGAAGCCGGTTTCAAATCCGATTGATCGAGACGGCACCCTTACGCATGTAATTAGCAATCTAGGTGGTGGGGTCGGCTATCCGGATGAAACAGTTGTAAGAGCAGGTGTAAAGTTTAGGCCTGCTGATTTAGAACCTTTTATCGGAATGAAGATTGAAGAAGTAATAATCTATCATTATCATGCACCAATGAATAATGATGGAACTCTTAAAATATGGGATCGTGGTGAGTTTATTACTCCAGGACCCGGAGAGATTCTTCATGAGCAAAACTATACTACGCCTGGTGATGGTCAGTTCAATGTAACTATTGATGGTGACATATATCTTACCGGAAAAGACCTTTGGGTTGGTTATGAAATCACAGATCCGGGTGCTGATGTTTATCCATTAGGTATGGATGAAGGTCCACAGGTTGATAAAGTGAATTATACTTCAACAGGGCCAGGTTGGACAGAGTTTGAAAATTCAGATCCTCAAGGAGATCCTTTCGGTAACCTGGGTATCATTGTTGAACTGGTTGGCGACGGAATGCCAAGCTGGATGAGTATGACTCCTGCATCAGGAAGCATTGAAGCTGGTGGCTCTGAGGAAATCCTTGTTGATTTCTCTACAGCTGGTCTTGATAACGGTGTATACGAGGCAGAAATTCATATCGCAGCAAACGATCCAGCGAATCAGTACACTGCTATTCCTGTTACACTCGACATCTCAACAGCTATCATTGATGGTATTGAAGAGAAAGTTGGTGTAATGACTTATCCAAATCCTGCTGTTGACAATCTGAATGTGAAGTCTAATGAGATCATTGAGACTGTAAAGGTTATCAACCAGGTAGGCCAGGTTGTTTATGAAGGCACACCTAACACTGAATCATTCAGCATCAATACATCAAAACTTGAAAAAGGAATGTATATGGTTCAGGTTCAAACTGTAAACAGTGAAACAATTACTCATAAAGTAGTTGTTAAATAATAATTAAGATTTTCCATTTTAGCCGGCGGCAGTTTTCTGTCGCCGGTTTTTTTGTATTTTTCTGGAATGATTTCAGTAAAAAACCTTACCAAAAGTTTTGGTGCCTTAACTGCTGTGGACAACGTCAGTTTCAGCATCGAGAAAGGAGAGTTCTACAGTTTACTGGGCCCAAACGGAGCGGGAAAAACCACCACTATCCAGATGCTTTCAGGGTTAATGAAACCGGCATCGGGAGCAATATCAGTAAATGGAAAATCCCCAAAGGATTCGCAGGAGTTCAAAAAATCCATTGGTGTAGTACCGCAGGAATTATCATTATATGGCGACCTTTCCGTAAAAGATAACCTTCGTTTTTGGGGAGAACTATACAAAGTTGAAACATCCCTTCTTACTGAAAGAGTGGAGGAAACCATTGCATTTATTGAACTCAGCGACAGAAAAAACGACCAGGTGAAAAAGCTCTCAGGTGGCATGAAACGGAGAGTCAACATTGCTTCTGCCCTACTCCATCAGCCGCCCGTACTTTTTATGGATGAACCCACGGTCGGTATCGATCCACAAAGCCGTAATATGATGTATGAGATGTTTGAAAAGCTCAGAGATCAAGGTACTACCATTCTTTACACCTCTCATTATATGGAAGAGGTAGAAAGACTTAGTTCCCGAATAGGCATTATCGATCAAGGCATCATCATCACTGAGGGCACCCTCGAAGAAATTCGCGATAAGCACATGAACGCCCGCCAGGTGGTGGTTGAAGCCGAAACCTCTCATCTCTCAGAAAATGATTTTCTCAGCACAGGATTTACGGTTTCCATTGAAAGTGGGCTCATCAAAACCGACACTAAAAATACAAGTAAAGCCATTTCTGAAATCACAAAAATTCTGGATGGTAAGGATATTGATGTAAAGAATATTGATATCCGGAAAGCCAACCTTGAATCAATTTTTCTGAAACTAACCGGAAAGGCACTAAGAGAATAAGTTATGTGGAAAATAATTATCAAAGATCTAAAGCTTTTTTTGGTGGATAAAAAAGCCCTTGTGCTTTCACTGATACTACCTGTTGCATTGATTTCATTGTTTGTAGTGGCCAATGGCGCGCTTGAATCAAACGATAAACAAAGCGCTCCAAAACGCATTCTGCTTAGCGACGAAGACAGCACGGCTACCAGTCGAAGCATTGTGAAAGACCTCGACTCCATTCCGGGGATCATCTGGGAAGAAGTCCCTCTTGAAAAAGCACGCAACCATGTGCTAAAAGGCGATCGTATCGCTGTTTTGGTTTTCTATGAAGGGTTTGAGGATTCAGTATCGCAAGGAGGAGCATATCCTATGGAGTTGCTTTACGACAAATCCAGGGAATCTGAAGTAGGATTACTTCAGCAAGCCCTTGTAGGCAATCTCATGAGCACCGTTGGAAAGCAAGGGATGGAGCAGAAGGTGAAATCGCAGGTGATGGAAAAATATCAGCACCTCAACCCGCAGATACTTTCAGGTATTGAAAATGACATTTCGTCCGGCTTTTCTGATTCGGAAGACATTGGTGGTGGTGAGCTCAAAATCACCGGCATCAAAGTGGAAGAACAGATCAATTGGCGGCTCATTCACTCTGTGGCCGGAACTATAATCATGATGCTGCTCTTTACGATGATGGGAACCGGAGGGTCGATACTTGAAGAAATGGAAGAAGGCACACTCAAAAGGCTCTTCCTCGCCCCTATTCACCCAAGCGCTATTTTCTTCGCCAAGTATGTTATGGTTTTTATTGTTGGATTTATCCAGCTTATCATCCTGCTGCTGTTTTCATGGCTGGCATTCGGACTGGATTTGTTTGTCAATGTTATACCGCTGGTTTTTGCAATGTTTGTGTCAGCCTTTGCCTGCAGCAGCTTCGGGGTGTTTTTGGCATCCGTAAGCCGTTCAAGGAAACAGCTCGAAAGCTTCGGTATGGTCATTATCCTGGTGATGTCGGCCATCGGCGGAAGCATGATACCCACCTTTGTGATGCCCGAAATCATGAAAAAAATGGCCGTTGTTTCTATAAATTACTGGTCTATCCAAAGTTTCTACGATGTATTCGGAAGGTTATTGCCACTTAAAGAACTGCTGCCCGAAATTGCCGTGCTGATGGGGATTGGAACAGGCATGCTTGTCATTTCTTACCAGATTTTCAGGAAAAACATTGTTGGAATATTCTCATAAGCTGAAAGCTTGATTTGGCAGCCAGAGGCTGCAAAGATGCAGTATCGGAACCCGCGATAGCCATCGGGATTCCGACAAGTTTGCTTTTTATCCGCGCGGTTAAAGGAGTTTTTCGAAAAGTTCGTCGGGGCGTCCTGTATTGTTCGTCGAAGCGTCCCGCTCCGATGTTTTATCATGGAAGCCTCTGGCTTCTAACAATAGACAAAATTCTTGGATATATCAAATCTTCGATGTACCTTTAAAAATATAAATACCAATGAAATGCCTCACGGTCATCAAATCTACAATCAGTCAGATGCATACTTTTTAACATTAACTATTGTTCAGTGGGCTGATGTGTTTACACGTAAAGTGTACAAGGACATTATTATTGACAACCTAAAATATTGTCAGCAAAACAAAGGATTAGAAATCTACGCTTATGTAATAATGAGTAATCATATCCATATTTTATGTAGAAGCATTAAAGGTGATTTAAGCGGTACTATCAGAGACTTCAAATCTTATACCGCCAAAATAATTATTGATACCATAAAGAAAAATGAGGAAAGCAGAAAAAAATGGCTATTGATGATTTTCAGGTATTCGGCAAGAAAAACAAAAAAGTCCTCCGAATTCCAGTTTTGGACACATAATAATTATCCCGAATACGTTTATTCAAATAAATTTATAGAACAAAAAGTTGACTACATCCACATGAATCCTGTCGAAGCAGGAATAGTGGAAAACCCTGAAGACTATCTATACAGCAGTGCAAGGAATTATGCTGATTTAAGCGCTTTGTTAGATGTTGTAAAAGTATCACTTAGATGGAAAACACACTGAATTGTTAATATATAAATTACGCAGCCAGAGGCTTCTATAATATTGTATCGGAGCGAGACGCTCCGACAAACTTCTTTTATTTATCAATGCTTGGTAGAAATTGAAATGTCACATCAAAAAATCCCCAGACTTCATCCTTACATTGCAATCCTTGTTTCTTACAACTCAACCATTAAACTTTTAACAACTATTAAATAATTTAAATCAAAAATCATTATTAAATTTGTACTGATTGCATGAACCAGCCATATTTGTCTGTTGTTGAATGTAAAAAGAGGAAGTTATGAGATTATACGTCATTATTTTATCTATGGTTTTTTTGCCGACTATCGTTTCTGGTCAAGTCGGTAATGATTTGAGCACTCCTTCGTTTGGTAACCTCAAAACTGATTTTGATGTGTCGCTGGGCTCTTCAATGATGGCCACAGGAGGCGGAGGAAGCATGTTTATGAATTATGCATTCCCCAAACTGCGCATGCAACCAAGCCAGGACCTGAAGATTGAAGCCGGTGTTTTAATGATGAACACATCCATGAATAATGTTCAGCCGTTTGGCATGAGTACACAACCCGGACAAACTTCTTTAAATTCAAACTATACTGATTCTTACGCTTACGCCAGTGGCGAATACCAGATCAATGAAAACCTGATTATTAAAGGAAGCGCATACAAAAAGTTTAACATGAACAGCCAGATGCAAAGCGTTCACCCACAGGCCTTCAACTTTGATGCCTATGGCGCTCAGATGGGTTTTCGTTATCAGTTATCAGAGAATACCAGCATTGGCGGTTCGGTATCTTTCAGGAAAGGTTACGACCCACTAAACCCTGGATACAACGGCTACTACAACAGCTACTCTCCGTTCAACCAGTATTCACCATTTTCTCCCTCTCCCTTCTAGGTCAACATTTGACAGGTTTTGTTGTTTAAGAAAATAAAAAATGCTAGCAATATTATCTCCTGCAAAGAAGCTTGATTACAAAAGTGAGCCACCGGTAAAAGAATATACAAAACCGGATTTTACAGATACGACAGTCAGACTTATAGAAGAACTCCAAAAACTATCGCAGAAAGAAGTCGGCGAGCTGATGAACCTCAGCGATAACCTGGCATCCCTTAATAAAGATCGTTTCATGAACTGGAATGTGCCTCAACAAATTGATGAAAGCACCAAGCAAGCTGCATTTGCTTTCAAAGGGGATGTTTATCAGGGATGGGAGCCTGAAAGCAGCAACAAAAAATCCATTGAGTTTGCTCAAAACCACGTCCGTATTTTATCAGGACTATATGGCGTCTTGCGTCCTATGGATTTAATGAAACCCTACCGCCTGGAAATGGGAACGAAGTTCGGGATTGACGGAGCAAAAAACCTTTACCAGGTATGGAGTGAAAAAATAACCGAAGCGATTAACCAGCAATTGGCAAGCCTCAACAGCCAGTATCTTGTAAACCTGGCCTCTAATGAGTATTCAAAAGCCGTGGATAAGAAAAAGGTGAATGGCACAGTCATTACCCCGGAATTTAAAGACAACAAAAATGGTAAATACCGTGTGATTAGCTTTTTTGCTAAAAAGGCGCGTGGCATGATGATCCGGTTTATCTGCGACAACCAGATTACCGACCCAGAACAACTAAAACTATTCGAATCAGATGGCTATTTTTACAATGATGATCTTTCTAAACCCAACAATCCGGTCTTTACGAGAGGTTAATTGTTAAAAGAAACACGCACATTATCAGATTCCCCGCCCAAACCAAATGGCTCGTTCGGGCGGCCTTCCTTCGATGCTACGCCTTGCCCTGCACTTTGTCAGGATGATCTTTTTCCGGGGGCGGTGAGCAAGGAAGAAGAGCGCGCCGACGCAAAAAAATAAACGATGCGGCTTTATTAAGGCTTGTTCAGAAATGTCATGGTATTGGCAAAGTCACATCAGGCACAACCACCCCAAAAAACGTCCCGATTTTGGACACATTTTCCCTGAATAAAAGGGGGCGCAATTAATCGAAAAACCATATAACCCTGACAATCCAACGTTTAAGGTCTTGGCACATTTTTGAAAGAGTTTATACCAACTAAAAACCGTACACAGAATGAATAAGGTAAATATTTTAGTGGTAGACGACATCAAAATCAACTACATGGTGCTTAAAAGCATGCTCAAAAGCACAACAGCCAACGTGTTGTGGGCTTGCGACCATGAAGAAGCAGTAGAAATTTGCAACCGGTACCAGGTTCATCTGGTATTAATGGATTTTCAGCTTCCGGGGATGAACGGCTATGAGCTGAGTAAATTACTCAAAAGCAATCACCATGAACTACCTGTGGTTTTCCAGACCGCCAATGCAGATGCTATTCACACCCTATTTGGCAGAACAAATAATGAAGAACAGCTCGACGTGCTTGAAAAACCCATCAAAAGAGATCTACTGTTAAACAAAGTAAACGCATACATTAGTTAACGCTCAAAAGTAGCACCGTTGTATCCAAACATATGCCGCGGGGCGTTGGCAAACTCTATGTAAATTCTGCTTTTAGGGATGCCAGTGGATTTCTCAACAAAATCGCAGATGGCGGCAGAAAACCCTTTAGTCTGATCCTCGGGTAAATTGATACTCTTGAGTTCAATGTATGCCATTGGCTCCATACTCCCTGCAAACATCATGTTGTGATATTCTTCTACATGCACCATTATGAATTTTTCTGGCTTCGATAATGTTTCAGAGAGAAATGATGTTGCTCTTTTCATCCAATATTTCTGATTTTCAATTCTTTTATTCGATTGCAATTTGAGTACCGGCATAGTTATTTTTTTATAATTTTAAAAGATGATGTTTTCCCGCTGGAATTCAACTTAATAAGGTACATCCCCTTTTCCAGCATTTGCAGATCTAACGTTTTGTTTCCATTCATTGTTTGTTTTAAAACGATGTTGCCGTTAAGGTCATAAACTGAACAATGATATTGAACATCAGCTTTCTCAGATTCTATTTTCAAATAATCCTTCACGGGATTTGGATAAAGCCGTGCTAAGGCTAACTCTTGATTACTTGCAATTCCAACCGCATTAATCAGCTTTGCCACCCCAGAACCAGGATTGGCGTCGTCACCTGACGAAATGGTAAACGCTCCCACCTCCATGGTGCCCTCAAACCAAAAGGAGACAAGCACTGCCCCTTCACTGTCCAGGCCGATTCCATAGCTTTTCTCAGAGTGAGGCCCTCCCAGGGTTACAGCCTCTGCCACTTGCCATTCAGGATTTAGCTTTAGTAAAATTACATCATCTTCATGGGCAATGTGTTCATTTCCTCTTATTATCAATGTATCCGTAAAGGAACCAATGTAAAAAGCACTATTTTCATTATCAAAAACCACTTTTCTGATTTTATCTTTTCCCGAGCCATGAAGGGATCTGGCATCCTGCCAATCACCCTCACTATTCGTCCGCGCCAACAGAATATCTTCGGTGTTGGTTTCATTCGGCACTTCAATATCCCCAAGCATAATATTGGTGCTTGTATAACCTGCAACAGCTATGCTACCGGAATGATCAACCGCCAACCCGTAAATTCCGCATTGAGCACCAGCCGTCAGAAATTCAATACTCCCCAGCTGATCATACTTTGAAACGTAAAACCCTGATTTTGTTAACACTTCATCATCAAACAAAGAACCTTGCCCGGCTACCCCACAAAAACACGGATTACCATCGGCATCGAGCTCTACAGAATATCCATAATCAACCCCTTCAGAACCCATATTTTTGCCCCAGTTGATTTCTCCATCAGGAGAAAGACTCACTAAAAGAATATCACTGCTTCCATAGCTGGTAAGAGCGAGGCTTTCGCTTAGCGTTATTTTTCCCTGAAACCACCCGGTAAAATAGGAAGTTCCATCACTATTTACAGCCACGCTATGAGCAATTTCTGATCCTGCTGAAACCGGGGAGTAAAACCATTGCGGCACACCGGAACCGTTGAGTTTAATCACAAAGGCATCCCACCCAGTAGCTACATGCTGCTGACCAAGGATGTTAATAGTATCATCAAAATAGCCTGAAAAAAACACATTCCCCTCTTCATCACTTTCCACGGCCAGGGCTATTTCATCTCCTGCGCCTCCCAAATGAAAAACCCATTGTGGACTACCCTCGCTGTTCAACTTTGCAATAAAAGTGTCGGATAAGCCTTCGGACCTGAGATTATAACCCCCAACACTGAGCGAATCAGTGAATTGACCACAAACAAGAGTATTATCATTTTTGTCTATGTGCAAATCCCAGATTCGTTCCATTCCCTGTCCGTTAATGGGAGTTACCCACTGCCAGCTATACTGCGAAACGGCATGTACAGAACAGAGCGACATCAGGGCAAAGAAAAACAAGAATTTCTTCATTTTATTCAGTTTTGTGATTGTGATCCTTTAAATTAGTTTTGTGGTGCAAATTATAAAAAATTGCATTTTATACACTTATATATGATAAATATCAGAGAAAAAAGTATTGTTTTCTGGGACTGGAACGGAACGATACTCGATGATTCCGGGATTTGCATTGCAGCCATGAATAAACTTCTTAAGGATTATGATTACCCGGAAATAAGTCGTGAAACCTATGAGAGATATTTTGACTTCCCGGTTTCGAAATATTATGAAAACATTGGCTGGAATTTTAATGTGCACCCCTTCGAAAAGGTGGGTCTTGAGTTTATGGATTATTACCGAAAGGATATCCCAGCAGCTGATTTACAACAATCTGTCAGGGAAACTTTTAAACTATTTTATGAATCAGGGAAGAAGCAATTCCTTATCAGTGCTATGGAGCACGAGCTTCTTCTTAAGCTCACCAAAAGCTATCACCTTCATAAAGTTTTCGATAGCATAAACGGAATAGAGGATCACTATGGAAATGGGAAAGAGCACATCTTCGAAAAAGTGATCGAGAAAAACAATCTTAATAAAGCTAAGATTATAATGATTGGCGACACACTGCATGATGCAGAAATTGCTGACAGCCTTGGTATCGATTGTCTTTTGCTTTTCAGCGGACATCAGTCTTATGAACGATTAAAATCCTCAGGGAAAAACATCATTAAATCATACCTGGAGTTAAACAGTTATCTTTAGGCACTATGGGATGCCCCATGCCGGAAGTTCTGTTAGAGAGGTTCCGCTGAGAATGTCTCCGAAATAATAAACCATTAACGCCACCAACAACACCCCTATCAGGTTTAAAATAAAACCGTTACGCGCCATCGTTTTGATGGTGATTTTTCCTGATCCGAAAATAATTGCATTCGGAGGTGTTGCCACCGGGAGCATAAAAGCCATTGAGGCAGCCAGCGTTGCCGGCAGCATAAACAGCAGCGGATGCACTTGCATACTGACCGCCATGGAAGCCATAATGGGAAGAATAATCTGAGCTGTGGCTGTATTGGAAGTCAATTCGGTAAGAAACGAGAGTGCTAAGGCTATAAATATAATAACTACTAAAGGATGTATTCCTCTCAGAAAAACCATCTGCTCGCCGAGCCACCCTGAAAACCCGGAATCTGCCAGCCCTTGCGCCAAAGCAAACCCTCCGCCAAAAAGAATAACTATCCGCCACGGTAAGTTTCTTGCTGTAGGCCAGTCAAGGATATATTCCTTGTTGTTTGATTTTGAAGGTATCAGAAAAAGCAGGACACTAATCGCCATAGCCACCGTACCATCATTCAGATATTCCGGGTTCTTAAAAAGCCCCGACCATCCGGGAATGATGAGGAAACCAACATCGATATCCTTTCTGAAAATCCACAAAGCTGCCATGGAAACAAAAGCTGCTAATACCATCCCCTCCTCGCGCCGCATCCCGCCAAGGTGCTTTACTGCCCGGCGGATATTTTCCAGGGCGCCACTGGTGTCTGACTTCCGTGGCACAAAAAGAATGCGCAGATAAAGATAAACCACACCAAACATCACCGCTGCCAAAGGCACGCCCACAGCCATCCAGTCGGCAAAGGAAATGGCCGGTGCACCGGGAAACATAATGCTGTAAATCCTTCCGAAAGCCAGGTTCGGCGGAGTGCCCACCAGCGTGGCCATCCCTCCCACCGAAGCGCTGTATGCTATTCCCAGGAGTAATCCGGTGGCATATCTGCTGATGGCTTTTTTGTTGAGCTGCACTTCAACAGCCTTGATTACTGACATTACGATAGGCAGCATCATCATGGCAGTAGCGGTATTAGAAATCCACATTGAAAGGAAAGCGGTGGCAAACATAAACCCGAACAAAATTTTTGCCGGACTGACTCCCACAGCAAGAAGGATTTTTAATGCTATACGCTTGTGAAGGTTCCACTTTTCCATGGCCAGGGCCATCAAAAATCCTCCTATAAAAAGAAAAATCACATGATTAAAATATGCTGAGGAAATTGCTTTTCCGTCAGCCACACCCAGCACCGGGAAAAGAACGACAGGAATCAGGGCCGTTACAGCAATAGGCACCGCCTCAGTGATCCACCAAACCGCCATCAGAGCTGCCACCGCAAAAGCGGAGGTGATTTCAGGCTTTTCCGGATCCAGGTCGAAAAAAACCAGTATCACCAAAAACAACACAATTCCTGATAGCTGTGCCCATTTCTTCATATAAAACTAATTTTGAAAGATTCATTCCAGATCTACTTTTCCGGTGCACTGATATTTCTGATATACCGGCTAATCTCTTCAGGTGACATCAGTGCCCTGGCGGCATTCATATCCTTTGCTGCCTTTGGCATGCCGTAAATCATGCTGCTGGCTTCGTCTTGTGCAATAGTAAATGCTCCTTTCTCTTTAAGCTGCAAAAGTCCATGAGCTCCATCTCTCCCCATGCCCGTCAGCAGGATTGCCACAATTTTATCCGGCTCTTTGCTCAGCGCAGAAAAGAAAAGCTTATCTACGGAAGGGCGTACAAAATTTAACGGCGGCCCCTGCGAGATTTTAATAAAAGCCTCCTCACCACTGTATTTCAATTCCATGTGTTTGTTGCCCTGCGCAATCAGCACCTGGTTAGCCCTGACGCGATCCCCATTTTCTGCTTCTTTTACATAAAAGGGAAGCAGCTCGTTTAATCTGCGGGCAAACAGAAACGACATTTGCTCAGGAATGTGCTGAACAATCAGCACAGGTGGTATTTGGGCAGGTAAACCAGATAAAATTTTAGTGATCGTTTGTGTGCCTCCCGATGAAGCTCCCATCAAGACGATTTTTTGCTGTGATGAAAACCCTTCCGGCTGGCTCCCTTTCTGTGCAGCCTGTGGTCCTGCAAAAGAGAGTCTGCCTACTTTGCCATTGGCGGCACTCCACATCTTTTCCACCAGCATCCTTTTCCCATCCGTATCTGTTGGTGTGATATCCTTTTTTGAGATGACGTCAACGGCACCCGCATGGAGTGCTTCCATGGCCGCATTAATTTGCTTCAGGCTTTGGTTGGTGATAACAATAACCGGAATGGGATGCTGACGCATTATTTTTTTCAGGAACTTAACACCACTCATGCGTGGCATTTCAATATCAAGAGAAATCACATCGGGGACCTCATCAGCAATAATCTTCACTGCCTCATATGGATCAGCGGCCTTACCAATGACCTCAAACCGATGGTCAGAACTAAAAATAGCCGCAAGGTATTCACTGATATACCTCGAATCATCTACGATTAATACTTTTTTCGGCTTTGAATTCATCTTTCAGCATTTTTGGCTTCAGGAACAGGCATCGTCTTCATCTTCACCTTATCAATCATTCGCTGATGAACTTTTCCATCGGCCACATCAAAGATAATCTTTCGGCCCAGTTCACCTCCGGTGCTTTTAGCAACCACCTTAATCTTCATTTCATCCAGCGTACTGAGCGCCAGCTCAATATTGCGCTGCCCGATATGTGTTCCTCCCGTATTAAACTCCAGCACGTTGGCTCCTCCAAAAACTTTAGCAACAATTTTATTTCTCAGTGCTCCATTATCAAGAAGAGAAGAAAGCAGCTTTTGCATGGCGATATTGCCATATTTTGGTGAGGCCAGTCCTTTACCGTTCCAGAGAGGAAGCATAAAATGGTTCATGCCCCCAATTTTCCGGCTCGGATCATAAAGGCACACGGCAACACATGATCCCAAAATCGTATGAATTTGTATGGGGTCGCGGGTCACCTTGATAAAAGATGGATATAAATAATATTTCTTTTCGCTATTCATTAAAATGATTGGTCTTCCTGCTGTTCGCCATCAAAAAACAAACTATCGTCGTCTTGCGTTATTTCATCTCCATACTCCGATTCTTCCACTTTTACCATAAACTTCATTCCTTCTTTAAGAGGTTTTGCTTCAATCGATCCGTTAATTAAGTCAAGCACCTCGCGCGCTACCGAAAGTCCAATGCCACTGCCCGGATTTAGCGAGTGAATTTTGCTATCTAATTGCCTGAACCGATCGAAAATTACTTCAAGTTTCTCCCCATCAATGCTATCGCCTTCATTCTGGATGGTAAAAAGAAATGCTCCTTTCTTCAACTCAGCTGTCAGCTCCACCTTAGTTTTTTTGTTGCTGAATTTTAATGCATTAGAAATCAAATTCTTGATCACCAAATTCAACAGTGCCGGATCTGTCTTCAATCGTGCATCATCAGGTAAGTGATTCCTGATTATCAATTCTATCTCCCTTCGCTCTGCTTCCTCTAAAAAGCCTTTTACGCTCTCTGTAATCAACTGATTTAAATCACTGTTCACCGTTTCAGGAATCAGCTCTCCGGCTTCAATCCGGGCAGCAGTAAACAAGTTTTTCAACTGGAAATCCAGGAAAAGCGCTTCATTATGAATCAGATCCACCATCCTGATCATTTCAAGACTTCCGGGTTGCTGTTTCTTTTTCAAGAGGTTTTCTGAGCTCGCAATAATCGAGGTAAACGGATTAATAATCTCGTTGGAAATCCGGGCGATAAAATGACTTTTAAAGGCCTCAGAATCTGCCAGCTTTTTACTGGTCTCTCTTAGCTGCACTTTCAATTCATCCCGTTCACTTTCGGCTTGCTGCAATTTAGCTTTGCATTCAGCCAGCTCATCAGAAAGCTTACTTTTTTCATTTAAACCCATAATATTCTATTTCAATATTTTCCTGAAAATATCACTTAGATTTTCCTTTTTAAAAGGTTTCGAAATATAATCGTTCATACCTATTTTGAAACACTTCTCTTTATCTTCGGCCACAGCGTTAGCAGTCACAGCTGCAATGTAGGCAGGTTCACGATTCTGTTCCTTTTCCACATTTCTTATTCGCTGGGTGGCTTCATACCCATCCATCAAAGGCATATGGAGGTCCATAAAAATAAGGTCATACTCGTTCTGCTTCACCTTATCCACGGCCACGCGTCCGTTTTCAGCCAGGTCTACTTTTTGGTCGAGTTGCTTGAGCAGCATCGTGGAAACTTTCTGATTGATGGCATTATCTTCAACCAGCAGGATTTTGAAATCATGCCGTACAATCTCCTTATCAGGCACTCCTTTATCTTTCTTTTTTAGCTGATCAATGTGGCCCTTCCTCAGTCGCAGGGTAAAGTAGAAATCTGAACCCTTTCCCGGTTCACTGTCCACACCAATATAACCACCCATCAATCCGGTAAGGTTTCTTGAAATTGCGAGCCCCAGCCCTGTACCTCCATGTTTACGTGTGGTGGAAACATCCGCCTGTGAAAAGGCATTAAACAGCTTTTCCCTCGACTCCTCATCAATTCCTATCCCGGTGTCTTTTACCGAAGCGTAAAGAATTATTTCTTTGCTCTCTTTTTCCTCCGCTTTCAGGCTCACTGTAACACCTCCTTTTTTGGTGAACTTTATGGCATTGGATATCAGATTCATGAAAATCTGCTTAATCCTTACCGTATCACCCAACAGCACAGCAGGCACTGAATCAGCTACCACTAATTCCATGGTCAGCCCTTTTTCATTGGCCCTTTGTCTGAAGAGTGCAATCACCTCCCTCATGTTTTTTTCCACGTCAAAAGGAATGGCTTCGAGCGACATCTTTCCTGCTTCTATCTTCGATAAGTCGAGAATATCATTGATAATCGCCATCAACAAGTCTGTACTGGATTCTATAATGTTAAGAAAATCTTCCTGCTCTTTATTGAGCTTAGTGGCTTTAAGTAAATCCACCACCCCTAGAATTCCCGAAATTGGGGTACGGATTTCATGACTCATATTGGCCAGAAACTCGCTCTTAAACTTTGAGTTCCTTTCTGCTTCTTCTTTCGCCTTCACCAGTTTTTCTTTCGAGCGCTTCAGCTCCAGGTGACTTCTGATTCTTGCTTTCAGCTCGGCATCATTAAAGGGTTTTGCCACATAGTCCATCGCCCCGGCCTGAAAGCCTCGAATCGTATTTTCTTCATCATTCTTGGCTGTAATAAAAATAACCGGTATGTCTTTTGTAAACCGATGGTTACGCAATTCCTTCAAGACGTCAAACCCATCAATATCGGGCATGATAATATCCAGCAGGATGAGATCAAAAGGGTTCGCGCGCGCCTTCTTCAGAGCAGCACTGCCGCTACGGGCTGTTGCAATGACCAGGTCCTCATCATCAAGAATATCCTTGATCAAATCAAGGCTGGCCTGGCTATCATCCATTACAAGAATTTTATATTTTTCCATATGATATTTTTTCAATCTTAACTAATCCGTTTTTCTTCTTAACTTTTTCAAAACCTTTAGGATAAAGCTAATTCTCAGTCTTTCTGAAAACATTAGGACCACATTTTTCGAGTGGCAAATCAAAGTTCAAAATGTTTTCCGAATGTCCGATAAACAGGTATCCTCCGGATACAAGATGCTTAACTATCCTGCGGAGCACCTGCTCCTGAATTTCCTTGTTAAAATAAATCAAAACATTTCTAAAAAAAATCACATTAAAATTGCGAGGCAAATCATAACTGTAATCCATAAAGTTTAAATACTTAAACCTGACTTTAGAACGTAGCAGTGGCCCCACTCTTACCAATGATTTTGACGCATCCTTATGCCTTAAAAAATATCGCTTGCGCAGATTCAGCGGAATTTCGGTAATCGACTGCTCGCGATATTCTGCCCTGACCGCTTTTTCGAGCATCGGTGTGGAAATGTCAGTACCCAAAACCTCATAATCCAACTCACTGTTCTTTATAGTAGCCTCAGCCAGCAGGATGGCCAGTGAGTAAACCTCTTCCCCGCTTGAACACCCCGCACTCCACACATGCATTTTGTTTCTTCTTTTGGAAAAATCAGGAATAACCTTCTCTTCCAAGAAGGTATAATGAACCGGTTCACGAAAGAAGTCTGTTTTATTGGTACTGATGAAATTCAGGAGAAACAATGTTTCATGTCCATTATTTTCTGCACTGAAAACGTAATCGCAATACGTTTTAAAGTCATTCATTCCCAATTGGTAAAGGCGCTTTTTAAGCCTGCTTTGGAGCATCACCTTCTTTTCAGGAGGCATTTTTATTCCACTTGACTTTTCAATGTGTGCCGCCAGACGACGGAAGTCAGAATCGGAAATTGTTGCTTTATATGCTTGCTCAAAGGAGCGCGAATTTTCCATCGTCTTTAATACTGTTCGTAATTTTTGTCCAGGTCATCATCACTATCGAGATTGTAACGAATGCCTTTGCCTGAGCCTTGCCTGGTATTACTTTCGTAATGGTTATCCCATCTCACATGCCTGGTTGAGAGCTCATTTTTAATGGACTTTAACGACTGCTCATTCACTCTGAAAAACTGAATCACATCATATAGCTGTTGTGCCTGCGAGTCCAGCTCCTCTGAGCTTGTAGCCATTTCCTCGGAAGAGGCCGCATTGCTTTGAGTAATCTGGTTGAGCTGCTGGATAGTGGTGTTGATTTGCTCTCCGGCCGAATTTTGCTCGGTGCTGGCCGTAGAGATTTCCCTGATGAGCTGAATCGTTTTCTCTATCTGCGGAAGCATTTCCACTAGCAATTCCCTTGTTTTCTTGGTAATTTGAACGCTTGAGCTGGAGAGCTTGCTGATATCGTCGGCGGCCTGCCGGCTTTTTTCTGCCAGCTTCCTTACCTCACTGGCCACTACAGAAAACCCGCGGCCATGCTCACCGGCACGCGCAGCCTCTACAGACGCATTCAATGCAAGAATATTGGTCTGATAGGCAATGTCGTTTATAATGGTAATCTTTTCTGCAATCGTTTCAATGGCATCTAGACTTTCTTTCGATGAATTTCCCACGGAGTCGATATTCTCACTCACATGATTTGCGAGCCGCTCCGCCTCCTTAGCATTCTCGCTGTTTTGGTCCACATTAGAGGCCATTTCCTCCATCGAGGATGAAACCTCTTCGGTAGAAGAGGCCTGCTCTGAAGCTCCCTGTGAAAGCTGCTGTGAGTTGTTGCTCAGCTCCTGGCTGGCGGTCTTGATGTTATCGGCCCCAACGATGATGTTCCCTGTAATCTCGGTGAGCTTCTCAAGGGTCTCCTGCATCGAACGGGCGATGGTTCCAAACTCATCCTTGCGATCCTTGAGTTCATTTTCAAAATCCATATCAATCTCACCCTTCGAGAGCTTCTCTATTTTATCGGTCAGCTGCCTAAGCGGTTGCTGTATAAACCGGGATGTGAAGTAAAAAATACTCACAAAGGCAACAACTCCTATCGGTCCGGCCCAAACCAGGTTTTTAATGTCCATCCCCACCGAATAGGCCAAAAAGACGATAATAATAATAGGGCCTATGGCAATTAAGCCGAAGCTGAAGAGAATTGAGTTTTTATAAACTGCCCTGAGAATTCCTATGGCGGCAGGCACCAGCACAAACAAAAGCACCAGGGCAAAAACCAATACCGGGTTTGCATTAATGTAATCAATCATATCATTCATCTTTTTGGTTTGATTCTAAGTTCTTTATCGCAGTCACTTCTTCATGACTAAAAATCTCGTCTATATCCAGAATAAAAATAATCTCCTGGTTCTTGTTTATAATTCCCTTTACGTAATCGGGATTCAGATTCAAGCCCATATCCGGAACGCTCTCAATCTCATTCTTCTGAACTTTAAGAACATCGCGTGCCCGATCGACTTTAAGCCCCAACCTGAATTTTTCACTTTTCGATTCAATCGAGATCGAGAGTATGCAAGCATCTCTGGAGTAGTCTCCACCTTTGAGATTAAACTTCTTTCGCGCTTCAACCACGGGCAACAGATCTCCCTGAACATTAATAATTCCCATCAAATAGTCGGGCGTTTCCGGAATTCTGGAAGCCTCAATCAATTCCAGTACGTTCCTTACCCGCCCTACTTCCACGGCAAACAGTTCCTTTGCCACCTGGAATATAAAATAGGTGCACGC
>JASMTJ010000126.1:0-4059 GCA_041694335.1 Bacteroidales bacterium
GCCAGCGGGAGAGCAGCGCCCGAGAGGTGGCCCGGGCATTCACCGAAGCGATGGCATGGCTCTGCGCCCAGTCGGGGATCTCGGAGAGGCTCTCGCAGTAGCCGGTGGTCAGCAGCCGCAGCATCAGCTGGCCGAGCGGCAGCGGTGCCTCCCCACTCAACTCTGCCTGAGTAGCGGGATACCCTACCTCCAGCTGCAGCGCCCGAACCAGGCTTGGCACCAGGGCATACTTGACCATCTCCTCAAGGGAGGAGGGATTGCCTTCCAGCCCCACTTCCTCGCTCACCGCCTCATCGGCGAGATGGAACAGCAGCGTGGCGATATCACTGGCAGGTGCGCCCACCACGGCGGCACACATGGCCAGGTCCAGGCCGTCCTCGTCCATCTCCGGCGTTACCAGGCGCTTCAGCGCCTCGATGCGCTTGCGGCTGCCGAGGAACGCCTGCCGCTGTGCCAGGTGCTCACGCAGCGCATGCCGCGTGAGGCCCAGCTCGCTGAAGATCATCGACAGCTGATCGGCGTAGAAGCGACCGGAGTAGAGCTTGATATCCAGCAGCCAGTCATCCTCCGGCGCCGGCTCGGCGTAGGGGAAGTAGAGCAGCGTTGGCGTCTCCGGTTCGTCCAGCTCCAGGCGCAGCTTCACGCCGAAGGTAGACTGTCCGGCCATGTTGAGGACCTGCACGCCGTTAAGGGAGAGCTCATCCAGAGCATCGGCGAAGTGGCCCGGAGCGTCATACCAGAAGACTCGTCGGTGCCCTTCTGAAAAAAATGAACGTGACAACCCCTGATTAAGCTGCAATAAATCCATAATGCTTCCAGAGCTATTCTTTGCATGAAATGGTTTTCAGATAAATTAACCGGGGTTAACTATTCAATACATTCTTCATGATAGTGCTAAACGGTGTGGTCGGCACAATATTGAAGCTCCATGGGCCGTTTGGACCCATACCACTTCCATTGAAACAAGTATCGTCTTGAAATGGATTGCTATACGGAGACCACGGCTGCAAAGGAAGGGTGAGCTCCTGATTACATACGACAACCAGCCCATGGAATTTACCATCAATTAGCTTAACAGCTAAAATATCGCCCGTATCAGCATCAGCCACAGTAAAACTACTCTCCTCATATCTAACATTCCCCTCTTGCCGGTCTGAGTTTTTAAAATTGTCTACGTGGCCACTTTTCTCATGGGAGCGAGATTTTTCAGACGCACTTGTTGAAGCTTTATCAAGAATCTTTGAACAGGCCTCTACAGTTAGCACCTGATTATTGTCTAGAGGTAGGCAATCTTGATTGCCGAATGCATTAAAACCTTGTGCTGCTAGGCCCGTCATTAATTTTATATTGTATCGATTCATCTCTGGCAAATATTTAAGCGCCAGCTCCATGCCCTGTTCACCCGCTTGCTCTTGAAAGTCAACTGACACCCCCGTCGAAACCTGATGTTTTTTAAAAATGTCATAAACATAATCAAACAAATCTTTGCCAGCTAACCCCTGGAAAAACATCCCAGCTACAGCAATTCTTCTTGCATAGGCATAAGCCATCATTACCATTGGATCGTTATCTTCTTTATCTTTATAGTCATCAATAAAGAAGGCAAGATCATTATTTAACCTAACAAACTCACCATGAGTTGAGTTGTCTTTTTGTTTCACAAAGTCGATGAGCCTTGGCGGAGCTTTCTTAGCATCCTCAACCCCAAGCAACCAGTTCCATGCGCGTTTAATCATTTTCATTCCTTATAGAAGGCTTGCTTGGAAAGAGGTTGAAGCTTGACCACTGTCTGCTTGATAGGAAAGTTCTAAAAAACGACTAGGTGTTGATAAAGCCTCTTCCAACATTCCGGCAGAAACCAAAGAAACATAGAGAGCTAGCGAGTATGCCTGGCAGTTAATTGATTTCTTAGGATTGAACTCAATATCAGAGAATCCAGAATAGTCAACTGCAGCACTAGCAAGTTTATTATTTTGATTCAAGGCATTTATATAGAGCCAATCATAAAAAAATGTTCTTGGCTTAATGGGGAATTCTTTGCCAAAGAAACAAAAACCCACTACATTACCGGACTCCTTGAGCCTAAGATCTCGCTTAGCCTCAAGTGGCGTCCTATTAAGCAAGTCAGCATAGGGGCCACCATGCTCAAATACCTTGCTTGCTTGAAAAGCAGATTCTACTGAAAAACTATATTTCTTATTCCCAGTTTCAATCATCAAATTGAAGGCACTTAAAGCAACACCCAACTCTTCTTCAGACTTGCTTGAGACTTCTAGTACTGGAGATACCCCGAGCGCCTTAGCGGAATCATGGAGAGATTGTATCGATTTTCTTTTTTGCGAGGGAGCCATTCCAGGAAACCATTGAAAGTCCACATCAAGAACTTTTACTCCTGGCACGCTACCCTCCTTTACAGGCATGAAAACAGGTCGATTAGCCATATCAAATTACCTGCCTTTTTCTCGCGTAATTTCTCGAAGAAAAGAACTCAGCATCCACAACCGATTTCTTTAGAGGATAGTGCTGGGAAAAGTGCTCTTTCGAGCTCAATGAATCAAATACTACAATATTAATTTTATCAGGCGATATTTTGGAAAGCACTAAAACTTCAGCCTGAGGATCAGTCGGGTCATATATACTCAACAGCCCAAGGTCTCTTTTCAAACCACCTACCTCGTCATCATACATGCCCTTTAGTGCATCGATGCTGGCAAGATAATTTTTATCCACATAAATTATTCTTTTGTCAGCTGCATTATGCTTGCAAAACAAGCAATCATTTTCCCATAAAACTGATTTGTCGATTAGCAAAATTGCCCACTTCCGGAACTCGGCTTCCTGCCTGTAACGAAAAAACATTTTATAGTTTGGAAAAGCTATAGATGTTGAGATGGACCCCTTAACTCCATCAAGTCGCATTTCGTCATTATAATAAAAACCTTGACCGGCAGCTTCTAACTCCAATCTTGGCACAAGACCCTCAGACATAATTCCCGGCAAGTTTCTAAAATCAGTAAAATGAACAAGATAAGGTATCTCCTTGTCCGCAACAAATGACTGTATATCCGACTCACGGGCCAGCTTTTCCGGTACTTCCGGTTTCCGTTCTTGCGCTTCTTGGGCACCTTTTACAGAAGACTCTGTTTTGACTTGCCTGCTCTCATGATCTTCCACAATCTCAGGAACAGCTAAAAGCAGAATCTCCTTAGAGCTTTTATTCAGCGACTGACCAAGCTCTGCTAATATTGACTTTGCAAAATTAAGATTGTTTGTTCTATTTGATATGTGTTTTATTCTTGCTGTCTTAATGATCGGCAGGCTGGAGTCAAGTGAAGGGACCAGATTTACGTCATCAAGTGCAATTTCTCTCAAAGCCTTCAACAGTCGGCTTATTTTGACTTCCGATGAACCAAGATCCCATTTTTCTACAATGTTTTTTACATTAAAAAACCTAAGCCTTGTTGCCTGCTCCGGTGAGACCGCGAATCTTATCGAAGATTTTAAAAGGACCTGCTGGGCATTTTCGACACTTTCACTCGCCTGTTTTCGTGAAGCCCCAGAGTACTCACCTTCCAAGAATCCAAGGGATTTGGAAAATGCTCTAGCTTCATCGCTTCCTTTGCTTGCACCATCAAGTTCTTGAAGAACAAACTCTAGCGCATACTCTTGGCTATTTATATTCCTGCCAACTAGATCTGTAATTTTTTCAGCTAGAAGGTATTCACTACCATGCGATTTTGCAAGATCATCAGCAAACGCTAATTCTGAAACGTTATTTATAGTGAAACTTGCTTTGGTCTCTTTATCTCTCGCTGGTAAACTTTTTGCTTCTTCGGAGCTCTTTTCCTCTACTAGACCTTGAGGAAGAGATGTCGTTGCTTCGGTTTTAGGAAGACGAGCTTGATGGCTAGAACCTGAATCCGTGAGCTCAAGGCCGACATCTTCCCTGACCCGCTCATTGAGCAATTTTTGATCACCGGCATTCCCTTTCTCGGTGCTGGTGATGACTGACCAGGACGATATCGGCCTCCTTGCCCCCTGTTGACGGCCTGTTTCACC
>JASMTJ010000127.1:0-9394 GCA_041694335.1 Bacteroidales bacterium
CCATCAAAGCACTGAAACTAAATCCAGCAGAAAGTATAAGAACCGAATAAAACAGAAAATCATGAGCGTAATAGAAATCAAAAACCTGAAAAAGATATACAATTCCACTTCCGTGCCAGTGCATGCAGTTAATGGAGTTGACCTGGAAATCAAAGAAGGAGAATTCACAGCCATTGTAGGGCCTTCGGGCTCTGGAAAAACCACACTGTTGAATATTCTTGGCGGATTGGACTCCCCTACCGAAGGACAAGTGATAGTCAACAATGTGGATTTATCTGAACTCTCTTCGGGCGGGCTTATAAACTTCCGGCTGAAAAACATTGGCTTTGTGTTTCAATCATACAACCTCATTCCGGTGATGACGGCCTTTGAAAACGTGGAGTTTATCATGCAGTTGCAGAAGTGGCCAAAGAAAAAACGTCACGAGCGCACGGAGCAACTGCTAAATGCCGTGGGACTTGGGGAGCGGATGCACAACCGTCCCAATAAGCTGTCGGGAGGGCAACAACAGAGAGTGGCTGTAGCCAGAGCGCTGGCCTCGAAACCAAAATTTATCCTGGCCGACGAACCCACAGCCAATCTCGACTCCAAATCGACCGAGACACTGCTTGATATCATGGAGCAACTGAATAAGGAGGAAAACATCACCTTTATCTTTTCAACCCACGACCAGCGTGTGGTGAAAAAAGCACACCGGATTATCACGGTGGAAGATGGAAGAATAAAAAGTGATGAAGCTGTTAAAAAACAGGTAAACCAGACAAGCTAGTGTTTCCCTGCTGTTTTTAGCAGGATTTATCAAGATTAAAACAAGTACAAACGAAACGCGAAAGATATCTTAAACAATGAAAAGCAAAATCATTCTTGGATGCACCCTGTTTCTGATTTCCATCAGCACTTTTGCGCAGGGTGACAAAATTTCGCTGAACGGATATGTGAAAAGCATGCAAACGGTGTATTCGCCTGATGATGCCACGATGCTTCAAAGCGACATCCTTTCAGACAATTTGATTCACAACCGTTTAAACTTCAGGTATTATGCCACATCAAACTTAACTGTGGCTGTGGAGGCCCGCAACCGCTTTATGTACGGGGAAATTGTTAAGCTTTTTCCGGATTACGGGGCAATGCTCGACAAAGACCCGGGATTCCTTGACCTGTCTAAAACCATTGCCAGTGGTAACGGATACGCGCTTCACACCATGATTGATCGACTGTATGTGGATTATGTCAAAGGTGATTTCCAGGCCCGTATCGGACGCCAACGGATAAACTGGGGAATCAATATGGTGTGGAACCCCAACGATATTTTCAACACTTTCAATTACTTTGACTTCGACTACGAAGAACGCCCGGGCACAGATGCCGTCAAACTGCAGTATTATACCGGAGTGGCTTCTTCGGCAGAACTGGTTTATCAGCCCGGCGACAGCCTCAGGGCGAGTGCCTTTGCGGGAATGTACCGCCTTAACAAATGGGGCTACGACTTCCAGTTTCTTGGTGGTTATATCAACGAAGACCTGGTTATCGGAACCGGATGGAGCGGAAATATCGGCAATGCCGGGTTTCGTGGAGAAGCGACCTATTTCAGGGGTAATGAGAACTTTTCAGATACTACAGGGCAGCTTGTCGCTTCTGTGTCTGTTGATTACATGTTCCGAAACAGCTTTTACCTGCACGCCGGATTGCTCTACAACAGCAAAGGCACTACCGGAAAAGCATCCCGCGAAGGGCTCTTGCTGCTTAACCGGGAGATGTCGGTAAAAACGCTGACACCGGCCAAAACCTCTTTGTTTGCGCAGGCCAGCTACCCCATCACCCCTTTGCTTAGCGCGGATATTTCAATGATTGCCAATCCGCATGATAAGTCGTATTTTGTGAGTCCCACGGTGACCTACTCGCTGAGCCAGAACATTGAAGCAATGGTGACAGGACAACTCTTTTCGGGAAATCAGGGTACGGAGTATGGCAACATTGGGCAACTGTTTTTCCTGCGAATTAAATACAGTTTTTAATGATTAGAAAAGCAAACGAAAATGATGCAGAAGCCATTGCAGCTATTTATAACATGGCTGTAGCTGCAGGCTTTTGTACAGCCGATACTGAACCACAGACCACTGAGGAAAGGCGTAAGCAGATGAAAGCACATCCCGGCCCCTCTCACTGCTATTTTGTTTTTGAAGTTGACGGAAAGATTGCAGGATGGGCCAGCCTCTCCCCGCATCGTCCTGGAAGAAAGGCGCTACGCTTCACCAAAGAGGTAAGTTTTTATATTCATCCGGATTATCAGTCGAGAGGGATTGGCACTCAACTTTTAACGCACATCATACATTTTGCCATAGATTCAGAAATAAGAACACTTTTCGCATTACTGCTTGAGAGCAACACCAAAAGTATAGGCCTGCTTCGTAAATTCGGTTTTGAAAAATGGGGTCACCTTCCAACCGTAGCTGATTTTAACGGGGAAGAAATCGGGCAGTATATTTTTGGGAAACGGGTCAATTAACAACTCATTCTAATGCACAGATTGTAAAATAAAGAAATAGGAATCATACGCTGAATTAACAAAATCAATCGATAAAGTACCTCCAGCATTAATATTTCATTTATCTTTGCACGCGATAATAAGGAGAAAAAATAAATTTGGTGAACTGTAAATATTTTTATAGTTTTGCAGCCCAAAATTTTAAGTAGAGAATCATATAATAAAAGCGAATATGTACTTAACGCCAGAAGTAAAGAAAGAAATTTTTAAAGAGCACGGTAAAACTGAGCAGGATACTGGTACATCAGAAGGCCAAATCGCACTGTTTACCCATCGCATTAAGCACCTTACAGGTCACCTGAAAGAGAACAAGAAAGACCTCGCAACCAGAAGGTCATTGGTTCGCATGGTTGGTAAAAGAAGACGTTTGCTCGATTATCTTAAACACAAAGACATCGAGAGATACCGTGCTATCATTAAGAAGTTAGGTATACGTAAGTAAATCTTACCCACATCGCAGAGAAAAAAGGCAATTTCGACATTGCCTTTTTTTCTGTTTTTAGAAGTTCATCTCAACAATTACTATTAAACACATTACATATGTCTAAGATTGGAATCAAAGAAACTTTCACCCTCCCCGATGGACGCCCTATCGAAATAGAGACCGGTAAACTGGCGAAACAAGCCGACGGCTCCGTGGTGATTAAAATGGGCGACACTATGTTGCTTGCCACTGCTGTATCTAAAAAAGACGCTAGTCCTGACGTGGACTTTATGCCACTAACAGTGGACTACAGAGAGAATTATGCTGCCGCAGGACGCTTCCCCGGTGGCTTCTTCAAGCGTGAAGCACGCCCCTCCGAACACGAAATCCTTATCTCACGCCTTATCGACCGCGCCTTGCGCCCGCTGTTCCCGGATGACTACCACGCCGAAACTCAAGTTCTCGTATATTTAATCTCTCTTGGCAAAGATGATTCGCCTGATGCACTTGCAGCATTGGCCGCTTCTTCGGCAATTGCTGTTTCTGACATTCCGTTTCACGGTCCAATTTCAGAAGTGCGCGTAGCACAAATTGACGGTGAATATGTCATCAACCCAACCTTGACGCAGATGGAAGCGACCACGCTCGACCTGATTGTGGCCGGTAGTGAAGAAAATATTATGATGGTGGAAGGAGAAATGAAAGAAGTATCCGAAGAAACCATGATTGAAGCCATTCAGGTAGCTCATGAAGCTATCAAAACACAGTGTGCAGCGCAGATTACTCTGGCGGGTAAAATCGAGAAAGCCCAAACCAAACGTGATTACGATCATGAAGAAAATGATGAAGATCTCAAAAAGGCTATCGAAGAGTTTGCCTACAACCCTTGCTACGAAATTGCCGCTAAACACCTCACCGACAAGCACGAGCGCAGCGATTCTTTCAGCGCTGTTTTTGATGAGTTTGTTGAAAAGCATTTCGAAACTGAAGAGGAGGCGGAAGAAAAGTCAGGAATGGCCAAGCGTTACTTCCACGATGTGGAGAAAAAAGCGGTTCGCGATATGGTTCTGAACACCAGAACACGCCTCGACGGAAGAAACCTCGATGAAATCAGGCCTATCTGGTGTGAAATCGACTATCTGCCTTCGGCTCACGGCTCTGCTATTTTTACAAGAGGTGAAACACAATCACTTTCAACTGTAACATTGGGCTCAAAGCTCGACGAGCAGACCATTGACGGAGCAGTTATTGAAGGTACAAACAACTTCCTGTTACATTATAACTTCCCACCGTATTCTACGGGAGAAGCAAAATTCTTGCGTGGCACCAGTCGCCGCGAGATTGGACACGGCAACCTGGCCTTGCGCGCCCTGCAGCCAATGATTCCCGAAAAGGAAGACAACCCATACACTATCCGTGTGGTTTCTGATATCCTTGAGTCTAACGGTTCCTCTTCTATGGCTACCGTATGTGCCGGAACAATGGCGCTGATGGATGCCGGTGTGAAGCTCAAAAAGCCTGTATCGGGAATTGCTATGGGACTGATTACCGACAACGAGAAATATGCTATCCTTTCTGACATCCTTGGTGATGAAGACCACCTTGGTGATATGGACTTTAAAGTAACGGGTACACGTGATGGCATCACCGCCTGCCAGATGGACATTAAAGTGGAAGGTCTTTCTTCTGAAGTACTTCAGGAAGCACTGGAGCAGGCAAAAGCCGGAAGAATGCATATCCTTGATAAAATAGAAGAAACGATTGATGAGCCACGTCAGGACTACAAAGAGCACGTGCCGCGCATCGAAAAGATGATTATCGACAAAGAATTTATTGGTGCCATTATTGGCCCGGGTGGTAAAATCATCCAGGACATTCAGAAGACGACCAACACTACGGTGGTGATTGAAGAAGTGGGCGAGCACGGACACATTGAGATTGTGTCGCCCGACAAGCAATCCATAGAAGCAGCCAAGGAGCGCATCAAGAGCATCATTGCTGTTCCTGAGGTAGGCGAAACCTACATGGGTAAAGTAACCAACATCACCAGCTTTGGTGCGTTTGTGGAAATTATGCCCGGTAAGGAAGGTCTGCTACACATCTCAGAAATAGACTGGAAACACATTAAAGATGTGACTTCTATTCTTAGTATAGGCGACCAGGTGAAAGTAAAACTGATTGCCATTGACGAAAAGTCAGGCAAACTGAAGCTTTCACGAAAAGTGTTGATTCCGAAACCTGAAGGAATGGAAGAAAGAAGCAACCAAAGAAATAATAACGACCGGAAACCAAGAAATAAACGCAACTAATTTCATAGAGTAGCGTACTTAACATTGCGATTTTTTTAAAGGGGGAATATGAGGCAGTTAAAGATTACCAAACAAGTTACCAACCGTGAAACCGCATCGCTCGACAAGTATTTGCAAGAGATCGGTAAGGTGGACCTGTTGACAGCTGAAGAGGAAGTGGAATTAGCCCGCAGAATTAAACAAGGTGATAAGCAGGCATTGGAGAAACTGACGAAAGCGAACCTTCGCTTTGTCGTTTCCGTATCAAAACAGTATCAGAACCAGGGACTAAGCCTCCCTGACCTGATTAACGAAGGGAACCTCGGACTCATTAAAGCGGCGCAGCGCTTTGATGAAACCCGGGGATTTAAATTCATCTCTTACGCCGTGTGGTGGATTCGTCAGTCGATCCTGCAGGCACTGGCAGAGCAATCGCGTATTGTTCGCCTTCCGTTGAATAAAATCGGTTCGATTAACAAGATTAATAAAGCCTATGCCAAGCTGGAACAAGAGCACGAACGTGCGCCAAATCACGATGAGATTGCCGAGCTGCTGGAGGTAACCAACAACGAGGTAAAAGAGTCGATGCGTAACAGTGGAAGGCATGTATCGATGGATGCACCGCTGAAAGAGGACGAAGACAACAACATGTACGACGTGATGCGCAGTGAGGACTCCACCACGCCGGAAACCGAATTGATGTATGAGTCGCTCCGCAAAGAAATTGACAGAGCTATCAGCACCCTCACACAACGGGAAGCTGATGTTGTAAGGCTCTATTTCGGACTCAATGGCGGTCATCCGATGACGCTGGAAGAGATAGGTGAGAAGTTTGACCTGACACGCGAACGCGTACGTCAAATCAAAGAAAAAGCCATCCGGAGGTTGAAACACACCTCCCGAAGCAAGATTCTGAAAACATATTTAGGTTAACAACAAAGCGCTTCAAACGGGGCGCTTTTTTTTGGTACAAGAAAACGTTGGCAGCTGAGTAAATTGCAGTTGGCAAAAGCGATCTCGTTCATTTGTTCGGTAATAATAGTCAACGCTATGTAGACATTGCCAGCAAAAGGGAAACGCGAAACCCAAACCCTTTATCCCGTGAAACCTCTTCCTGTTTCACCGAGGCGAAACCCGAAACTCGGAATACGAAACACGAAATCCGAAATTTATTCATTTAATCTACCTACAATTTACTATCTACTACTTACTATTCTTCCCCTGCGATCTGCGCCAGTGTTGCCAACTGCCAACTGCCTTTTGCCAACTGAACATAAACACCTAAACACGTGGGCACTTAAACACATTTTAAACGTGCAAACGTTGACTTACAACTTACAAACCTACTAAACATAGTAACCTACAAACCTCCTTACCTCTTTACCCATTTACCAGAATTGAGGATTTCTCCTTCGCTGGTGATGCGGTAGTAGTAAAAGCCGCTGCGGAGGGCGGTGGTATGGATGGTTTTTTGGTTGCGGGTTTGCAGGACTTCCTGCCCGGTATTGTTGTAGAGCGTGAAGGTAAACGCCCGGATGTCAGTATCAAGGTAGATGGTGTGGCTGCCGGGATTGGGGTAGAGCTTGACCGTGCGGCGGGCTGCTTCAACCTCGTTGATATCCACGGTGAGGTCTTGCAGCTCCATCAGCCAAAAGCATTGATCGCCGTTTTCATTTTCGCACTGCACATCATGGTTGGGGTAAGGGCCACCGGTGGTGGCTGCCAGGATATAGGTATCATCATCTTTTTGGATAACGCCGTTCTTAAGGTATTCATCGCCCTGCCCGCCAATGCAGCGCTCCCAAAGCAGGTTGCCCACGCTGTCTATTTTAAAGGCCCAAATGGTGGAGTTGCCTGAAAAAGCCGGGTTATCTGAAATGTCTCCATTAGGCCCATATTCTGTAGAAGAATAGGTTTCCCCAAAAATCATAAACCCATTGTCAGCGGTTTGAAATACATTTCTGGCATTTTCTCCTGAATAGCCACCGTAGCACTTATGCCAGAGAATATTCCCTTGCAGGTCGGTGCGAATCAGCCAGATATCCGGTTCTGTTGTTCCGGGACTGTGATAGCCACAGCCCTCACAATCGCCATCAGTAGAGCCCCCTCCCCCCAGCAATAGGTAACCGTTGTTTAATTCCGACATACCAAATATGCCATCATGGTTACTTCCTCCATAGCACTGCTGCCACTCCATTTCACCATAAGAAGTAAGTTTAGCAAGTGTGGCTTCCGCATGCCAGTCATAGGGCACACAATTCAAATTCCCTTCCCCTTCAGGTTGTGAACCTGAGCTGACAAGCGCTCCCCCATCAGATGTATGTATAATAGCTTGTCCCAAGTCTTGCCACTCAGTTCCTAAAGTGAAATCCCAGACTATAGCACCCTCACTGTTATATTTTACAAACCAGGCATCCCAGGCACCGTAATACTCTGAAACATCGCCGTCGTTTGAAGTCGTGCGGTTTGCAGTGTAAACTCCTCCGTTATCTGCTGACCCTGTGTTTAATACCTGTTCAATTGCCCCCCCCCCAGCAACTTTGTCCCATAAAATATTGCCTGCCGTATCTATTTTGAAAATCCAATTTACTTCCGATGGATAGTAAGGGTTATCTGAAATATCTCCGTCTATTGATGTAGTACTTGCAACAATCATCAAGTGTTCTCCGGAAGAATAAATACCAAGCCCTCCATCTCCATTCGAGCCCCCATACGTTTTTTGCCAGATTTCATTGCCCAAGGTATCCGTTTTAATCACCATAACATCAGAAGCATCATTGTCTTCAGTATAACCCACAATGAAATAGGCTCCCTGGTGACAAGCTAACCCAGTTGCGGTTTCGTCGCTATCAGTCCCATAACAGTTCTGCCAGTTTATAACCAGGTTTTGGGCATTTAATTGAAAAATAGAAATGATGAATATGATGATAAATGCAAGTAGTTTATTCATAATAAATTGTATTTTAAAATATAAAAATAAACAATCTTTGTAAAAAACACCAACCCCTCACAATATTCGTGAAGGGTTGGTATAAAATTAACTCACTCAATAACTTTTACTTTGTTTATTTGGTAATAATTAATTTACCGGCCTGTACCACGCCTTCTGTTTTGAAGGTATAGAAATAAGCACCCGCTTTCATCTGACGGGTATCTACCAGTTTCTGCCCCTGCTTACCTTGCAGGCGCAGCGTTTTAATTACTTTACCTTCGGTGTTAACTAATGTAATCACCCCTTGGCTCTCTTCAGAAGTAAGCTGGTATTCAAAAGTGGCCCAGTCTTTGGCCGGATTGGGATGCACCGTGACACTTACCTGTTTGAGTTGTGCCATATCTTCCATGTTTATACCCTGCGACTTATCGGCCGGATTCCCTTCAAGGTTGGTACAGGAATAAAAATGCTGCCCGTAGACTGATTCCAAAATGCTTTTCGCCTGTGCGGCTGCTTTTCCTTTGCTACCTTCTGCAATAATCTCAAGATCCTTTACTTCATCATCTGTAAGTTCATAGGTGTTTCTTCCCTGATCGTCAAGGGTTTTGTAAAGATCCAACATGCTCACATAATCGTTATGGGCTTGCAGCGCTTCACCTTCCAGTTCATAAAGGCCCGGTAGCAGATCCGCTAAAGCCAGAGCGTCAGTATAATTGCCTTCATGCATGTAGGTAGAAATAATCTGCCGGTCAGCGTTTAATCCACCCAGGTTATCTAACCAATTCCGCAGCTCATTCATATCCGGGTTTTCCTGGTTCAACAGGCTTCGGATAATATCTTTAGCAGCACGGGCTTTTTTGCGGCTGTGATCGGCCATCTGGTTTTGCAATACCGTTTTATAGGTCGTGCCTTCAGCTACTTCCTTTAGAATTTCAATCATATAGTCCGGCAATGGGTCTTCTTTTTCTTCCAGATACTTCATCAACTCGTCCTTCTTTAACTCATCCGGGTTGGCAGATAAGATATCAAAGAGAGCCTGGTCGCTGAAGACATCCGTACGATCGGCCGTCTTCTTTAATACATCCATTGAAAGATGTGGTGAATCCCCCAACAATTGTGAACGTAACTCCCACATATCCGAAGGCTGGGCTGCTTCTACTGCCTGTAACTCAGCCGGGGTGTTGCCCCCATCCTTCAGGTTATTA
>JASMTJ010000128.1:0-1177 GCA_041694335.1 Bacteroidales bacterium
CATATCGTTTATACAGGCAAAAAAGGGCTGACCATTATTCCGGCAATTGGAGGATACACCGGCGAAGACATCAAAATCCTGATGGTTTATGCAAGGAAAAAAGAATCATCCATTCTTTTCCGTATCATCAAGAGTGTTGACCCCGATGCCTTTATTACCATGGGCAGTGTAATGGGCATTTTCGGCGAAGGCTATGACAAGATCAAAATCCGGGAAAAGAAACGCAAACCCATCACTGAAATCGAAGAAGAATTATGAAGAAAAAATATATCATTGGAATCATCATCTTAACCTTTCTGGGATTTTCTACATTTTGGTGTTATCAACATTTTAGCGGTTTGACCACCCCTAAACCACCGGATTTTACCGACAGCATAGGGAAAGTAGTGTTGCCTCCACCCCCACCCCCGGAAAAACTTTACGGCATCGAAAAAGATTCATTCAGCATTGAACGGGGCGAAGTTCGTTATGCCGAGAACCTGGCATCCATTTTGTCATCCCATGGTGTGGATTACTCCATCATCCACAATCTGGCCCGGGCATCCAGGGATGTATTCGATGTGCGGCGGATGAAAACCGGTAATCCTTATACCATTTTTTATGAGGAAAATAAAGATTCCACACGCGTGCCTGCCTGGTTCGTTTATGAAATCGACCCTATTGAATTCCTGGTCATGTCCCTGAAAGGAGATACGGTCGTTTATCGGGATCAAAAGGAAGTAATCACCAGAAGAGAACGAGCCACCGGAAAAATTGAAACATCATTGTGGAATACGATTAATGACCAGGACCTCAACCCTAATCTGGCCCTGGAATTATCCGAGATATTTGCCTGGACGGTAGACTTTTTTGGGATACAAAGAGGAGACTACTTTACAGTCATTTACGATAAAGATTATGTTGACAGCACTGAGGTTGGCATAGGACCGATACATGCGGCCTACTTCAACCACCGCAACGAACCCTTTTATGCTTTCCGGTATGAACAAGACAGCGCAATGACCTTTTTTGATGAAAAGGGGGCCAGCCTAAGAAAGGCTTTTCTAAAAGCCCCTCTCAAATTTTCCCGCATCAGCAGCCGCTTCAGCAACAGCAGGATGCACCCGGTATTAAAGATCAGGCGTCCCCATCATGGGGTAGATTATGCAGCAAGGCGTGGCACGCCCGTTTATGCCCT
>JASMTJ010000129.1:0-5656 GCA_041694335.1 Bacteroidales bacterium
CTTTTAGTTCGTATATTTGCTGAAAATTAACAGCATGCTACAATCAATGACCGGATACGGAAAAGCTGAGCGCAACTTTTCCGGAAAAAGAATAGCAATAGAGGTTAAAACGCTCAACAGCAAGCAGGGGGATATTTTTACCAGAATACCTCCTTACTACAAGGAAAAGGAGCTGGAAATCAGAAAACAAATCACCCATTACCTTCAAAGAGGGAAAATTGAGTTTAACATTTACGTAGAAAATTTCAGTGCCGACAGCAATTATTCCATCAATACGGACTTGGCCATGAAATATTTCCATGAACTTAAACCGCTCACTGAAGCCACCGGAAACCCGGAGTTTAAAGATTATCTTCCGGTATTAGTGAAGATGCCAGATGTTTTGGTCAGCGAAAACACCACTTTAGACGAAAACGAGTGGAGCACCGTGAAAGATGGTATTGATGAATGCTTGAAACAGGTGGTTGATTACAGGTTATCAGAAGGTGAAGAGTTGCAAAAAGACTTCAGCCTGAGAGTGGACAACATCGAAAGTTCGCTCAATAAAATTCCCCCTTTTGAAAATGAGCGCATAGAGAAAATGAAAGAAAAGCTGCGCAAAGACCTCAATGATAATTATTCGGACAACCAATACGACAAAAATCGTTTTGAACAGGAATTGATATACTACCTCGAAAAGTTTGATATCACCGAAGAAAAAGTAAGGTTAAAAAACCATTGTGATTATTTCAGGAAAACACTTGACAGCAAAGAGTCGCAAGGCAAAAAACTAAACTTTATTTCCCAGGAAATTGGTCGCGAGATTAACACTATCGGGTCCAAAGCCAACCACACGGAGATTCAACACCTGGTTGTAGCAATGAAAGATGAACTGGAAAAAATTAAGGAACAACTTTCAAATATTCTCTGATATGGAGCATTTGCTTATCTTCTCGGCACCCTCAGGAGCCGGTAAAACAACGATAGTTAACTACCTTCTGGATGCATTTCCGCAGCTCTCCTTTTCCATTTCAGCTACCAGCAGGGCTCGTCGCGGAGATGAAGTAGACGGAAAACACTACTATTTTCTCAGCGAAAAAGAGTTCAGGAATAAAATTTCTTCGAATGACTTTGTGGAGTGGGAAGAAGTTTATCCACGACAGTTTTACGGAACACTGAAATCGGAAGTTGAAAGAATCTGGAGAAACAACAAAGTAGTTGTTTTTGATGTGGATGTGATTGGCGGACTGAATATCAAAGAGCTATACGGCGACAAAGCCAAAGCCATTTTCATCAGGCCCCCGTCTGTCAAACACCTCGAGAAAAGACTCCGCGACCGGGGCACGGAGTCGGAAGAAAGCATCAAAAAGCGTATTGAAAAAGCCGAAATGGAGCTGACCTACGGAAACCGTTTTGATGAAATCCTTATCAATAACGACCTTGATAAAGCCAAGGCTGATGCAAAAAACATTGTTAAAAAATTCCTGAACCTGTAAATTTGATCTTTTATGAAATTAAAGAATCAAAAAACGGGTTTGTTTTTCGGCTCATTCAACCCAATACACCAGGGTCACATGATGCTGGCCAATTACCTTGTTGAATTTGCAGGGCTAAGAAGTGTATGGTTTGTAATTTCGCCCCATAATCCCTTTAAAAAGAAAGACAGCCTGCTCGACGATCACCACCGCTATCAGCTGGTACAGGAAGCCATTGAGGATGATCCGCGCTTTTACGCTTCCACCATCGAATTCGATATGCCCAAGCCTTCTTACACCATCGATACGCTGACACATCTCTCTGAGCGCTATCCCGATAAGGAGTTTGTTTTATTATGTGGGGCAGATATCCTACCCACTTTTCATAAGTGGAAAAATTATGAGCAAATTCTTGATAGTTATAAAATCATGGTTTACAACCGGCCGGGAGGATTTGAAAACCCTTACGAGAAACATCCTGCCGTGGAGACAATAGAAGCTCCGCAGTTTGATATTTCTTCAAGCTTTATCAGGAAATCCATCAGAAAGGGGAAAGATGTGCGGTATTTCCTTCCGGGAAATGTGTACAATTATATCCGCGAGATGCATTTTTATGAATAATCAGCCACCCAGATAGTTTGAAACCATTCGCAGCGACTCATTCCACAGACGATCCTGAACCTGTTTATCATTGGCTATACCGGCCGGCGTAGCCAGATGGCTGTTGCTAAAGTATCTCCCGGAGCATTTCGCTGCCTCAGAGGCGGTTGCCAGATACACCGAAGTTTCAGCCCCCTGCTCTACAGGCTCGCCAATACTGCCAAAGTTTTGACGCAGCAGCTTGGTGTTTATTACACCGGGGTGCAGGCTGTTTGAAGTGATTTTCCCTCCTGCAAGCATTCGCGCCAGCTTATTGGAAAAAAGAATGTTGTATAATTTGGTGGACGAATACGCTAAACTGCCACTATATTTCCTGGTAAAGGATAAATTTTCAAAATCAATTTCCTTGGCATGAATCATTGAGGCCACATGGATAATACGCCCCTGCGCTGCTTCTTTCATCAGCGGAAGCAAAAGGTTGGTCAATAAAAAAGGCGACAGGTAATTAACCTGGAAAGTTTTATCATATCCATCGATGGTCTTTTCCTGGAAATCGGACATCATGCCGGCGTTGTTGATAAGAACGTCGAGCTGTTCCAGGCGTTGAAACAAATCCATACTCATTTTTTTTACCTCTTTCAAAGAAGAAAAATCGGCTTTTACAGTTTCAATGGCACGATTACCCGATTCCCTTTCTATCTCTGCCCTGGTGTTTTCAAGACGCTGCTGGTTTCTGCCGTGCAGCCACAGCCTGAAATCTCCAGAAGCCAGTCTGCGTGCAGTTTCTTTGCCGATACCATCGGTAGCGCCGGTAATGAGTATGTTTTTCATTGAAAAATGTATTAATATTTTCCGAAAGTGCGTTTTGCAAAGCTGTGTATCGCCTCCATTGTGATTTTCTCCTGCTCCAGCCATCCCATATGGCCTGTATGCTGCAGCAGCAGAAGTTCGCTGTGCGAAGGTTCCTTCACCTGGGCAAGCAACTTATCCACAGGTATTCTTTTATCTTGCCGACCGCCAATAAACAGCACCGGATAGTCGCTTTGGCGCAGGACCATCATCCGGTCTCTGCGATCACGCATTCCTCGTAAAGCACTGATAATATTTTCTTTGGAGATGCTGTGGGCATCCTTTTTCAGTTCCTCAATACGGTCTGCGTATCTCTTTCGGTTGGCAGTTGCAAACAGGTCCGGAATAAACCGGCCAATAAATTCCACCCGGCTTTCGCGGATGAGTTCAATAGTACGTTCTCTGTTTTTCTTCGCATCTGGCGTATCTGCGAAAGCATGAGAATGAAAAAGGACAACACCGGCCGTTTTTTTCTGAAACAGTTCTGCAAACGCGAGGCTTACATAGCCTCCCATAGAATGGCCAACCATAATCGCTTTGATCACCCTCAGGTTTTGAAGCACCGCATTGACAGCATCAGCCATTGCACTGATTTCGTTAACGGGGCCAAGGCTTTCGCTAACACCATGCCCCGGCAAGTCGATGGTTACCACATGAAAGTCTTTAGCAAGTTCATTAACAAAATTCTCCCAAATAGTTTTGTTCTCAAGAAAACCATGCAGCAATACGATAGTATCACCTTTTCCTTTCTCGAAATAAGAAATCTTTTTATTCTGATAAAGTACTCTCATTTTTCTAGTTGTTAAGTGCCTAATATCAATACAATTAGCTAAGTGAATTCGCCGGTTATCAATCGAAATACATGGATGATTTTCAAATTTACAAGGCCATTTGGACTAATTTCTCTAAAATCTTCATATCCGAAAAGGCCAACTCATAATATCATACGAGCACATCCGGTTACTATTGGACTAAAATAAACAAAAACCTGCTCATGTGCGAGCGCATGAGCAGGTTTAACCTTTATTTAAAATTCCTTAGCCTTGAGCCATTGTTTGCTCTACCTCTTCCACTGTTTTCGGAATTGGTTTGCCGAGCACCCTGTACCCATCGGCAGTGACTAAAACGTCATCTTCAATTCTGATACCGCCAAAGTCTTTATATTGCTCCAGCTTATCGTAATTGAGGAAATCCTTGAACTTGCCATCGGCTTTCCAGCGGTCAATCAACTTGGGAATAAAATAACAACCCGGCTCAATCGTAAACACAAAGCCTTGTTTCAGTGTACGTCCGAGGCGTAATCCCGACAGCCCGAACTGCGTGCTTCGCTTCATCTCATCGCCATAACCCACATAATCTTCTCCAAGGCCTTCCATGTCATGCACATCCAGACCCATCATATGGCCCAGTCCGTGTGGCATAAACATGGCATGTGCACCCTGACTTACAGCTTCTTCGATATCACCTTTCATAATACCTAAATCTTTGAGGCCATTGGCAATAGTTTTCGCAGCCATCAGATGGAGTTCCTTGTTGGTTATGCCCGGCTTCGTATTTTCAATCGCTTTCATGTTCGCGCTAAGCACAAGCTCATAAATATCTTTCTGACGCTGGTTAAATTTCCCTCCTACAGGCACGGTGCGGGTAATGTCGCTGGCGTAATGTGTCGGCACTTCAGCGCCGGCATCGGTCACCATCATGCGCCCTTCAGAGAGCATGTTCCCATGGTAATGGTTGTGCAGAATTTGCCCGTTAATTGTGAGGATAATCGGGAAAGAAACCGGGCCACCCTTGGCCAGGGAAATCCCTTCAATCGTTCCGGCAATCTCACGCTCGATAACGCCGGGCTTGGCCATCTTCATAGCCGTAGTGTGCATTTCATAGGCAATATCCACCGCCTTCTCAATCTCCTCGATTTCGCCCTCTTCCTTAACAGAGCGCAGCTCTACTGTGGCTTTGATAAGTGGCTCACTTACAAACTCCTTCACCTGACTGCAAGGAACATCCAGCAGCTTACTGAGCTCCAGGTCATGTTCGCCGCGATAAGTAGGATAGATATGAATCTTTCTTCCTTTCGATTTGGCTTGCTTCAGAAAATCGGCAAGCTCCTTGTAAGGTGCTGAACTCACCACTCCCACTTGCTCCGAAAGTTCTTTAACAGTGGGTTGGTCACCCATCCAGATGATGTCGTCCATCGTGACGTCATCACCGAAAATAATATCTTTATTGTTGTCGATATCAAGCACTCCGGCAAAACCCTGAATGTCCAGGCCGAAAAAGTAAAGGAAGTTACTGTCCTGGCGGAAATGGTATCCGTTAGAAGGGTAATTCATAGAGGCATCTACGTTTCCGAGAACAAGGACGATACCGGAGTCCAGTTGCTCTCTTAGCTTGTTTCTGCGGTTGATGTAAACACTGTGTTCAAACATATTTTTTGGTTTTATTTTATTTTAGACTTTGTGACGCTTCGAAGTTACAAATTATTCGGCGATTGCAGGGCGTTCGTTTAACATCCTTTATGATTGACAGGCGTTTAATTGTTCTGGCGTCAGCCATTTACTGGCCTTCTCTGTCAGGATTGTCTTCTTCCTTTTTCAGGATGCGGTAACGCGCCGCCCTTTTGCTCCAGTTATCACGTGCCAGTTTTTGCATGTTTTCGCTATTATCATATTCGTCTACGATTTCCAGTCCGAGAATCGTTTCGATAAGATCTTCCATCGTAACAATTCCGGCCATCCCCCCATATTCGTCGA
>JASMTJ010000130.1:0-1534 GCA_041694335.1 Bacteroidales bacterium
CTTCCGGCCGATAATTACAGTAGGCTTTTCCCAAAGTGGTTTATTGTGATAGCCAACTATCCCGTTTGATCCATAAACGGGTATTTCTCCGTGAACTCGATCTGCTGCTTTTAGTGCTTTTCCGTAGTGTAATTTGATTAGGTTTCCTAGTTTTTCTTTTATGCTGTTTTCCGTTCGACTTGATATCTTCTCTGAAATTTCTCTATCAATATCAAGTAGGCTCGATTCAATTTCACTATCCCTAGCTTTTATACCTTGGATGATTTCGAGGGCGCTAGGCTCTCTTTTGTTTGAGGCCTTGCTTGGGTTTTTAGCGGTCAAATCATAATCTTCAGCCAGTTTACTCGCCGATACAGTCCATGAGCATTCGGTGGTTTCGCGGCTGCTATAAAGTTCAACAAACTCTTTTAAGTGCTCATCGGTGATTGGTTTGTTTTTGGTAAGCTTCTTCTCAGGCTCACATTCGTAATACCACACATCACTGGTGCCGCCGCTGCGCTCGAAAAATAGCACGTTGGTTTTAACACCCGAGTACGGCAAAAAAACGCCAGGGGGCAGGCTTAAGATGGTGTGTAGGTTAAAGTTTTCAAGCAGCTCTTGTTTCACCTGCTTAAAGGCACTGTTGGTCTGGAACAGCACGCCTTCCGGCACTACGATGGCTGCTTTGCCACCACTTTTAAGGGTTTTCATAAAGTGCTGTAAAAACAACAATTCAGTCGCGTTACTCTGAATGGGGAAGTTTTGCTGAATTTGCGACTTTTCTTTACCGCCAAATGGCGGGTTAGCCAGAATAATGTCGTAACGGTCTTTTTCCTGAATATCGCGGATATTATGGGTCAGGGTATTACCACGGAACAGGTTGGGTGACTCGATGCCATGCAAAATCATGTTCATCATGCCCATCACATAAGCCAATGAGGTTTTCTCGTAACCGTAGAAGGTATCCCTCTGAATAAAATCCCACTGCTCGGTGGAGAGTTGACTCTTTTTACTTTTTAGGTGCTCAAAGGCTTCCACCAAAAATCCGCAGGAACCGGCTGCTGCGTCATAAATCGTCTCGCCGGGTTTAGGGTCAATAGCCTGCACCATCGCGCGCACCAACGGGCGCGGGGTATAAAACTCACCCGCGTAACCACCGGCATCGCCCATGTTTTGCAGCAAGCCTTCATACACCAACGAGAGTTCAAACAGATCAGACTCGGACTGGAAGTTCAGGCTGTCTACAATATCCAGCACTTCACGCAGGGTATGGCCAGAAGCGACCTTGTTGTCCAAGTACTGAAAGATAGCGCCAATTTTGTAGGTGAAAGATTTTGGATCTGCGCCTGTCGCAGCCGCATTGGCAAAGCCTTTCAGGTAGGGAAATAGCTGATTATTGACATAATCTGTAAGGTCATCCCCGGTTTTTGCACGTGCCAGGTCCAATTTACCTTCAGGAGTCTTAGGGCAGGCCCAGCTTGCCCAGCGATGCTCATCATTCAATACCGGTTGATAGTCTTTGCCCGACAATACAACCTCATCTTCTTTTTCGGAC
>JASMTJ010000131.1:0-4303 GCA_041694335.1 Bacteroidales bacterium
AGATTCACTATGCCACTACAGACAGAAGCGGAAATCGCCGCACTTCCCGACGATACCGCTTATGCCTGGGAGAAATTGAGGGATGAGACTCACCCGCCACCTTGGAGTTCTGTCAATAACTGTACGCCGAGTGACGTCGGGGCTCAAATTCCTTGAATTTCACGTACCAGATTAACTAGCTCATCGGTTCCCAGAGAGCTGTCCAAGCCAGACCTTTGGTTAACCCTTGACCAAAAGTCCGCCGAATCACTTTCTAACAGGTCTCGGAACTGAACGGTATCTTCAGGTCGTAAAGAACCAACTTGCTCTCTGTAGACTGAGCCGATCGCATTGGATATAGCGCGAGGGATTCCAAACATAGAAGCAATGACAGCCTCTGGTTTATTAACCCCATACTGTAAATATGCAGGCAGCATGGCGCCCTCAATGTTTTCCTCTTGATCACTATCTAAACTAAGGACTTTTAGGTAGGCATGAGAGCCCCAAGCCAGCATTTGTGACAACTTTCGATACACGTAGCTGCCGGTTTTTCTGACTCGTTCTTCTTGAGACCTTTCGGGATAAAATCTGGACAGTTCTTCTATGGATTCGCCCTCAACCCATCCCCAAGCCATCTCAGCGACTTTGTCGACATCTAATGGCCCCTGCGAAAGCTCCTTAGAAAAATCTAACTCAGGCAGCCATCGAAGGGCATTGACCAAACTTGTCATTCCCTCAACACCGCTTCCGTAAACGTTGGCCGGTCCTGAAGACAGCAAAGCGTCCCGACCAACCTTTGCCCTGAGCTCGTCAAAGCTAAATGATCCTAAACCAGTAGAGTCCGTAAGCTTTAGGTAGCCGGAAGATCGACCTTCTAAAAGATCAACATAAGCATTGGCTAATACACGGGCTTTTCTAGCTTCCGTTACTGACGGAAGCTGGGCGTTAAATAAGCTGGCTTCAAGTATTTGTGCAAGCTGCGACCTAGTTGCTGCAACTCCATGTTGAGCGCAAGCATGCAAGATATATTGAATGAATGGGCGGATCGCTTCGTTTCTCCGGTACAAAGTCTTAAGATCACCGCCCTGTTGAATCTCTTTAATAGCCTTGATCAATGCCGAATCAAGAGGTTTGCTTAGTTCTGAGCAATACCGTTCCCAGTGATCTTCATGGTCTGGATTTGCAAATACAACTATTCCCTTATCGCTTAGTCCAACCCTACCTGCACGCCCGGCTATATTCCAAAACTCGCTACTACTGAGGGGGCCACCTCCATAGGGCTTGCTGACGGAGTGCATTAAAACTGTAGACACAGGGAAGTTCATCCCTTGAGCCAAAGTTGAAGTCGAAAAAATATAGTTCACACAACCATCTGAAACCAAGCGCTCTACCAGGTAACGAAGTTCCTGTGATACAGATCCGTGATGAAAGGCCACTCCCCTTTCCAAGCAACTTGCCAATAGAGAGTTTTCACCATACTCAATTCTAGCTAAGGCTATCGCCGCCCTTAATAAAGAGGATCTCTTATCTAAAGGTATCGGTGCTCTTGATTTTGAAAACTCTTCCGCAGAGTTCTCAGATTGCTTTGGAGACGTAGGAAACATTGCTAAAACAGAGCCTAAGCGCGCAAACTCTTTAGCATATAGGTTTACTGTATCTCGAACTGAGGATAACTCAGTCGACTTAATATTATTTACTAAGCAGGTGTCCTTTGGGTGTCGATTAAAAATATTATGGGGCTCTTTCCATTTAGCCCAGAGATCGATTTTTCCTCTACGTGGCTTTACTTTATACGTAAGTCCGGCAACGATATTGCTGGGGCGCCAAGAAACATTAATAGGCGCGCCACGTTCGCCGCCAAGCCAATTTGAAATTATACTCGCATTCTCTATAAACGGTGTTAACAGTAAGAACCTAAGACTGTTAAAGCCCCGTCTTAAATTAGTTAGAAGTAATTCCAGGCGCGCACCACGTTCTCCATCGGCAAGAAGGTGTGCCTCATCCACAACAACTAAACTCACCTCCTCATACCATTCTGGATGTGCTCGCAATAAAAGGTCTGCCTTTTCTGGAGTCGAAACAATAACGCCACTTGCGTCCTGCAATAGGTTAAGTTCGTACGGATCCTCTTCAAACGCATTGCTAGCCCCAGTAACTTGAATACCTTTTCCTTTGAGGTCTGCAGCAAGATTGCGTTTAACTTGACTGGCCAGCGCTCGCGTGGGTGCAATATATAAAATTCGGCTGTCCTTTCCATACATCGCAATGGCTTGAACAATCAAAAACTCTGCCAGCAACGTTTTACCCGAGCTAGTAGGCATCTCAAGAACGATACCGAGTTTTGATGGATCAAAAAGAGCCTGTTTTACCGCAGACTGCTGGGACGGCAACAAACTAAATACACTTTTTGATTTTTCAGGCGCCTGCAAGCTATATATAAACTGATCAAGCTCTTCTGAGATGCCACCAATATGGCGCCAGATAGAATTGCTAAATATTTTCCAGTTAACAATTCCGCATATTCTTACAAAATTAATTAAATCGATATCGCCTGATTGATAGGCAAATTCTTCGGCTTTAATCAAAAGCTGGGATAGTTCCGGTTCGTAATTACCGTTACCAGAACCATCAAGAACTTTTCCACCTTTTAAGAATTCGGCTGTCCCTATCGTTGCTTGGGCCACATGATACAAGCCAAATAGTGAAATAGCTTTTCTTTTTGATTCATTTTCAAGCCACTTGCTTTCAAATTTCGCTTGCTCTTCAGACAGCTCTTTAATTAGTTCAAGCGAGTAGTTAATTTCATCAAGGCTTGATTGCTTTACCAAGGAAAGCAAAGCAACTGATATTTTGTTGCATATTAATTCCTCCCAGGAATTACTTTCCGTTTTGAATGAATCTATATCAAATTTTGCTAATATTTGTGATGCCGAATTTGGTTTGTTAGCAGCTAACGCAACCGCGGCAAAAAAGAGCAAGCGATCAGCAGACGCAACACTCTCATTAGATGCATCCAGCAGTGCACTTAATCCGTCGTACGCTGAAAGCCAAGCAGACTCAATTTGTTCGTTAGGTTCTCCATCTTGAAGGTATCGCTCTTGCCTTAGAAAGCCTTCAAGTCCATCCTCTCCCAGTGCACTTTGAAAAGCGGCGTAAGCGCCAATCTCAATAGAGCTAAGAGGTGATCGATCAAAATCATACGCGGGGTTGATGGAAGACGAGATCACAGAAGCTCGGGTAACTGAGAGAGCTTCACCAAACCGTTCGTTTGAATACAGTAGACTTAGCGATTCATTAGTCATCTGATCGCGCCTTTTCAAAAAGGGCCTTCCCAAATGTATTCAACTCTACACCGATTGAGGCTGACGCTGCTTGTAGATAGCTCTGTTCAGTTGCTTCAATCTCTCCGGCGAAGCATTGAATGTCAGAAAAAGCAGACTGGATCTTTCCTCTGACCACAACTGGGGCAACTATCAACTTCAATGGCTTATTTTGTCCCAATCTCTCAAGCATTCGGTAAATAATTGTCTTGATCTGCTCGTCGTTAACGAGAGAAAGGATAGACACTAAAGCTCGTGACAACTTGTCAGTTTCCACTGGAGCCTTCTTGCACTCTACAATAAGCTCATCTACAACGCCGGGAGGGGACTTATCTTCATCCGATCCCTTAACTTGTATTACGACGAATGCCCAGGAATCGTTCTCTAGCTCGATCATTCCCCAACCGTCAAAACCGAGGATTGGTTGCGAGGCATTTCCTTTTGCAACCTGAGCTGCAGCAGGGAATAAAAAGCCATAGCTATCTCCAAGCGCCTTTCTGGCTACAAGTTCAGCTGCCTCTGATCTGTAATTCCGAAGATTGGCAGGCTTCGTCTCCTCGTCGTCGGGATTGGGAATGCTATCGCGTACAGCGCGAGTGATGGCCGAAAGATCAAAGCTTTGGGCAACGGAAGGTTCTATATCTGGTATTTCACTTACAAGGTATTCTCCATACACATCTCTCGCCAGCTGGACCATGTGCATGAAAAACCCATCATCTTCGATAGGTTGACTACATTCATACGTCAATACTGATAGCTGATGGCCGTTCTCGTGAATAAATCGTGTTTCAACCGGTTGCAAGTGAAAATCCTTTTCAGTTTTTGGTCGTTGTTATCTCAGCAAGCCCTGATAGCAATACCCTAGTTTACTGTCGCGCTCTGAGCAATGGTCGAAAGGCGGATATATATTGTCTACATAATGTCTACATGAAGAAAGGTGACCTCGATCAGGAAGAATCCACCAGCTCTATCTTATTGTTTTTTATGGTGCCCGGGGCCGGAAT
>JASMTJ010000132.1:0-6018 GCA_041694335.1 Bacteroidales bacterium
TTCTCTGATACCTGAAATCCTGATTAAAGAATCGACCATTGCATCCGGCCGGCCACCACCGCCGATGATAAAGAGTTTGCCTTCAGCTTTTTCCTGAATAGTTAGCGGCTTGTTTTCTTGCTTAACACCAGTGCTGTTGCATGAAAACATCGCAAGCAGCACAATAATCCCAATGATATTTCTCATTACAAATATTTAAAGTTTTATTCGTTCAAATCACTGTATGATAACTTTTCCGGAAACCCTGTAATCGCTGTGGATAACGGTAAGAAAATAGATACCAGCAGACAAGTGACTGACATCAATAGTATTTGATATCTTTTGCCTGAGGACTTCGGTGCCATCCATTGCCGACAGAATCATCTCTAAAGCTTCATCCACTCCCTGCACATAAATAACCTCTTTGGCAGGATTAGGAAAAACTTTCAGGCTATTCATCACTTCTGATTCTTCGATAGCATTTAGCGATCCCATGGGCTGTGTCGTGCTTTCATCTAAAAGCCGGAATCGCATGTTTGCAAAGCCCGCCACATTGCGTGGCTTGCCTGAGCTCACCGCCGACTCTGTACCAAACCCGCCCTGCGTGCCATTATTGATTAGCATTGCCATCGGGAAGTCACCTGCAGAAGTCACAAAAGATTGCTCATCCTCACGGTAATATTTCATGACATTGCCTTCGCCCAGCCAGATGCCAAACCGCAGTCGTGAAAGGTTCATGGCATAAGGCACGGCCGTCATGGTGTTTTCCCAAAAATCAGAGGATGTGAAAGTCTGTGGCATAACAACCGTAGTTTCGAGTAAACCAATTCCCGGTTCAAATTCCAGTTCTCCATCATAAGAAGCATACGTCTGATGTACATTGCTGCAGTATGTTTTTCCCACTAAGTGCGCATCATCTCCCACAAAGGCAGAAATGCCCTTCTGCATCTGAGCGATAAGCGCTTCGCCCAGCGTTGTTTCTGTCATAAACGCTACCAGCTCCGCATCTGCATTACCTGCAAAAAGGAATTTCTTAAACGAACTCACTTTGTCTATCCAGCCTTCGTCGTCACCACTCACCAGACTCAGGTTCAGGACTTCAGTCTTGCCAAAGCCATCCTGCGACAAAGCATTTTGGTAAGTTTCAGCTTCGGAGCTGCTGGTGCTCACTATCAAAACAGAATCCTGTGAATTTGTTTCAGCCAAAAGGGTTTCAAGCAGCAAAGTGTTAGAAGAAGCTCCCTCCTCACTTCCCGCAAGCAACATTCCTGTATAAAATTCACCCCCAACTTCCGGACTGATATCATCAGGCAATCCGGCGGGTGTAAAACTTTCCATTTGAATGGCATCATTATGCAGGAGCTGTGTCGCCATCAGGTTATCGGCCAGCAAATGTCCGTTATTCTGCCTGAAGTTGTTTTCTTCTCCTACTCTGTAAATCCTAACCGCTCCTGTTCCGTATGCTCTGCCGATTCCTTCCCTGCTAATACAGAAGGCGGTTTTATCGTCAACACCTATTCCGGTAATACCTTCGTCGTGATTCAGCTTCCAGTGCCCCATAAATCCGGCAAGCCGCCCAAAGCGCGCCCTTTCGGCAAAGTGCGAATCAAAAATAAATCCGGGAAACACGTTCAGGAAATCATTTTCCAGCGTCATGTATTGGTTGTTCGGGTTCTCAAGTGCTTCGTGGGAATAAACCGTACCATTTTCCGCACTAAAAAATACGCCGGAAAGGATAGCCAAACCCGCCGAAGTTCCGCTGAGCACTCCTCCACGTTCGTAAATCTCCTCCACAGCCTGCTGCAGCTTGGTGTCCTTATAATAATCGTAGTAATTAAACTGATCTCCTCCTTTAAAAAACACGCCATCGTAAGTTATCAAAGCATCGTAGAGCGCTTGCTCATCCGCTTCCTGACGCGAGCTTACAGAGAAATTGGTGGCCTCTTCAGCCCCGAGAGATTCAAAGTAATTGGGCAGCCATGATGAGGGGCTGTCATCGTAAGTGATAATGGCAATTTTTCGATTTTCTGCCTGGCTGACCACCCAGCCATAGGGCGTATCACTCCATTCGCCATAGTTTTCCGTTCCGCCACCGGCAATCATAATCGAGCCCTCATAGAGTTGGGCATTTAGCGTAAAAGAAATCGATAGCAACAAAACGCTCAAAAGCCTATTCATAAGATCCTTTCTTCTTCATTTCATAATCCTCGACCATCAACACACCTTTCGCCGTCATCGATTGGATGTGGAAATCCTCATCAAGCAAAACAAGATCGGCATCCTTACCCTCAGAGATACATCCTTTTTCATTTAGCTTAAGTATCTGTGCCGGGCTGGAAGTAATCACCTTTAAGGCATCCTGTAAAGGCACTTTTTCCTCCAGCACTGTATCTTTCACTACCTCCAGCAATGATTTTGGATAGCCCATTTCAAGCCGCTCAAGATTTCCCTGCTCATCGAAATGTGGCAGCGAGCCCAGCCCATCGGAAGTCATGGTCACATGCTCCAGGGGCACGTCACTTTTCCGGAGGCGGGCAATCGCTTCTGAAGGCTTCACTTCAATATCAGGGAAGTACGGATATGAGCTGGCTGTCAGGTCGATGTAGCCCTGCTTCCCGTATTCGAGCGCATCTTCAAAGATGTAGCTGTTCCGGTTGCAATGGGTAGGGAGGAATTGTGTGTATTTTAGTTCGCTGTTCTCCACCACCTCATGCAGTGGCCTGAAAGGATCCTGCGCATCGCCCATGTGAATATTTACAATCCCGGCTTTTCCGCCCAGCATCCCTCCCACACGAGCATGAGCGGTAAGTTTGATAAGCTCATCCAGTGTGGGATGTGAAGAGCGGTGATCGGAAAGTGCAATTTCCCCGGCACCAATCACTTCCTCAATCATGGCAATGTCTTTTCCAGCATCACCAAGCAACGTAGGTGTTGGCACCTGGTAAGCCCCGGTGTACATCCATGCCGAAACGCCTTCCTGTCGCAGGGCTTTCACCTTCATCAGCACCGATTCAATGCTGCGCGTCATACCATCGGTGCCGAGGCAACCCACTACAGAGCCCACACCACCTTCAAGCATATGAGAAAGCTGAACCTCAGGAGTGCGGGAGCCCGGACCGCCTTCACCACCCGCTCCGGCAATGTGCACATGCGCATCAATAAAAGCCGGACAAAGCTTCAGGCCATGTCCGTCGATTGTTTTTACGAGGGTATCCGGGATTCCGGAGATTTCATTTTCAATGGCAAGGATTTTTCCTCCGCCCACCAAAACGTCCTTTTTCCCCAAATAATCAGGACTGTATATTTCGCAAGATTTAAATAGTATCATAAAACGTCAATTGATTTATCGAAAGGTACATTATTTATACAATTATGAGGAAAGGTTCCCTGAAAAGATGAATCTGTTTTATGAGGCAGAAACACAAAAAGAGAGGCTTACTAAAACTTTTTCAGGTTTTTAGGAATCCAAATCAATACTTTTGTGCCGGATGCATTGCCTTGACTATCCTTAAGATCAATAATCTCTTGCTCTACTTTGTGGGTGTTATGGTTGTTAATAATATTAAATGAATCAGATAGGATCTTTAACCCCAATCCGTTTCCGTTCGTTTTCAAAGCTTTGGCTTTCTTTCTGCCGATTCCATTATCCGTGATCGTGACCTCGATATAACTCGGCTGGTTCTCCAATGTCACCCTCAGTTGGCCTCCTGAGAGCAACGGGATAATCCCGTGTTTAATGGCATTTTCAACGTGGATAAATATCAGCATCTTGGGCACCAGTATTTCTGCATCAATGGAAGCGTCGAACTCAATCGAGTAATTGAGTTTCTCACCAAACCTTACTTTCTGGAAGTGCAGGTATTCAGTCACAAAATCCATTTCCTGTGAAAGCTTAACAAAAATATCATCATTGGTGTGCATCATCTGCCGCATCAGCCCGGCAAACCTCACAAATGAATTATAGGCTTGTTCGGGTTCTTCATTCAAAATGGAACTTCCAATAGAATTGGTGGTGTTTAACACAAAATGCGGATCCAATTGATTTTGAAGGCTTTTTAATTTCAGCCTTTCCACTTGATTTAATAGCTCGTATTTTTCCTTCAGGCGCTGCTCATTAAGTTTCCTGATAATGTGAATAAATAACATCACCCCCAGAAAAATGGCCAGGTAAATCGCATACTGCCAGTAAAAAAGCGGATTGGCCTGGTATTTTAGTTTGTAAATATTCTTTTCGGTGATCGCCCAGAGCTGGGTTTGGTATTTGGAGGTATTGAAGGGAAAAAGAAATTGAATCCTATCTTCTGTAGGAAAGAATGTCACTTTATTCAAATTATCCGATACAACAAAAACATCCTTTATACCATTTCCGGCAAAATACAATTCCTCACTTCTATTATTATTTAGATCTATACTTAACTCATGCCCAATAACCTGATTAGTAACCAAATTCAACCGGAATGGCGAATTACATTTTTTTACAAACTGAAAAACAGAATCATACAAGTAAATTGTTGTATAATTCCCATCCATCACAACATAATGGCTGCTTCTTTCATATTTAACCGTATGAATATTTCTACTGTGTGCTGGTTGTTCTTGAGCAAACTCATAATCTAAACTATTACCACTTGATGAATAAAATGAAATACTTTGATGATTAAAGTCTTTAGTATTTGAAGATAATAATGCCGAAATTAAAGCCCTACCATCTTTTACAAATGGCACAGTATGTACACGACTATATTTCCACAGCAATGGTTTAGGAGGAAATAAAAAGCCTGAAAGATCGTCGTCTATCGCAGTTAAATAAACCAGGCTATCAGGATATTTAACTTTAAAGCCCGGAGGATGATTATGGCTTGAGTAATTAGAAAAAAATATTTCAAGATTGCTATCTTTATCGATATCAAAAAATATCAAGTCATTACTCGGGTTAATTCCTTCCAATGACATTGATCTTAATGAATCTCCGTAAGGAAAAAAAACATTAATTGTTCTTGGCGATAAGTTATAGCCACTTCTTACAAAAAAGACGAACTCTACTTTTCCGTCCCCGTTCAAATCAACAAATTGTCCATTAGCTATGGTCACATCTATTTTATCATGGTATTCTTTAGATATTGTATCGATAAAAATCAGGTCACGTTGATAAGGAGCATTGCGATCAAGTGGCTCTTTCGCATTCAGGAATAAGGAATCATTACTCATAGTAAAACCCCATACTTCTGAATACCCATCACTATCAATATCACTAAAGAAAAGGTATACCCCTCTTTGTGCAATGTAATCGCCCAAAAAATTATCCTGATCATGGATTTTTAGATCTTTATCAAAATATTGATACCCTAAAGAATTATAGATATCTATTGATGTTATAATTTCGTCCTCTCCATCACTGTCAAGATCATGGGCATATGTCATAGCGTTTTTAGGCTCAACCAATCTACCTGGTGTTACAACTTTTTCCACCAGCTTCAGCTCATACTTCTCAAAGATTTCAGGGAGGAAAAAGATGATGACCCCGGCCACCACTGCAGCCTGGAAAAAAATGCTCTGAACTATGCGGAGCAAATGGGATTTGAGGGCAATCTTTTTCATTGACCCGCAAGTTAAGCATTTAAGATTAAGTCTCAAAAGAAATCATACAAAACCTGCTAAATAGTGGAGATATTATTCCAGAGTAATAACTTTCGGGAAGTCACTTTAAAAGCAAAGGACAGCCTGTTATAAGCTGTCCTTGTGTTATCTGCCCGCCTTAATACTTTTCGGGTTGTTTTGTGCAGAAAACGCGCTGTCTGCACTAATCTGGGCTTTTACTGATCACTAAAGCTCCTTGTATTCTATGAGCTCAGGCAAATCGTAATGTAATTTTGAACTTTGTCTGTCTATGCTTCCCGCAACGGAGTCGTCACGTTTTTTTATTATATCTGTCAAAAGTTCTTTAGACTGCAAACTTTCTCTGCTGGAATTCTTGAGGTAATTTGGCTTTGCCTCATCGGCTCCTGAGTATGTAGTGCGAACCAATCGGTCACCTTCCAC
>JASMTJ010000133.1:0-1903 GCA_041694335.1 Bacteroidales bacterium
GGGTTGCTGAGGATGAGATTGGGGGGCTGTCGGATGAGTTGATTCGGCGGTATTTGACGGTGTGACGTCTCGAGCTTCCGATAAAGCTCGCAACCAAAGCTAATCGCTACGAAGTGCCACCAGAGAATGCGTGGTGGCGGCTTCATGTATGCTTACCAAAAGTTACCTTGTCTGGCTGGCCGACCTGCTCGCCATTAGTTAAGGTACCCTATAGGCGGGTGTAGTAATACGCCAGTCATGGATAACGGATAAATTATTTGCGGGCTTTACAACCTCCCCATTACTAAGGTCCGGTCCAAGATTCCACTGGCTATCGCCGCGACTGTTATCAAATTATACTGGCTGAAAGGCAAACCTGAAGCTGAAAATATGTCTTCCAAGTTTTCTCGCGACACGAAGCGCTGCCACCTCATCCAGAACATAATTCTGCCAATGAAAGTAGTAGCGTTCAGATCGATCATGTTGTCTTTCGCGGTACGGCACCTTTGTAATTGAATCTAATATTTAAGAATTAAAATTTATCGAAATGTTGGTGGGTTATGCGTAAAAGAAATTACTACGCCGGAATATTGTCCTTTTTTCTAGTGCTAAATGGATGTTCTTTATTTGGTGAGCGGGAAGTTCCGAGTGACTTTGATCTTAATCATAGGGTAAGTGTAATAGACGAAAAAACCGGTGAACCAATAAATGGCGCTAGCGTTCTTGTCCTTAAAAATGACAAACTTGTTTCAAGTAAATTAACAAGTGAAAGGGGAGTTGCGCATTTCAAGATTTCAGGAACTCCGACAATAGAAGGTCGGCATGTGTATTTGACAATGGTTGCAAAAATAAAGGTAGAGAAAGAGGGCTATATCCAAGCCGCTGATGAGGCAATAAATATTAGATCTCAATGGCGATATGGACAACCAAATAACATTATCGGCCATGATACCGTTAAGTTGTTTAACCCACTCAGCTACACCTGTAATGAGCTGGTCGATAAAAGTGGGTTGAAGACTGCTAAAAAAATAGCGACATGGATGAAGTTCGATTCATCGAACGAAGATGTTAATCTAGTCTCGATATGTGAAGATGAGCTAAGAGGAGAAAGATACCTTTCCATCAGAATGGCGTCAAAACACGCATTCAATAGCAATGTTTTGAGTGAGTATGACGTTGCAAAAAGAATGTTTACTTCCGTTATATTAGAATACTTGAAATCTGATGGGTTCATTTATCCCAGCGAGTCTGGTGCCCATGGACTAAAATTTTCTGTGCTGACATCTATTAGTGACTTCACTGATAGAGATTCGAGTTCTGGAAAGAAATTGAAATTCGACTTTTATATTTCTGAACAGGGAATACAGGGGCTATTTGACAAAACGCTATCACGACAAAAGCTGGTGGACTCATCGGTGGTTCTAATTAATGGTGACTTAATAGATTTAGAGTTGCAATGAAATAATATGAACTCTGATTGCCAAAAAAGAAATTGTTGTTATGGAAGTCTGATAATCAAAACGTTTGGTTAGATTAAAAGATAGATAACTTCAAAAGATAGCAGGTTGAAGCCTGAATAGTCGATTATAACGTAACTCGTAAATCGTGCTTCCAAATTTTTCTTTTTGCAAAGTTGTCGAGCACAGTATTTTCTGCTGGCTTTAATGGTGATCGTTACTGCTACAGAGGCCCTATGCCTGATGAAAAGACCCGAGTCGCCCCATTCCACTATAGCGGCTGAGATGAACAAAGCTGCGTTACTGAAGCCCCTGGTAGTGAGGCGGGCGGGCCGTACATGGCGATGGTGCCACTATTAGAGGTTGGACGAAAACCCGAGTACAACCGGCTGACTGACAAATACCGTCGCAATAAGGAGTGAGGCTATGTTATCGCCTGCTTTTGTTCAGATCAGAGACGCGCTGGC
>JASMTJ010000134.1:0-4404 GCA_041694335.1 Bacteroidales bacterium
CGAGAGAGTGGCGAGAAGGTCAGCTTTTCAGGTACCATTTTGGATAGCGGCGGTTAGTGTTGGTGAACGGTGTAAGGTCCTGAAACTATAGCACTTTCAGCCGCTTCTTCCTTCCTTATGCCGCCTTCTCATGAGAAATCCGGGCTAAGTCTTCAGAATACTCATCTACTATACCTTCCAACAACTCCTTGGGAACCGTTGTAAATTTTTCAACTATCTCATCTTCCGTCTTTTGGAATGCTAATTTGGCCTCCTCTTCTGCCATAGCTCGGTAGTTTTTGAAAGCCCAGATCAAGTAATCTGAACCGCCCTCAGCACTGAGAGTCGTCATTCTTGTTCGTGGATCTGGTTCTACTGGCTGATAAATTCTAAGGCCCTGGACATCCTCACCAAAAACCCGAATCTTCCATCGTTTGAAGGTTTCCCCCTGTTTTTTATTAGGAATCCGCTTTAGGTTTTCTACCCAACCCTCATCGTCTTCAATAATGAATCCATATTTTTTTAGAACTCTCAAATAATTGCTCATTTAAATCCTCAAGAAAATCTGAAAACTTTGAATCGATCACCGGACTATAAAACGTATAGGCCAACTATTTGAAATGAATAGCGAGAATCTGAATCAGTCTCCCTAATCAGCGATAATACGGCAGCCTCCCGAAAGTTCAACATTTCGGACGCGATGTTTGGCCAGAAACGCGTGGACGGAAACGTCGAAGCGACTCGCCAGCTCTGGGAAGATGGCACAAGAAAGGCGTTACTGTGTCCCTTTTGCCATCGCCTGCATGCTGGCACAGAACTAGCCAGCAGCCCGATGTGCGACAACACCAACCCAACTCCAAGCTCACTCATTCATCGATCACCACTTCATGAGCTACCCGCACCGGCTGAAATCGACGAGCAGGCGCTGATTTTCATCAGGCAGGAAAACGTACCCCGTACTCAGAGTAATCGTTCTATTGCTCACCAGAACACGTCAGGCCACGGTCGCTCTTCCCCGTCCAAACAATTAAACCCGCCTTGGGAAGGGTGCGCATGCTATATCTCCTCCAACATTGCTGACACCCATCCGGTTCTTTTTTGACCAGGCGAGTGTTGCGCCCACAGCTGATTTATAGGCCCGTCCACGGGCATTGCGCCCAACAATACCTGTGCAATGATCCTTGTTGATTCTCTCTCAGAGCGATGTTTCGCCTTGATGTCGTCTTCCTCTGGCCGGTCACGCATCGTGACAGGATCATTGCGCGATCGGACGAGATCCGCTCACTGGATGTCTTACCGCACTGTACTATCACTCTCCGACGCCGAGTGACGACTGGAAACCTTTCCCATACGAATTGCCAGTAACACTACGCCGAGCCAACACTATTGGTAACGTTCTGCCCCTTTGCTCAAAGAAGCAGAAATATTCTAAACATCTGCCCTCATCCAACGTCTTCAGCGTCCAGCGTTCGATCACTTTCTCACCAGTTTTTCCCTTTGATTGAAGAGACCAGCAGCGAACTGGTTCACAGTTTTGACCGTTTTCAAAACTTTTTTTAAGCGGTTCATAAACGATTATTCACATTTTTTGAACATGATAAGGCACGATAAATGGTTATCTTTTGACCATTTCAGGGGGCTCCGTGTCGAGGATAGACACACGACTCGGTGTCGGTTTTCGACTTTGGCTCTGTCTGTCGATGTTCGACACAACAAACCCTCCATAAAAATAGGAATATCATTTACTTAGCGATATTTCGCATAAAAAAATTGCGATTATATGCTTCCGATTGCTGTGTCGAACATCGACACCGGAGCCCCTTCCCAATCCCTGTCTGTTTTCGACATTAGGCGCTTTTTAACAACACGTTCTCGTTTTTTGCGGGATTTTATGGATTGCAAGTCTCAGCCGTGTCTGGCTACTCTGAAAAGGCCTCGCAGGAGATGGTCTGGCAACCGACGCGGCGCCAGCCTCATCAGCCGGCTCCCTGAAAGCAGATTCGCTGGATGGGGTTTAAGCGCTGGGTTGGTTGGGGGGGCGGGTATATATATACCCGCCCCCCCCCCAACTCACCCGAGCCGGCCCCGACCAAGAATGGTTATCAACGGGCATTGGGAAAGGTCATCGCTTGCGGGATTTTGTACTCACTGACAAAGGATATGATCAAAATGATTGACTCCATTACGAACACGAACCTGCACCACGCCATCACCAACCCCGATGGTTACTCGCAGGAGTTTTTTGACCTCCAACGTGGGGATATCTCTGGCCTTCTGAAAAATAAACCCCTCCCGCGTAAATTCCTCGTTGAGGGCCTTATTCCCCTGGGCGTGTCGGGACTATTCAATGGTCGGGGCGGCATGGGGAAAACGACCTTCGCGGTGCAAAATGCATGCAATTACTCGCCTAATTCGCTTTTTTCGTTAATTAGAGAGGATTTCATGCTTCAACAAAATGATATTCTTATGCCAACACTAAGAAATTTAGGGACTGAGACGAAAGATTCTGGAATGACGAAGTGTATCTGGGAAAGTAAAGGAAAAACTTAATAACTTTTATGAACGCTTGGTATCATTCAGGCTGCAACTTTTACCCTGTGAAATAAAATCTAAAAATAGAATTATATTTCAAGACAGCCATAAACAGTCAAACTAAGGATTTATGATCACATACTCTATTCAAGATAAAATTATGAATAAATAGCTGTTAAAGGTTCCTTAAATGACCAGTTTTTTAAGAACAGCGGTGCGTTACCAATGATACGTCCTATGGAAGCTGTAGCGGTGGACTGACTTGGCCGTGTGAAAGTAATGATCAAAGTATCTTGTAATGTCTCAGAGCCAAAAATACGATTCTTTTTATCATTAAATTTAATCTGGAGTTATAGAAATGAAAAGCAGCAATATGGTTTACGAGGATAATGGAAATTGGGCTAGCGGGTTCTGTGAAGAATACGAAAGCATGCTATATATTTGCGATAGACTGGCTTCTCTATCGCTGGCTTTTGACCTCTACACAAAAGAATATGATGATGAGGAGGAAGAAGAGGAGGAGGGAGTTAGTTATCTGTGCTATGTCAGTGAATATAGTCTGGACTACAAGACTTCAGGCGAAAAAAACTTTAAGGTTATTTATGGCCTAGTCGGAAGAGCTATTACTGACAAACAGATAGAAGCCATCAATAAAAGATTTGAACCTCTCGTTAAAGATTTCATAGAATTTCGAGAAAATATGAATTCATATGACAGCGCGTCAGCCGCTCGTGTATTAGAGCTTCAATACGATATCTTAAAAACGGAATTTGAATACATTGCAGAATCAGAAACCTTTTGCGTATCTGATATAAATAACCCTGACCACTCACCGTACGACTACTATTATGGCGATCCATCAGTACTGGGTATGATGTTTTCGGAAGCCGAACAGCCAATAAATGAATTTATAAGAAAAATGGCAATTGAGGAAACGTTTTATCATGGAATCTTATACCACCCTGATGAAATAGAAAGTACATTGAGTCAACTCTATGAAGAATTTACTTGTGATGACTGAAATTTTTAATTGGACGACTTTAAAAGTCGTCCAAACATCATTACTTAAATAGGAATTTGGTATAATCCCATCAAAAATTCTTGACGTATTTGCTGCTAGCCTCACGTTAGAAACATCCATTGAATACCTTGAAGCTCAGGAAGTTCCCGACCATTCACGTTCTGAGTTTCCAGACACGCAGATCGAGGACATCGTGACCAACGAAGGAATTCTCTCTGATCTGGGATTGGCACTTCGCTGCTCTCAGAAATTCCGTTACCTGCAACCAAGGAGTCGGCATTACGCCGAACCGTCAGATTTTACGCTGGATCCAAGCGTAAAAAGGACAATCTTTCAGGAGGATCTCCATGACGACCAGGGAAGCGTTCTTCATGAGAGAGCGATCATTGAACTCCTCGATTCAGTGTTTTTCAAGACAGCGGGCACTGATTTCTGCGTTTAAGCAGCGTATGAAGACTTCCACTCTGATAACAGAATCATAGATTTCGATGTGCTCGGAGAAAAATACAGCGCTCTGAAATAGTTGTGCAAGAGTCATGTAGGATGCACAGGAATGCGCGAGGAGCTTGAAAAGGTAGGCGATATCAATTATGCAGACGCCGAAGATTTGGATTGCTCGCAAGAACACGTCAGGTCGTTGTCAGTCTATCCGACCCTCAAACTCGAATTCGTCCTGTCAACGATTCCGTTTGCTATACCGATTCCAGTATTGGGGGCGCGGAAACTCAGCCATTTTGCCGTGCTTGAGACCATGGGAAAAATCATTTCAACAAACATTTGCCTAATTAAGCTGAAGCCTAAATTTGCCTGACTCAGGCCATAGCAGAGTGTTGATAGAGTTTTCCTGTTGAATTGATGCAGGAAACCCTAAT
>JASMTJ010000135.1:0-3285 GCA_041694335.1 Bacteroidales bacterium
TCGAAACAGGCGGTAGCTTAACGTGAGGTTTCGCTCTTGCTGCGCCGTCCACCGGGACGTGAGGCTTATCCGGGTGATGTTTTCTATCTGCACTCTCGCTTACTTGAACGCGCCGCAAAAATTATCGGCGACGATAAGGTAGCCAAAAACATGAACGACCTCCCCAAGCCACTCGAAAACAAAGTGAAAGGGGGCGGATCGCTTACCGCTCTCCCTATTATTGAAACACAGGCCGGTGACGTTTCGGCTTACATTCCTACAAACGTGATTTCGATTACCGATGGCCAGATTTTCCTTGAGTCCGACCTGTTCCTGTCAGGGGTGCGTCCGGCCATTAACGTAGGTATTTCCGTATCGCGTGTGGGGGGTAGTGCCCAGATTAAGTCGATGAAGAAAGTGGCTGGTACACTAAAGCTCGACCAGGCACAATTCCGCGAGCTTGAGGCTTTCGCGAAATTCGGATCCGACCTTGATAAAGCGACACAGTCGGTGCTTGACAAAGGTCGCCGGAATGTCGAAATCCTGAAGCAGGGACTGAACCAGCCGATGAAAGTAGAACATCAGGTGGCAATTATCTACTGCGGTACCAAAGGACTATTGCGCGATGTGCCCGTGAATAAAGTAAAAGAGTTTGAGGAAGATTTCCTTAACGTGATGGAAGAACAACATCGCGACACGCTGGACGTTTTAGCCAGTGGAAAACTGACCGATGAGGTGACGGCAAAACTGACACAGGTGGCCAAGGAAGTTTCTTCAAAGTTTAAAGTGGAGTAATCAGCTCATCCCGCTAAGGGAAATAGGAAGGCTGGGAAAATATGGTGTTTTCCTGGAGCATAAAAAGATAAAGAAATAAACAGGAGTAAAAATATAAATCGATGGCTAACTTAAAGGAAGTCCGCACTCGTATAGAATCAGTAAAATCGACCCGGCAGATAACCAGTGCCATGAAGTTGGTGGCGGCCTCAAAGCTTCGTAAGGCGCAAAATGCAATTATGGCATTACGGCCTTATGCAAATAAGCTTCAGGAAATGATGGCTAACCTGGGCGATAGCATCAATACGGAAGAAAATCCTTTTCTGAGGAAGGATGATCCTGAAAAAGTGCTTATCATTCCTTTTACTTCGAATAAAGGACTCTGCGGAGCTTTTAACTCAAACATCATTAAATGGACTGCCAAGTACATTGATGAAAAATACAGCAAGCAAAAAAGCGAAGGCAACCTGTTTCTGGTAACCATCGGGAAAAAAGCCACCGAGCATTTCTCAAAAAGAGATTACCAGGTGATAGCCAGCCACGATTACATTTACGATGAGCTGTCGTTTGAGAATGTGGCGAAGATTGCCGTGCAGGTGATGGAAGCCTTTAAGGAGAAGGAGTATGATCGGGTGGAGTTGGTATACAACAAGTTTATCAACGCGGCTTCACAAAAGGTCATGACCGAGCAGTTTCTGCCTCTGGAGCCACCAGCATCGGCACAAGAGGAGAAAAAAGAACTGGAAACAGATTATATTTTTGAGCCTGACAAGGAAACGATAACCGAAGAGCTGATTCCGAAATCGCTAAAGATCCAGTTTTATAAAGCGATTCTTGATTCGAATGCTTCGGAGCATGGGGCACGGATGACCGCCATGCATCAGGCTACCGAAAACGCCACGCAATTGGTGAAAGAACTCCAGCTGTCATACAACAAGGCACGCCAGGAAGCCATTACCAATGAAATTCTAGAGGTAACCACCGGTGCGGAAGCGCTCAAAGGTTAAGCAATTGTGAAGGCTGGAATTTCAATTGAACAAGTCGCTTCCTGACTGATTTTAATTACAGGCCACAGAAAGCCTGATTAAAATGGAACCGATGTCAATAATTAAAAAAGAGAATAAGACTATGATTAAAGAAAACGTTGAAAAGCAATTAAACAACCAGATTAAAAACGAAGAGCACTCTTCACGCATTTACCTGGCCATGGCTTCGTGGTGCGAGATAAATGGTTACAATGGTGCTGCTGATTTCCTTTATGCACAGGCTGAAGAGGAAAAGATGCACATGAGCAAAATGATTCATTACCTAAATGACCGTGGAGGGCATGCGAAAATGCAGGCGCTCGATAAACCGGATGAGGATTACAAAGACTTCACCACGCTATTCGAGAAAGTGCTGGCTCACGAAGAATTCATTACCGGTGAAATCAATAAGTGCTATGAGGTAGCAATGGATGCCAAGGATTACAACACCGCTCAGTTCCTTCAGTGGTACATCGAAGAGCAGGTGGAAGAGGAAAGCACTATGAATACAATTCTTGATAAAATTCGTTTGGCAGGCGACTCTAAAGGTGGTATTTTCCATATCGACAAAGAACTGGAAAGTATGGCTGCTGCACGTCCTGAATCAACAGGTACTGGCGAATAAGCTTTTTTTGCAAAAGTTACAGACCCGGTTAGCATACGCTTTCCGGGTTTTTTTAGCTTTAACAGGAAGTAAAGATGAGTTTATACGAAAGTAAATCCCTTACCTCATGTTAGCCGCAGCATCGAGCATGTTATACCAGTCTTCGCCATACTTGCGGATAAGTGCCTCTTTCACAAACTTATAGATCGGCACCTGCAATTGCTGCCCGAGGGTGCAGGCCGGCGTGCAGATTTTCCACTCGTGATAGTTAACCGTCTCCTGACCGCTTCTTACTTTACCCAACCTTATCGGGTAAAGGTGGCATGACAAAGGTTTTCTGAAGTCGGTAGCTCCGTCTTCAAAAGCTTTTTCGATACCACACGATGCTACGCCGTTTTTATCAAATACCGTAAAAGCACACTCTTTGCCATCAACTAAGGGAGTAACATCATCACCGTCCGAATCTTCTACGGCAACGCCTTGCTTTTCAATCGCCTTTCTTCCCTTTTCAGTAAGGTAGGGTAATATCTTTTCTTTTTCCTTTTTCAGGATTTCAATCTCTTCAGCTTCCAGCGGGGCTCCGGCATCGCCTTCCACACAGCAGGCACCTTTGCATCGACTCAAATCACAAACAAAACGCTCTTCAACAATGGCATCAGATACCAGGACATTATTTATATCGTACATAAATGATAATCATTTTAATGGCGCGAAGATAACCATTTTCGGTTACAGCCTTTGGGTTTAAAAATCCGCAACTCTTTACTGTCTCCAGAATGCAGGAGAAAGGATAATCAGAACGGTGAAAAGCTCCAATCGGCCAAGCACCATTAAAAAGGACAGGAACCATTTTCCTGCTAAAGGAATGGCCGCATAATTATCTACCGGACCCACATTCCCGAT
>JASMTJ010000136.1:0-3489 GCA_041694335.1 Bacteroidales bacterium
TGACGCAATCATTGATGTGGAAAATGTATATAAACGCTTGCGCGAACGAGCTACAGGAGGAAAAGTCAATAACTACCTGAAAGTCATTTATGATGCCTCCGTAGAAATCCGATCTTCTATCCTCAATGCCACATTAATTATCATTGTTGCCTTCATTCCCTTGTTTTTCCTTAGCGGGATGGAAGGCCGCATGCTTAAACCGCTGGGTATTGCCTATATTGTATCGCTCACTGCCTCGCTGATAATCGCGATGACCATTACTCCGGTGCTTTGTTCTTTTTTGCTTACCGGAAAAAAAAGCCTGGCAGCCAACAAGGAAGGGAGCCCCGTAGAACGCTGGCTGAAGCACAATTATCAGCAAACACTGGAAAGGGCCATGAAAATAAGGAATCCAATTCTGATATCTGCTTTTGTATTATTGCTGGCATCAGCAGGACTCCTTCTCACCTTCGGAAATAATTTTCTTCCTCCGTTGAATGAGGGAGCCATGACCATAAATATTTCCACCTTGCCGGGAACCAGCCTGCAGCAATCGGAAAAACTGGGATTGAAAGCGGAAAAAGCTTTACTGAAGATTCCGGAAGTGCAAACCCTGTCGCGACGCACCGGAAGGGCCGAGCTGGCAGAGCATACCTTTGGCGTGAATGTATCGGAATTGGACGTGCCTTACCAACTCAAAGACCGCTCTAAGGAGGCGTTTCTCGAAGCAGTCAGGCATCAGCTAAAAGATATTCCCGGAGTCAATGTAGAGGTTGGGCAACCCATCACACACCGGATCAATCATATGCTGTCGGGCTCGCAGGCACACATCGCCATCAAGCTTTTCGGCACCAGCCTGGGCCGTATGTATCAAAAAGCACAGGAAATAAAATCATCCATAAACAATATCCCAGGAATTGCGGATTTGAATGTGGAGCAACAAATTGAGATCCCACAGGTAAAAATCAAGCCCAAAAGAAAAACGCTGGCTAAGTATGGAATCTCCTTATCCGAATTCAATCATTTTATTGAATCCGGACTGAACGGTACTAAAATCAGTGATGTCTTCGAATCGGAAAAGTCTTTTGACCTTGTCGTTCGATTTGAGGATGAATACCGCTCCAGCCTTGAAGCGATTAAAAACCTGACCATCACCGGAGAGTCGGGAAAGAAAATCCCGCTCTACTATCTGGCCGATATAAGCTCCTCGGCTGGCCCAAACACTATCAGCCGCGAAGATGTGAAACGGAAGCTGGTCATTTCGGTCAATGTTTCAGGGCGCGACGCCGGGAGTGTTGTAAAAGATATACAGGAAACTATCAATGGAAACATTGACCTTCCGGAAAACTACTACGTTGAATATGGAGGGCAGTTTCAGAGCGCAGCAGAAACGCAGCGCAGGCTGGCATTAACCAGTTTGCTGGCTTTGCTCACTATCTTTGTGATTCTTTACCAGGAGTTTAAAAATGCAAGGCTGGCCGGAACGGTACTGCTCAACCTCCCCTTGGCGATTATTGGCGGGGTGGCTGCCATCTGGATGACCTCCGGCGACCTGAGTATCCCGGCTATCATTGGGTTTATTACTCTCTTTGGCATTGCTACCCGCAACGGCATCCTGCTGGTTTCGCGTTACGAAACGCTGGTAAAAGAAGGAAAATCGCTGAAAGACGCTGTAATGGCAGGGTCGGCCGACAGGCTCAACCCTATCCTGATGACAGCACTTACGGCCGCTCTGGCTCTGATACCGCTGGCAGTTCAGGCCAATAAACCCGGAAACGAGATTCAGAGTCCGATGGCAATTGTTATCCTGGGAGGCCTGTTAAGCTCCACATTGCTCAATGCCTACGTTATACCCATCGTTTATCAAATTGTAAAAAAGCGCAATCATGAATAAAATCATCATCATACTTGTTTTGTTTTTTGCTTCAGACCTGTACGCTCAGGAGTTTGACGCTCTTCTCGACAAAATTGAGGAGAATAACACCACACTGAAATCATTGCGAAAGCAGAATGAAGCACAAACACTTCAGCTCAAAGCCACGAACACACCAGAAAATCCGGAGGTGGAATATGGCTTTTTCCCCGGCAACACGGATGCCATTGGCACCAAAAAGGTTTTTGGCATCAGTCAGCGATTTGAGTTTCCCGGCGTCTACAGCTCCCGGAAGAAATATATCGCAGGACAAGAGAAAATGCTGGATTTGGAATATTATACAGTAAGGCGTGAAATGCTCACAATGGCCAGTAAAACGATTCTCAGCTATGTGTATCATCATAAAGCATTGGAGACAAGCCGTGAACGCCTGAGATGGAACCAAGCCCTGGAAACCGACATCCGTAACCGCTACGAAAACGGAGACCTGTCAGTAATTGAACTAAGGAAAGCTACCATACAAGTGGTCAGGCTTGAAAATGAAGTCAGAAAACTCAGGAACAGGTTGCTTTCGGATTCACTTAAAATTGTTGAATTAAACGGAAATCAGGAACTCGGATCCAACTTAAGCAAACTGGATTTCCCGGAACTAAAAAACCTGACCAAAAAGCAGTTAATCAAAAAGTTTGTTGAGGTCCATCCGGAAATGCATTTACAGGAAGCGATGGTTGAAACATCGGGCAAGCTCGTCAAACTCAAAAAACAGGAATATCTTCCTGATATACGCATTGGATACGAATCAGAGCAGGTAATGAACGATATCCATCGCGGAATAAGAGCTGGTGTGGAAATTCCTTTGTGGGGCAACAAGCATACGATTGAGGCTGCACGTAAGCAGCAGGAAGCTACTGCATCCCGAAAGGAGACCATCAAAAACAAGCTATTGAAAACTGCAGAAAGGAAATTTCAAAACTGGGAAAACGCCAACGAAACTTTTATGAAATTCAATGAGGCACTGCAGGATTATAATAATCCTGAGTTGCTGAGAGAAGCTCACAAAAAAGGCTACCTGAGCAGCATTGAGCTTTTTATGGAGCTTGACTATTATTATCAGCTTAAAGACGAGTTGCTTAAAACCAGGTTCGAAACACTTAAGTTGCAAGCAGAATTAACAGCTTTTGAACTTTGAGTTTGAACAAATAATTACAAAAAGTATTTAGACTTACTAATATGGATAACACTTTAAAATATCATAAATTACTCAACTACGCGTTGATTCTCAGCATTATTACAGTAGGCTATAATGTCATCGAAGGCGTTATCAGCATTTGGTATGGTGTTGCTGACGACACACTGGCCCTGCTTGGTTTTGGAGTAGACAGCTTTGTGGAGGTTATATCAGGATTTGGCATAGCGCACATGGTGTTGCGCATGCGCTATACAAAGGTGGAAAGTCGGGATAAGTTTGAAAGGCAAGCACTGAAGATTACCGGAGTCGCCTTTTATCTTTTAACTGCCGGATTAGTTGTGGGCGCTGCCCTCAATATTTGGCAGAATAAAGCGCCCGAAACCACGCTGGTGGGCATTATCATTTCCTCGATCTCGATTTTAACGATGTGGTGGCTGATGAGAGAGAA
>JASMTJ010000137.1:0-8665 GCA_041694335.1 Bacteroidales bacterium
TTATTGGGCTGTATTGATGCTTAAAAGCAAAGGTTATCAGATTGCAGGAGCATTCCCGGTGGATCTTCCATCAAATTGGCTGTTTCTTCATCCGGCAGTGCGTAAAAGAGGTGTGCGTTTTATGTTTGAACGTGTTGAACCCAAAATCAGAAATGCAGCCATTTATCTATATCGCGGAGGCAAGAACTACAATGCATTTTATGATATTCTGCAGGATTTGCTTATTTCACCATTGGTGATTGGATATACGATTATTGGCAGGTATGTATTTGCTAAATCTTTCATTGCTTCCTCAGATTGTAGTCTATGCAGGTGCTGTGAACATTCGTGCCCGGTAAAAGCCATATCTGAAAAAAGTGGTAGATTGTTTTGGACGCTTCGGTGCGAAAGCTGCATGAGATGCATGAATGAATGTCCGGAGCAAGCTATCCATACTGCTCAGGGTTTTATTGTGATGGTCGGGATATTGACGTCCGCAATAATCAGTTTTTACCTGGATCAATTTTTATCTTTTGCAGGATTTACTGACTTACAGGTCATTCATTCATGGTGGTTTAGGTTATCAGCTTTTTCGATAGTTTTTCTCTTGCTGTTGATTCCTGCATATAGAGCTGTTCATTGGTTGATGCGTTTTTCTTTGTTCGAAAAGCTGATTATCCGCATGTCATTGTCTTCATATAGGTTTTGGGGAAGATACAAGGCTCCAAAGTCACGGAATGAAAAGCTTAGCCGGGATACACTCACCGGATTGTAAGTGGGAGGATCAAAAAAAGGGAACCAATACTGATTCCCTTGTCATTCGTCGGGGTGGCAGGATTCGAACCTGCGACCCCCTGCTCCCAAAGCAGGTACACTAACCGGACTGTGCTACACCCCGAATGATTATTATGGCGGAGAGAGGGGGATTCGAACCCCCGATACCACTTTATATGGTATGCCGGTTTAGCAAACCGGTGGTTTCAGCCACTCACCCACCTCTCCAGTGTTTCGAGAATTGAATGTGAACAACTTGTTGAGGTTTACAAAACATCTCTTGATGTTGTCTTCTCATCCCCTTCCTATGAACGCGGGTGCAAAGATAGTCAGTCTTCTTAAATTACCAATAGTTTTAATAAAAAAGTTCAACTATTTTTTGATTCAATATTGAAAACTGATTAAACCAAGGAATTATGCTCATAATCGCATTATTGACAAAATAATAATTCTTAAATCATGTTATCATAAAAACAAAATTCTATGCATTAACTAAAATCAATGACAATGCAAAAACAAATCATCGCGGCAATTTTTCTGTTGACGTTTTCTTTCTCTGCTTTTTCTCAGAATGACGAATTTGAGCAGGTGAACCGTAACAAGCTTGGTTTTTCTGTATTACCTTTTGTAACGGGGACTTTCCAGGTGCAGTATGAGCATTTTGGTAGCTCCGGAAACAGCATTTGGTTTGGTCCTTCGGCCACTTACGTGGATTCAGACTATCAAAATAAGTTCGGTCTGGGGCTTGAATTGCAATACCGGATTTATGTTTACAGGAAAGAAACGGAGAAGCACAACAAGAACATCTACTTTGCTCCTTATGCTTTCTACCAGTATTATGATATGGAAGAGGACAGCTACTATTACTATGAGGATGATTATTATAATAATCGAAAAGAGGAGTTTAATGTGTTTGGTGGTGGTATGTTATTTGGCCTTCAATATGTTTTCGCGGATAAAATCCACCTTGATTTTTATGCCGGCGGCGGACTCAGAAAAGCCAGCAAAGAGAACTACTATGATTATTTTCTGGAACCAGGATACAGCGGGTTTGCACCAAAGGTGGGTATTGATTTATGGTTCAGCTTTTAATATAACATAAAGCAACCTTTACTCTCACTATTAATAAATTCTGAATAAATCAGGTTAATGAACAATTAGCCTGATTTTTTATTTTTTTTGTAGCATGAAAAAAACAGGCATTGTTGCGGGTATCGTAATTCTTTTTACACTTCTTCTATACTTCTTTTTAAAAGAGGAAATGCCGAAAGTGGTATCGCGATTACCTTTTTTCATCGGTCTTTTGGTCCTGGATATGTATCTGTGGTCGAGCCTCCGGAAGTTTATTTTCCTTTATCACAAGGCGATTATTTATTCGCTGATGTTTCTCTATTGGCTTCCGGCGCTTGCGCTTTTGGGTGTGGCGGCCTCTTCCTTCTTTGTTGATTTTGATAGTTGGAATGATACTTTTCGCACCTACTTTATCGGAACGATATTCGTGTTTTATGCCGCCAAGATGATTCCGCTGCTGTTTCTTTTCCTGAATGATTTACTGCGCCTGGTTCGTTACATCATTCACCTGCTTACGCCCAAGAGTCAGAAGCAGATTGATGATGAGTTCCGCAACAGCCGTTCAAAGTTTTTGCAGCAATTTAGCCTGATTACGGGAGGCATATTCCTTGGTTCGCTCATTATGGGGATGGTGAAGTGGGCCTATGACTTTAAAATCTGGAAGCATCGCGTCCCTCTTCCTCATCTGCCGAAAGGCTTTGAAGGGTTCCGGATAGTTCAGATATCGGATATGCACCTCGGAACGATGGCCACGGAAAAATCGTTGAAGGAGGCCGTACGGATGATAAATGAGCTTAAGCCGGATGTGATTTTCTTTACCGGCGATTTGGTGAACTATGCTACCAGCGAGGCTTTCAGGTTTCAGCATGTGCTGGCCGACTTGAAAGCCAGTGACGGTATTTATGCCACCCTCGGAAATCATGATTACGGGGATTATAAGAAGTGGGAAAGTGCCGAAGCCAAGCAGGAAAATATGGAAGACCTGTATGATTTTTATCGCGACCTGCAATGGAAGCTTCTTAACAATGAAAACGACATCCTGGAAAAGAACGGAGAGCAACTGGCTGTAGTAGGAATTGAAAACTGGAGCGCTTATCCGCGTTTCCCGAAAAGAGGGGATATGGCTAAAGCACTGCAGGGAGCGGAAGACTCGCCGGTGAAGCTGCTGCTGTCGCATGATCCTACCCATTTCAGCTCGGAAGTAGTGGAGCAGTATCCTGAAATTGATATTGCTTTTGCAGGACACACCCACGGCATGCAGTTCGGTATCGAAATTCCGGGAGTGAAGTGGTCGCCGGCCAAATACATGTATAAGCACTGGGCCGGATTGTATGAGGATACACGCCACGGGAAATCGCAATACCTGTATGTAAACCGCGGACTGGGAGTGATTGGATATCCCGGAAGGATAGGCATTATGCCCGAAATCACTTTGATGGAACTGACCAAAGCCTGAGATTGGTTTCCTGTTCTTTGATGAAACTCCCGGAACAGCCGGTCTGGAGCTTTGCATAAGCCGCTTTTTATAGTGCATAAAGCCCTGAATGCCCCGAACATTCCGCTCGATGGACCGAACAAGCCACTGAATGCAGCAAACATCCCGCTCAATGCCATGAATATCCTCCTCGATGGACCGAACACGCCGCTAATTTCAGCGAACACGTCACTGAATGCAGAGAATATCCTTCTCAATGCCCCGAACACGCCGCTTGACGTACCGAATATGCCACTCAATGCACCGAATAAGCCTCTCAATGAAAGGAACAGTCTTATTTGTGGATGTGTTGAGCCGCCAGGGATGGCGTGTTCATATGATTAATCAAAAAAAGGAAGCATCCTGTTAAAGGTATTTGATTGAGGTGTAAAGAAGAGTACTTATGATAAGATGCATATTATCAAATCAAAAGAAAACTACAAACATACAGTTTGGCGGAAGCTCTGCTTTCGCTATTATATTCTTCCAGCCTCAGGCTGGTTTCATCGCTAATTATGAATCTTTGGACTATTTAAAAGCCAGAGGCTTTCGAGATATTACAGCGGAAGCAGAGCTTCCGCCGAACGCTGAAATGTTAAAATGTATTGGTAATTAGGTTAACACCTCACGTATTTGATTTGGTGGTGGATGGCAAGAATAAAAAAACCTGCCATCAGCTTGCGAGTTTGCTGGTGGCAGGTTTGTTACTTCGGGAGCTTGTTTACTTTACAATCTCCAAAATAGCTTTCTCATCAAGAATGACGTGAATGATTAGCTCTGATTTTTCGCGATTCCAAATCCACTGTTTCTTGTCTTGCTTTTCGCCGTTTAGCAGGACTTTTCGGGGTTTTTTGGCGATGTTGTGGATAATGAAACGTACATTTTTTTCTTGTTTGCAAGTCCATTCAGCACCCTTTTCATGCTTGTAGCGGAGTTTTAAAACATCCCTGTTGTTTTCTGAGCTGAAGTGCATCATTTCGTAGACGCCCTTTTCAAATGCATCGGGTGTTTGGCCATCGTCGTTGTATAGTTCATATCGGCTCGTTTTAACGCTTTCATCCGCAAAGAAATGCATGTCGAAACTGTGAAGGTTGTAACTGCTGGTACTTTTCGCTTCGGCCTTCATCGGGATGAAGGCGCCACCCTTAGCAAACACCGGAATGTGGTCGGGAACTACACCCACCACTTTCGATTGACCGCCGGAAATTTTTTCACCGGTATAAAAGTCAAACCACGCTTGCCCTTCCGGGAAATAGACCTCTTGCTTTTTGACTCCGGGTTGTTTGACCGGCGAAACCAACAGTGATTTCCCCCAAAGATAGGCCTCATCATATTCGAGTGTTTTTTCGCTGTGCTCCTCATAAAAGAGCGGAATCATCAGCGGAGTGCCCTCTTTGTGGTTTTCGAAGGCCATGTTGTAGATGTAGGGCAGTAGTTTATAGCGCAGCTTAATGGCCTTGCGCACTCTGTTTTTGGTGCTGTCGGGCATAAAAACAGGTTCTGAGGGGATGGCTTCCTGAGCGTGCGGGCGGTAGATGGGTTGAAAAACGCCATACTGCATCCAGCGGCGGTAAAGCTCTGTATTGAGGGAATCGCCACCAGCAAAGCCTCCCAGATCGGAGTGTGTGTAAGCGACTCCCTGCATTCCCATTTGCAGCGAAATCTCAGGCTGCGGCACCAGTCCGCCCCAGCTGCGACTCACATCGCCAGTCCACGGAATCATGCCATAGCGCTGCGAGCCGGCAAAGCCTGCGCGCATCAGGATAAATGGCCGCTGCTGCGGGAAATCCCTGCGGTATCCTTCATGGATAATGCTGGCCCATTCGTGGCCGTAGGCATTATGTACCTCATCGGCTGTGCCGTTCACATGCTGTAAATCGGCAGGATGCACTTCAGGCTCCCCCAGGTCGCCCCACCATCCGGCTACTCCCTGCTCGGCCAGTCCTTTGTAAATATCCCAAAACCAACGGCGGGCGTTGAGCTTGAAAACATCAATAAGTCCGGTGTTTCCGAAAAAGAAATCGTAGGTATAAGGAAATCCATTGGCATCCGTTCCCAGCACATCTTCCCTCACGGCTTCTTCCCATCGGTTGCTGGTGGTCAGCACAAAGGGTTCTGTGATAAGGACCGTGTTTACGCCCCGGTTTCTAAGGCTGTCCATCATTTTTTCAGGATCAGGAAAGGCATTATAATCCCACGCCAGGTTACCCATGTGGCCTTTCAGTTCAGGTCCAAACCAATACAGGTCCAGAATAACGGCATCTACCGGAATATCATCCTGGAAGAATTTATCAACGGTCGACAGCACTTCTTCCTGAGTGTGATATCCGAAGCGGCTACTGAAGTTCCCTAAGGCCCATCGGGGAGGCAAGGGCTGCCGGCCGGTAAGCTGTGTGTAATTCTCTGTGAGGCCATACCAGTCATCGGCACTGATGACAAAATAGTTGGTGGTTCCTCCAAACGTTTCGTACGTCACATGATTGTTGCCCTGGCTGTCGAGGTCGAGGTAAGCATGCGAGGCATTGTCGAATAAAACGGCATACTTTTCTGAGGACAGATACATGGGGATGGCGTAATTCATCAGCTCTGAATGCGTAGTGTATCCGTAATGTGCCCGGTTATAGATTTGCAAGCGGTGCCCGCGGCGGTTCATGCCCAGCACGCGTTCGCCTCCTCCGTAAAGGATATCGTCTTCGCCAATGGATAAAGTTCTTTTTTGTGATGTATCGGTGAGGGCGTAACCATGCTTTTCGCTGAAAAGCAGTTTGTCATCCTGGTAAAACTCTACAGAGAAAGGGGCTTTTTTAATTACTACCCTGAGAGCATCGCTGTGAATTCGGATGGTATTGCTTTCGTTTTTGACTTCCAGGGGAGAGTTTTGAGGCTGCAGTACGGCAGCATAAGACTGGTTGTCGACGGGCAGGCTGTCGGGGTAAAAAGCCGAATGGATGATGTTGGCGGTGTAGGGAATGAGTACATACAAGCCATCACTGACTTTAATTTCGAAGGTATTTCCTTCCTGACTGAAACTTTCGAATGTTCTTTCCTGTGCTTTGCCAAGCGATACAAGAAAAACAAGGACTGCTAATGTGGTTATGAACCTTTTCATGCGCATGTGATATAAAATTACTGTTTTGTGAATTCAAAAATAGCGTATTCCTGAATACTGGTTGAAACCCATAGTTTATTCTTCGGTTGTGTCTGTAGCATAAAGGGTTGGATTTCAGTGTCCATAATTATCGCAAACGATTGAGTGTTGCAGTGTTGGTTAAGATGCAAGTGTATTGGCAGCCCTTTACAAAAGAGAAGCGAAACTTGTTGGTATAGTTTGATTTGCAGTATTTTTTCGAAGAAATGGATTTTATTGTTAATATTGGTCTCTCATCAATTGCAATAACCATGAGAACGCTTTCTTTTTTAGCACTTTTAATGGTTCTTTCCTTACCGGGATTGGCCCAGGATATGACCACTAACACGCCCAAAAGGTTCTGTGCGAGTGCGATGATTGGGGGAACTATACCTTTTGGCGATTTTTATGACAGTTCTCCTGATTTCAACCTTCCCAGCCCAAATGGATTTGCCAGTGAGGGGTTGAAAATTAATGTTTTGGATCTTACTTATCGGGCACATGAAAATTTTGGCTTGGCTCTTTCATGGACGAAATTATATCATGAGCGGGATGAATATCATTTTGATCGCGATTTTTACTTTAGTTCTGGTTACTTTCTTGGCCCTATGCTTTTTACCGGTTTTGAAGGGAAATACATGGTTGGGATTAAATTATTGGCCGGAATTGGGTCTACAAAAATGAGGGATACGGGTCACACGAGTTCGGATATGGCATACAATCCGGGTGTATTTCTTTATTATGACTTTAATGAGATATGGAGGTTGATGGGAAGTGCTGATGTTTTTGTTTCCTCCATCGAAATCAATCATAGAAATAGCATGGAAACACTGCCTATTACCTCATATAACTTTTCTGTTGGTATTGGCCTCAGGTTTTGACCGATGAAAAATAATTCCGGGTTTATCGTCTTTTTTGGCTAAAAAAGTTCAGGTATCAGATAAGTAATCCCTAATCCGATGGTGTATGTTTTTATCTCCGTTAAGGCATGTATTTCAGTGTCGATAAAACTCTCCCTGAATTCATAGTTGACATTTGATTTGTAATGTGCTACTTCAGCATACAACCCTAAATTATTAACAAATTCGTACCTTACCAGAAAACTAATCATGTAGGCTGAAGAATTAACAGTACTGGGGCTTCCATGATTAAGCACGAAACGGTTTTTAGCATAGCCCGTTAAGGCTCTTGCATTTACTGTAAGTCTCTCGTGAAGGGGCAACGACAGGATAGGTCCGGCTAAAATACCGTCAGAATAGAAGATCTTGTCTAAATCAGGCCTGTCATGGTTAGAGCCTCCGTGCCACAGCCCGCTTATCCCAATGTTTTTCGAAAAGAAAAATCCAAAATCCATAAAGCGCATTTGTGTGCCATACTCCACAATATCCTGAAATTCCCCTTTCGGTAAGGTATGACTCCATGAGGTGCCGATAAATCCATGAAAATGATTAAAGAATCCGGATGATTCCTCAGTTTCTGACAAAGAGAAGGCTGAGTGTTGGTTTTTGTTGCTATCTGATAATTTCGGTTTTGAGTGCGCCGACATTTGTGAAAAGGCCGGTATCAGGAGCAAAATGAATGCTAACGTAATGACAGTTCGGTTTACCATTGGGTTTTAGTGTTATTTGAAAACAAATATAACAAAACAGGATGAGTATAAAAAAACACTTTTAAGTAATGCTGTTTGTTTAGAAACATTTTTGATAGATTTTTAATTCTGATTAAAAACAAGTTATTGCCGCAAACGAGAGGCAGTACTAATTAACGTTTTATTCACTTATGATCACATTCTGTTATTCTTATTTGAACTACTTTTGCAGGCTAAAATAAATTTGAATGCAGGAAATCAGAAATATTGCAATAATAGCTCACGTCGACCATGGTAAAACCACGCTGGTAGACAAGATGATATATCAAAGTAACCTTATTAAAGATCATGAAAAAAGAGAAGACCTGATTCTCGATAGCAATGATCTGGAAAGAGAACGTGGAATTACCATCCTGGCAAAAAATGTTTCCGTTGATTACAAAGGAGTAAAAATTAACATTATTGATACGCCGGGTCACGCCGACTTTGGCGGAGAGGTGGAGCGTGTGCTGAATATGGCCGATGGTGTTTTGCTGTTGGTAGATGCTTTTGAAGGCACTATGCCGCAAACACGTTTTGTCTTATCTAAGGCCTTAGCGCTCGGACTCAACCCGATTGTGGTCATCAACAAAGTGGATAAGCCTAACTGCCG
>JASMTJ010000138.1:0-16700 GCA_041694335.1 Bacteroidales bacterium
GGGTATCTCCCCCCACCTTTTCAGCCTTCATCTCGAAGGAGGTGTTCCCGTTTATGGTACCCCCGGTAACCTTGTCATTCGGTGATTTATCCACCGGAATGGGTTCACCTGTGATCATGCTCTCGTCAAGGACAGCATTACCAGTTGCAACCACGCCATCAACAGGGATTTTTTCCCCGGGGCGCACTCTTAATAGGTCTCCTTCCACCACTTCTTCAAGGGGTATTTCAGTTTCTTCGCCATCTCGTATAACCCTTGCCACCGATGGTACCAAATTCAGCAAGGCCTTTATGGCCGAATTGGTTTTGCTGTGGGCCCTGAGTTCAAGTACTTGTCCCAGAATTACAAGGGTGAGTATAACGGCAGCCGCTTCAAAATATAGGTGTACATTGCCCGAAGCATCTTTGAACTGTTCAGGGAAAGCCCCGGGAAGGATTAATGCAAATACGCTGAAAAGATAAGCCGCCCCCACACCAATGGAAATCAGTGTCCACATATTGGGCATCCACCGAACGATGGAACTCCAGCCACGCTTGAAAAAGTCCCAGCTTGAATAAAACACTACCGGAGTGGCCAATACAAATTCAATCCACCCCCACACTTTTTTCGAAGCTATCTCTTCCAATGGCAGGAAAGCGAAAAACTCTGACATCGCAATAATAAACACTGGAATACTTAGTGCTAGTGCCACCCAGAATTTTTTTGCCATTTTTTTGTAGGCTTTTTCTTCCTCGCTGGTTTCTTCTGCTTTTTCAGGAACTAAATCCATTCCGCATTTCGGACAACTGCCCGGATGATCCTGCTTTACTTCCGGGTGCATCGGGCAGGTATAGATGGCTTGGCCACTGCCCGGAACCGGTTTAGCCTCTTCTTTTTTCAGGTGCATACCACAAACAGGGCAGTCTCCAGGTTCATCGTATGTTTTATCACCTTCACAGCGCATGGGGCAGTAATACTTAGCACCACTATCCGAATGGCTATGATGAGTGTGCTCATGCGATTGTTCCGCATGATTGTGGATATCATGCCTATGCTCGTGTTTTTGCTCCTTTTGGTGTTGACGTTCATGGCTATTGCCAGCATTTCCAACCGGTACCAGGTGCATGTTGCAAACCGGGCAATTGCCCGGTATATCATATACCTTGTCACCCTCGCAGTTCATTGGGCAGTAATAGTTGCCTTGTGCTGTGTTTTTCATACCATCAAGATTTAATTATTTTCCCAGGTCACTTTTTTTTGTTTCGTACTCCTCTTTGTCAATTTCGCCCCGGGCATAACGTTCGTCGAGGATATTGAGTGCTGATTTCTGATTTTCAGGCTTATTGAAAGCATTATTTTGGCCGGGTGATCGGAATATTCCCCAAATGATAGCGGCAATAAGAATAAGGCCTAATATCCACGGCCAACCCATACCAAAGCCCATTCCTCCAAATCCATGCATAGTAATCTCCTTTCTTTTTAATTCATTTATAACTTTTGAATGAGTAAATAATTTGCTTTAAATTCACATTACAAACATACAGTGTGTGGTATGGTAACTTGTTATATCTTTTATAGTATGATTTGCATAGTTTTATGCAGCGTAATTATGAGCTTGGTCTGTAAAGAATTCAAACTTAATATCAGAAAATGATTCTTTTCAGGCCAAACTCATAAAAGCAACTATTTTAATTGGTAGTGCCATGCATTTTTTTCATGCCACCATTCATCATGCTCCCCTTTGACGACATCATGTTTTTCAATTGCTCCTTTTGCTCATCAGAAAGCTCCGATTTCATTTTATTGGCTGTTTCATAGGCTGCGACCATCATATTTACATGAATACTGGTGCATTTCTCTACCTGATTTCTCACTTCATTGACAGAAGCGTTTTGGTCAAGCAGGTTATGAAGTTCCATTCTCTCTTTTGCCATATCTCCTTTAAACTCCGCCTGTTTTTTCTTAAACGCAGTTCGCAAGTCGATAAGCTTTTCGGTTTGTTTCTGAGACAAGGACAATGTTGATTGCATGCCAGGCAGCTTATTGATTGTCATCATGTATTTTTTCATGGGCATTTGTTTTCCCATCATACCTTGCATCATGTTGCCTTGCATCATTTCGCGTTTCTGCATCATCATGCCTTTCTTTTGACCTTGTTTTTGATTTTTCCCATGATGCATTTGTGCATTTGCTGTAAAACCAGTCAGGAAAATAATCGCTGTTACTAATACTGCTAACTTTTTCATATAAACTCCATTTTTAATGTTAAAAAAATTGTTCTTTAAATTCACACTACAAAGATGCGAAGTGTTGTGCATTAACATGTTATATAATTTGTTGAATGATTTGCATAATTTTACTATTAAATAGCAAGAATACCCGATTCATCATTTCGTACTTTGTACACTTCATCCACCGGGGAAATGGCAATCATCCCATCGCCACGATAGCCTGTACGCCCGTTATCGCGAATAATTTGAACTACAGGTTTTACATGCTCGCTGGCCACTAACATTTCCAGTTTGATTACCCTGTAAGCATCCGCAAACGGGTATTTTTCACTGATGTGTTGCTCTTCGTGATCTGAGTACTGGCCTGTTCCTTCACATTCAACAAAGGTCATGCAGCAGAAACCTGCCTGCTTCAATGCCTTATACACCTCTTCTGTTTTTCTGTGTCTGATATATGCTTTTATTAGTTTCATGATATATAGTTTTTTAGTTGATCCTTCTTTTTCGTTTCTTTTAAGAATTGAGTAACCCTTAGAACAGCCTTGGCCCCTTCTCCTAAGGCGATATTTATCCTCTTGCCATAGGCAATGGTAACATCGCCGCAGGCAAAGATCCCCTCTGTACTTGTGCTGCAATCAGGGTTGATACCGGAGACTGAGGCATAAACCGCTGCGGTTAATCCCGCAGGTCCACCCCCGATGAACATTAAATCATACTGGTGATCGCCAAAGTAATTCCATGGTTCAGTTTGGAACTTTTGAAGACAGCCCTCTGAGCAAAAGTAAAAGGTTTCCCTATTGTGTGCCACAGAATAAGCAGTGTTGTCAACATGCATGTTGCATACCGGGCATTTTCCTGTTTTTTCTGCAACTGTTGGCTTTTCATGACACAATGATTTGTCATTACGATCTCGCTTTAAATGCGAACGGCTAACCTCATTTTGTTTTTTCATTCGTTCCTACTGTTTCTGTTTATTGACATAATTTAAACTTCGCCCATTGGCTTTTGTAGTTCCCGGTTTTAGCCGGAAAGTCTTTGTGTTCATCATTTGTTCAGGTATAGCTTCTTTCATTACTTATTCCCAAATGTGAAGCCATCTTCAGGTTCTGCCTGGGTTCAGACAGTTTGTACACCTCATTGAGAGGTTTGCTCCTTATAGTCACAATTTGCCAGTTCTTTAATTTCACATGCGGCACATGCCTTGGTTGCATCTCCATTATCATCGCCTGCACATGAGGATCCGAAGGCAATTACTCCCTCTTGTTTGAGCAACAGTGCTAATCCTAAAGGCAATAAAACAACTGTCGCAAGTACTATTAATGCAATTAAAACTTTAATTATCATGGCTACTCCCTTTTTATTGGTTTATACGTTTACTTACAAATTTATAGTCATTATCATTGTAATGTATTACATAATTTTGTAAAAAAGTTGTATCAAACAGTCAGTCTGTCACCTGATAACAATTGTCTGTTTCGCATTGACACAGCACTAGAGTTGTTCTGTTACTTCTCCGCAGGTAAGCATTGAGTTTCCGTAATATGGATTTTTTATCTCTTGCTCAGTGCTCAGCCAGTCAGCCCCTTTATTGTTATTAGCCATGGGGCAATGTTGCACATACACCACATTGGTGAGCGGTCTGAATTTACGAGTCACCTTTATCATGCTGGCTGACACTTCCTGAAATGATCTGCGCAGCTCATCGATATCTGACAGATGTTGCAGGTGTTTCATGCTGGTGGCCAGTTCTTCCTGATGGTCCATCCAAGCTTGATGTGCGTTGCCCTTAAATACGCCCATATCAATTTTTTCTAATTGTTTCCTCATAACTAGGGCCATTTGTTGGGCTTGTTTAAAGTCGTCGCGCGTGAGGGCATCTTTCCATGCGAGGTAGCTCTTAAGCAATGGGTGTAAAGCTTCTTTGGCCTGTTGACTAACAGTCAGGGTCTTATTTTCTCCTGCGACTTCCTTCTCCCCTTGGCCTGTATTTGATTCATTTGTGTTCATCTCCATGCCTCCATGATCATGACCGGTGGCTGGCTTTCCGCCTTCAGCGTTCATCATGCTGGGCTTGCCTGCCAATTGGGCAGCTGCATCGATGCTGAACGTTCCGTGCACTGCGATTTCTTCTCCTTTTTTCAAACCTTCTTCCACTATGAAGCTTTCGCCAAGTTCCGGCCCCAATGTCACTTCACGCAAAGTGAAATCAACACCTTTTTCTGTTTTTGATTTCACGTAAACCACCGAACGTTCGCCAGTCCACATTACAGCTGATTTAGGAACCACCAAATTCTCATCCCGATTGGATAATTCGGCTTTCACTACGCCGGATGCCAGCATTTCGGGTTTCAGTTTTAACCCAGGGTTGGATTTTACTACCCGGGCCTTAGCCACCCGTGTTTTTGGATCGATTACCGGGTCAAGGAATGATATCTCCCCTTCAAATTTTTCACCCGGCAAAGAAGCAATAGTAAAAGTGACCTCATCGCCCTGATCCACCCATGGCATATCCGATTCATAAACATCGAACAACACCCAGACGCGTGAAAGGTCGGCAATTTCGTAGATGGCTTGCCCGCGACCTACGTAATCTCCTGTGTTGATCCGTTTTTCGGTAACGTACCCTGATACATCCGCACGGATCTTAAAAGTTTCCTTCGCCATACCGGTCTCCAGTATTTGCTGAATTTGCTCTTCCGACAGTTTCCAGTTTTTCAGCTTTTCCTTGGCTGCCTTGAAAAGTGAAGGTTGCTTATCCTTTATCCTTTGCGCTTCAAATAACTCTTCCTGTGCCGTTACTAAATCGGGTGAATAAACAGAAGCAATCACTTGTCCTTCGCTTAGATATTCGCCTGTAAAGTTCACCATCAGTCTTTCTATTCTTCCGGGGATGTGCGATGATTGTGAATAAACCAGCCGCTCGTCAGACTGTACTTTTCCGTTCATCCGAACCTTTTTCACCGGATCCGTGTACCCAACCACTGCTGTCTGTATATTTGCCAGCTGCATAGCTGTTGGCGACATGCTCACGGCTTTGGGGTCAAGCCCATCGCTTTTTTCATTTTCCACAGGAATCAAATCCATGCCGCAGATGGGGCAATCACCTGGTTCGGATTTACGGACCTGCGGGTGCATAGAGCAGGTCCACGTGGTTTCTTCCGCCATTTCTGTGTCGTGCACATGTTCGGCGTTAGGTTCTGCTTCAGAACCTCCGAAAATCAACCACCCAAGTAAAATTCCAGAAACCAGGGTGACAATAACAGTTATGATTATTTTTTTATTCATTGTGTGTGTTTTTTGCGGTTATATAATCTAATCTGGCCATAGCGGTATGATATTGTGCCTCTGCTTTAGCCATCTGTTTTTCGTATTGCAGTAATTTTTGCTGCATGCGCAGCACTTCCTCGAACGCTTTACCGGAGTTGCTATAGGAGCTGAACAGCAGGTTCAGTGACTGTTGCGTTGTTGTAATCTGCTCGCGGTACAATTCCATTAAATCTAGCTGCTGTGAAATTTCGAACATAGTCCGGTCAAATTCCGAAGAAAGCGAATTGAGCGCATCTTCTTTCTGCAGCGTATAACTTTCCTGCATAAACTGTGCTTCCTTTTCCGCGGCGTCGTACTTTTTACTAAATAGTGGAATACTCACCGAAACCATCGGCATCAACACATCTTTTCCTGCATCGGAAACCGACATGTCAGAAGGTTCTCCCACAACCACATAATCCAGCCCTACACCAATATTTGGAAGCCCCTGTTTTTGTGCAGCAGTTTCATTGGCTTTGCTGGCCTTTGTTTTTAATTCGATAGCGGTGATTGCAGGATTGTTTCCAAGCAGGGAATCTTTTACAGCTTCAATTTCAAAATCCGTTGCCAACAAATTATCCGCTACAACCACATCTTCATCCTCGTTGCGGTTTAATAAATTGTTGAACGTGGAAACAAGAGCCTGCTCTTTTTTATTCATAATTTCCAGGTTCGTACGCGAGGCTTTCAGCATAATATCCACACGCAGCACATCCACCATGGGAGAAGCCCCATTTTCGAACTTCCGGGTGGCGATGTTTTTATAGGATTGAAGTATTTCGATGTTTTCCTGCTCAATTTCCTGCAGTTGCATTAACTTGTACAAAGGATAATAGGCGGCAGCTACATCAAGATATAACTTGTTCCGGGCATCGAGAAATGACTGGTATTTAGCTTCGGCCATCAAAGCAGCTGCATCTCCTTTAGCTTCCAGTGTTCCGAACCACGGAAACATTTGACTCAGCGAAAATTTAGCGCGTTGTGGTCCGACGCGTGTTTCCACCGGAGATACAAAATAGCCGAATGAAAACGAAGGATCAGGCAGTGCTTTCACCTGCGGAATTTTTTGCAGGGCCGCTTCAAACGCCTTGTATTTTGCCTGAAGCCCCGGGTTATTTTTGGCAGCCATTTTAAGGTAGCTGTCCAGCGGATTTCCTTGAGGGTTTTGCATCTCCCCATTGCTTACCCTTCGGTCGCCGAAGGCTTGCCGAAGTTGAGACCCTCCTTCGCTCACCCCTCTGACTCCACTGAAGGGGAGAACTCCTCGCTCCGCGGGCTGGCTTTCCCCTTTAGGGGGCAGGGGTAGCGCGTAGGCAGAATATTCTGTTTGTGCGTGCACTACAATTATCCCTGAAATGAATATAAGTATGATTGTTATTATCTTCTTCATGACTGATTCTTTTTAAGTTTTCGCTCTTCGCGGTAGCTGTACAATACGGGCACAATAAAATAGGTGATGGCGGCGAAAATCATTCCCCCAAAAGCCGGAATGGCCATTGGAATCATAATATCGGCACCCCGGCCGGTGGAAGTCAGAATCGGCAATAATGCGATAATCGTAGTTGCCGAAGTCATCACAGCAGGCTTGATTCTCCGTTGTCCGGCATCCACCACGGCCGCGCGTATTCCTTTCAGGTTATCAGTTTTGTTTCGTAAAAAGCTCTGGTCAAGATAGGTGCCCATCAATACGCCATCGTCAGTAGCAATTCCAAACAGGGCGATAAACCCCACCCAAACAGCCACACTAAGGTTGATGGTTTGCATCTGGAATAAATCACGCATATTGGTTCCGAAAATGGAAAAATCAACAAACCAGCTTTGCCCATAAAGCCAAAGCATTATGAATCCGCCGCTGAATGCCATTGCAATTCCGGTGAATACCATCAGTGAAGTGGACACCGATTTGAACTGGAAATAGAGTATGAGAAATACAATGGCGAGTACCAAGGGTACAATTATCGACAACCGTTTCTCAGCGCGAACCTGATTTTCATAGCTGCCGGAGAACTTATAGTTTATCCCGGCAGGTACTACCAGCTCACCAGAATCAATTCTCTCTTGTATCGCCTTACGGGCATCGTTCACTACAGTAACTTCCGAAAACCCATCGTTTTTATCAAATAGCACATACCCCACTAAAAACGTTTCTTCACTTTTAATGGCCTGCGGACCGCGCACATATTCAAAGTCGATGATTTGTTCTAACGGAATTTGTGCACCAGTAGGCGTAGACATAAGTATTTTGCCCAATGCTTCCGGATCGTCACGCAGTTCGCGTGGATAACGAACCCGTACCGGATAACGCTCCCGACCCTCGACGGTTGAGGTTATTTGCATGCCTCCGATGGCCGTTTCAATAGTGCGCTGCACATCATCCACATTTAGCCCATAGCGCGAAATTTTTTCGCGGTTTATATCGAGGTGCAGATAAGGTTTGCCTACAATACGGTCGGCAAACACCGCTTCTTTTTTTACCGAAGGGACGGTTTTAAGTATATCTTCCAGTTTGATTCCAAAATTTTCGATAGTTGCCAGATCCGGGCCATAGACTTTAATTCCCATGGGTGCACGCATACCGGTTTGCAACATTACCAGTCTTGTTTCGATGGGTTGCAGTTTTGGCGCAGACGTTACACCGGGAATTTTTGAAACGCTTACAATTTCTTCCCAGATGTCATCGGGCGATTTAATTTCTTCACGCCAGTTACGGAAGTAATTTCCCTGACCATCACGAATTAAATCTTCGCGCGACACGTCCTTTCGCAGCGCTTCCTCGTTAGAAAGCGTATCTCCCGAGGCAAGAATGAAATTGTTTTCGTTGTCCACTTTGAAGCGCACGCGATGGCCGCGTTCGTTCAACATGTATTCCGGTTTGTAGTTGATCACGTTTTCATACATTGAAATGGGTGCGGGGTCGAGCGCCGATTCCGCGCGACCAAGTTTTCCCACGGTCAACTCTACTTCGGGGATGTTAGAAATCAACATGTCGAGTTGCCCGAGCACCTTGCGATTGTATTCCATCCCGGAGTGTGGCATTGAGGTAGGCATCAACAGGAAACTTCCCTCGTCGAGCGAGGGCATAAATTCCTTGCCAATTCCCGGGAATTCATGTGCTAGCGTGGACCAGACTTCCGTGGTGCGGATATTCCAGCCAACTTTGTCAAATCCGCTGGCGACAAACCCAAATATATTGTTAAAGCCCATCCACATGGTTATTCCCAGAACAATCAATATTGTGGGTATTGAAAGAAATGTGACTTTGTGGTTGAGAGACCAAATCAATATCCTTGTGTAGAAATATTCAAGTAGTGTAAAAAATCCTAAAATAAGAATCACAAGCAGAGCCACAAATAAAACATTCATCACCAAGCTCCTGGCAGGTCCCAGAGGGAGCCAGTATTTGGCCAGCAACCAGATCACACCAATAACCATAATAATGATTTCGGCATAATCGAGTATCCAATGGGCAAATGAGTTTATTTTTTGATGAATCGATACCCTGGTAGAGTTGCGCTCTTCGGTTTTAGTTGACTTTCTTTTTTCTTCTTGTGATTTTTTTCCTCTGATCGCTTTTATCACTCCCACTAATCCAAAAGCCAGCAAAATCAATCCTCCCCAAATCTGCCCGAGAATAAGGGCGGTAATTCCTATGGGAATCAATATGATATTCACCCACTTTCTGACATTTTGACTTTTTATTCTTGCGCCAAAAAACCAGTGCGCCAGCATGGGCAGAATGAATAAGGAAACAATCAGTGCAGCTATCAGTGCAAAGGTTTTGGTATATGCCAGCGGTCCGAACAATTTCCCTTCGGCAGCCTGCATAGTAAATACCGGGATAAAACTTACGATAGTAGTTGAAACGGCAGTCAGTATGGCAGAGCTGACTTCTGACGAACCGTTGTAAATGGTAGTTATCAGTTTTTGTCCTGGCGGGGCCTCATCGATATGCTTGATGATGTTCTCTGAAAGGATCACCCCCAAATCCACCATGGTTCCGATGGCAATGGCAATACCCGACAGTGCAACAATGTTGGCGTCTACGCCAAAATAGCGCATGGCAATGAATACCATCAGCACAGCAATGGGCAATAAACTGGATATTAGAAACGAAGCCCGCAGATTGTAGACCATTACAATGACAACAAGTATGACAATGATAATCTGTAAAGAAATAGCCTCTTCCAAAGTCCCTAGTGTCTCATAGATTAATCCTGAGCGGTCATAAAACGGAACGATGGTGAGCTGACTTTCCACGCCATTAGGTAAAACCTTTTTTGGTAGGCCGGGTGCTATGTCTTTAATTTTGGCTTTGACGTTGTTGATCACTTCCAGTGGATTCGCGCCATAACGTGCGACCACCACGCCGCCAACCACCTCTGCGCCGTCTTTATCGAGCGCGCCACGCCGGGAAGCCGGTCCGAGACTAACAACACCAACATCCTTTACACGGATGGGAACATTGTCCTGAACGGCAACCACCCCCTGTTCAATGTCTTCGATATTTTTAATGTAGCCCAGCCCACGCACCAGGTATTCGGCTTTGTTGATTTCAATGGTTTTGGCCCCCACATCACGATTTGATTTCCGTACCGCCTGCATCACTTTATGCAAGGGGATGCCGTAATTATTCAGTGCATCGGGATTGACATCAATTTGATACTCCTGTACAAACCCTCCGATTGAAGCAACTTCCGATACTCCGGCAGCGGAGTTTAAGCTGTATTTCACATAAAAATCCTGCACCGTACGTATTTCGTGCAAATCCCAACCACCTGTCGGGTTTCCATTCTTATCCCGTCCTTCAATGGTGTACCAGTAAACCTGTCCGAGTGCGGTGGCGTCTGGCCCGAGTGCAGGTTGCACACCTTCGGGCAGCAAGCCCGCAGGTAACGAGGCTAACTTTTCCAGAATGCGTGAGCGCGACCAGTAGAACTCAACGTCCTCTTCAAAAATGATAAAGATGCTTGAAAAACCGAAAATGGAAGAACTACGGATGGATTTTACGCCGGGAATTCCTAGCAAATACGTGGTCAGTGGGTAGGATATCTGGTCCTCGATATCCTGAGGTGAGCGCCCTTTCCATTCGGTGAATACAATTTGTTGGTTTTCACCGATATCAGGGATGGCGTCTACCGGCACCGGATCGGATGGCAATGCCCCAATTTTCCACCCGAAGGGTGAAGTCACAATTCCCCAGGCTATTAGCCCGGTTAATAAAAGAACTGTTACTAATTTGTTCTCAAGAAAAAACTTAATAATCCTGTTAAACATGGTTTATTTTTATAATTCTTTTCACTATAAAGTATTGACAACTATGGATGTAATGACACATAGTGCTGCAACAGCAGTATGTTGTGCATTGTTTTAAAAGTGAAGAAGAATCAAAGGATATAAACCTGTATTACACTAAGAAATGTGTTTTTATTGATGGTATGAAGGGGAGGTGATTCAAAATCCTGATGTGGTAAGTAATTATTGTCCATTGACGACACCGAAAACAATTCCTGAGACAAAAGATGGAACATCTGAATAACCTGGTTATCAGGAATATATTGAATCGCTGATAATACAAAATCTTCATCAACCTGATAGAATTCCGTTTCTGTATGGCAGCAGGAATCCATATCGCAGCAGCTTTCGGCTTCAGTCATCACACTCACCGAAGCTATTTCATCGCCGCAGTAATGTTTCGACAAAGAAAACCCGGATGTTGTAATCAACACCAAACAGGCGAGTGCTATATTTAAAGACTTTTGTATCACTGTTGCAAATATAATCAGGATAATGTGAGATGTGTTGCATAATTTTGGGATTATTTTGCACTTTGTAAGTAACTGTATTATTTTTGAATAAAATAGCTTTATGACAACCTTGGAACTTAAACAAAAAATAATAGCTCAAATCAATCAGATTGATGACCCTCATTATTTGGCATCTCTTCATATATTATTAAATAGAACTGCTTCTATAGAAACAATGAGATTAACAGATTATCAAAAGAGCGAAATAGAAACGTCACAAAAGGATTTTGAGAATAATCGTTTCGTTGCCCATGAAGATTTAAATCAAGAGGTTAAAAAGTGGTTAAGCGAAAAGTAGTCTGGCCACATCAGGCTAAGATTGGCTTGTATGAAATCCTGAAGTTTTATGCCGAAAGAAATAAAAGTTATTCATATTCTAAAAAGCTATACTCAGAAATAGAATCAGAAATTAGAAGAATTAATAAAAATCCTTATATCGGAAAGGAAACAGATATTGCGAAAGTGCGAGGTTTGGTTGTAAATCAATTCATTGTTTTTTATGAGCTGACCACCCAATATATTGTTATACATAAGCTATGGGATTCAAGGCAAAACCCAGATGATTTAGTATTAAAATAGGCTAATTTCTATAATCCACCTCCCTCTCAATCCTGATTTCCTCCGGCGTTACTTTTACCTGTACAGCAATTACTTCGACCCCCTTTTCAATAGCTTCATCCAGCTTTTTACTGTATTCGGGATCAATTTCCCGGGCCGGACCAAAAGAATCGACGTCCATGCGCTGGATAACGTAAAGCATCACTGCGCGGTACCCTTCAGCTCTTGCTTCAATAAGTTCATTCAGGTGTTTAAGTCCGCGGACCGTAACGGCATCCGGGAAAACTGCTTTTTTTCCAGACTTCATGGTCACATTTTTGACTTCAATAAAGCACGCTTCCTTTTCGTTAGATGCAAAAATGTCGATACGGCTTTTCCCTTTTTTTACTTCTCGCTTTACAGAGGTGTATCCTTGTAGCTTTTCTATTTCCCCATTCTTCACAGCTTCAAAAGCGATCTGATTTGGATGATTGGTATTGATGCCCACCCAATGGCCGTTGATCTTTATCATCTCCCAGGTGTATTGGGTTTTGCGATTAGGATTGTTGTGATGGGTCAGGTATACTTCGGCACCTTCTTCGATAGCCGTTTTCATCGTGCCGGAATTTGTGCAGTGTGCTGTTACGGTTTCTCCGTTCTCCAGTTTAACATCGGCTAAGAAACGTTTATATCTTTTTAGAAGTGTTCCTTTAACCAGGGGTTTTTGAAAACGCATGGAAGACTTTAGTTTTATAAGTTTATCTGTTTTTATGTTTGTAGGTTATTGATTTGATAACCAGGAATTTAAATACAAAATGACTGTTTTGTAATATTCTGACAATCTGCATATTACGTCCTCTGATAAAAAATGTGCTTTTTAGACTCAAATCATGGACTTAAAAAACTGCTTAATCAGCTCCCAGTTGACGATCGACTACTTGTTGTCTGCTTATTCTTTCGCGGAGCGTTTTTCTGTATTCCAGGAAATAGTAATTGTCCGATCGCATTTCCAATGCTTTATTTAACCAAAACATTGCAAGCTCAAGGTTTCCGGTCATCTCAGATGCAATGGCCATGTTGTAGGCCGCATAAGCCGATTTACTACCCTTCTGCTTCTCTGCCACTGGCCGCCAAACAGCGGCTGCTTTTTTCCAGAGTTTTTTATCTGCAAACTCATTGCCTTTAGCCATGTCCCGGCTGTAGTAATCAAAATATATACGCTCAATCTCTTTCCAGTGGGGACTGATTTCCCTGAAAAACTTTTCGCCACTGCTGTAGGAAATTTCGTAAAGCGCATTTTTATAACTGATTAAGTCTTTGTCGGCCGAATACCTTGAATAGCCATAGGCGTTAAAATAAATGGAGTCTTCGATATAACTTTGATATACAGGCCGGTGATGCCCGTATTTATACACCCGCCAGGCGGTTAAAAGTGATGTTTTCCGCTCGCTAACGTAATAGGCATCCGTCAGGTAGCGATAGAGGCTGTCAAATGAGTGAAAAGCCTCCAGCGAAATAATCACATCAGCATTCATCTCTTCGCATATTCTGTTGACTTCTTTCATACTGAGGGGTTGAAGAAACTCATTCTCCTGCACAGGCATTTTGTAAATGCTGTCATTTTTTACCGTTTGGCCTTTAGGTGCGATATTCAGATTGTAGGCAAAAGCATACAAAGCATTGTCAGAAACAACACTATCCACGTAAGTGTCTGTTTTAGCATAGCTGTCGCCCTTGTAATACACACCCGATTTTTCGCGTTGCGAAGATGGCAGGTAACTGCGGTTTACAAGCGTGGCTGTTTCCAGGTTTTCGGCCAAATTGGTTTCTTTGGCGGGAAACAACACCTCCGCACTTGTAAATTGAGGAGCATAGCAACCCTGAAGAGTCATCAGCGTAAAAGAAATAAATAAATAGAAAGCAAGCTTGCGTGTTTTTATATTCATAGGTTGTAATTTGAGTTTACAACAGACAGCAAAAATAGTTTTTCGCAGCTTAACAATAAAATATTGTGCCATCTTATTAAGGGGTAAACTATTTAAATGTTTGCTTTATTTTTTTATCTTTAAAGATTATTTAACCATATGTCTGGAAATTCCTATAAAATATCAACACAAAGGCAGGAAGAACATTTCGTTATTGTCCTGAAAGGCGAGTTTCTTTTACAGGAAATGAGCAAGATAAGAGATGCATTGATTCAGCAGTCAGGAGGTAAAGAAGCTGTGCTTCTCAAAGTCTATCCTGACGAGGAATTAAGTGTTTCAGTTTTACAGCTCTTGCTTAGTTTTAAAAGGATGGTGGATGCTGATGTTGAATTGTTTATAAGTGAGTCGTCAGAGCAGGTTAAGTTATTGGAAAAGTCAGGTTTTGCAAACCATTTTGAAATAAAGAACTGATTGATATGTCGAAACAAATACTGGTGGTAGATGATTCTGATAGTATCCGTGAAGTGCTGGCCTACACGCTGAGGGAGGCAGGATATGATGTAACCACTGCCGTGGATGGCAAGGATGCCTTGGCTAAAGCTGAAAAAGAGCGTTTTCGTATGGTACTTACCGATCTTTACATGCCGGAAATGGATGGCCTGGAGCTGATTAAAGCTTTGCGGGTGCTTGAAAACTACAAGGGAGTTCCCATTCTTTTTCTGACCACTGAGTCGCAGATTGCGAAAAAGCAGGAAGCCAAGGATGCAGGGGCTACAGGATGGATTGTCAAGCCTTTCCAGGCTGAAAAGCTTTTAAAAACAATAAAAAGGGTTTTGCGCTGATGAACGCTGATAAATTCCGGGAAACATACAGGGAGGAAGCCCTCGAGTATCTTGAGCAGATTGAGCAGGGATTGCTGATGCTGGAAAAGAATGCTCACGACAACAACGCAATAGATGCAGTATTCAGGGCGATGCACTCCCTGAAAGGTGGTGCGGCAATGTTTGGTTTCTCAAAAATTAATGATCTTTCGCATCAACTCGAGACAGCATACGAAAATATTCGCTCGGGTGCTGTTGCCTTCGATGCTAAACTGGCATCACTCACATTTAATGCCGTGGATGCGATCCGGAACCTGTTAGATGACAAAGATGAACACGAGAAAGTTGAGGCAATCAATAAAGCTATCAAGGAATTTTTGTTCGAAGAGAGTCATTCCGGAAATGACAAATACGAATTTTTTGAAGAAAAGGCCCAACGAAACGAGTCATCCCAAAGCACATACCACATAACCTTTGTGCCAGGAGTAGACATACTTAGTGAGGGTTCCAATCCGGTTTACCTCCTTGATGAACTTACCGGCCTTGGAAAATCGGAGGTTTTTCTTCGGACGGATAAGCTTCCGCCATTGCATGAAATGAACACTGAAAAGTGCTATTTATGGTGGGAAATTATACTACAAACCTCCGAATCTGAAGAGGAAATCAGGGAGGTTTTTATGTTTGTGGAAGATGAAAGCACCATAGAGGTTTCGCTTTTGTCTGAGGTTGGGCTGCTCGACCACCCTGAGCTTCTGAATGAACTGCAAGCGCTGCCATCTGACAGCCCAATCCCTGTTGAGAAGCTAAAGAACTATCAACAGTCTTTAAGGAGTCAGTCTCAAACTCAAAAATCAGAAACCGGCACCATCAGGGTTTCTTCCGGCAAAATTGATAAGCTTATTAAAATTGTAGGTGAGATGGTGACTTTCGATTCACGATTAGCAATGTTAGCCACCAAAACCCAGAATACCGAATTGATGGAAATGGGAGAGAGCTTGCGAAAACTTACTGAGCGCTTACGCGAAGTGACTTTCGATATTTCGCTGGTTCCACTTAGTGTGATGATGCTGAGGTTTAAGCGCCTGGTAAGAGATTTATCGGTGAGCCAGGGCAAGCATACGGTTTTCTTAACTGCCGGAGAAGAGACGCAGCTCGATAAAACAGTGGTGGAGCATCTGTATGAACCCGTGATGCATATCCTGCGAAACAGTATCAGCCATGGGATTGAGAGCGCTGAAGAACGTAAAAAGGCCGGCAAAGTCACTGAGGGCACGATAAAACTGGTGGCTTATTATTCAGGACCGGAGGTGCATATTGATATAAGCGATGATGGCAGTGGATTTGATATTGAGAGAATCAAAACGACAGCTATTGAAAAAGGGTTTATCACAGCAAAAGACAGAAAGTCGGATGATGAGTTGCTGAATCTGACGTTCCTTCCGGGTTTTTCGACCATGGCGGAGGCGAACGATGTGAGCGGCAGAGGCGTTGGCATGGACGTGATAAGTAAAAAGCTCCAGGAGATTAACGGTGAGGTTAGTATCTCATCCACCCCCGGGGAAGGCACCACTCTCAAACTGGTAATACCGCTCACGTTGTCAATCGTTGACGGTCTTTCAGTGAGGGTGGATGATTTACACCTGGTGTTGCCCGTGTCGGTGGTAGACAGAATTGAGAGTGTGGAAACCAACATTTTTAAGGGAAACAAACAGGTCTTATCGCTTAACGGAGAGAGCATCCCGGTGATTCCACTGTTTTTTGATATGGATGAAAATACCGATGAGCCACACTTTCCGGTGATTATCATTCGTTTTCAGGAAAAGAAATATGGTCTGATAGTTCATGAAGTGACCGGCACAAGCCAGGTGGTGCTTAAGTCACTCGGAAAATTTTTAAAGCGAATGGATGTGTTTTCAGGTGGGTGTGTCTTAGGCGATGGAACCATCGGATATGTGTTGGATATCAGGAAGTTTATCGGGAGGATGCAACAGCCGGGCAGACATCTGGCAAATGAGTAATAAAAGCTATTGGTTTTATCGAAAAAAGAATCGAATGACAGAGGTTAAGGTAAAGAAAGAGGGGGCGTGCACCTATTTT
>JASMTJ010000139.1:0-5813 GCA_041694335.1 Bacteroidales bacterium
ATGGATACAAAGACCGTATTGACTCTGTGATTAGCTGGTTCCAACTGCCTTACGGGGAACGCCCACATCTTGGACTGCTTTATTTCGATGAGCCCGATGGCGTGGGACACCGCTACGGCCCGCTGAGCCACCAAACCGACTCAACCGTCAGGGCACTCGACAATTTAATGGAGTACCTTTTTAAGCAGCTCGACACCCTTGAAATAAAAGATTCGGTGAACCTGATTATCACTTCAGATCATGGCATGGCAGCGATCGCTGCTGACAAACAAATCATCTTAAAAAAATATATTTCCGAAAAATGGATTCAAAGGATCGAAGGAGGCAACCCGGTTTTCAACATCATGGCTGTTGATGGTTTTGCAGATAGCATCATGCGCAACTTGTCCACTATCGAACAGTTGGATGTTTGGAAATCGGACAATATTCCGGATAGTCTTCACTATGGAACCCATCGCCGCACCCTCGATATTCATGTTTCAGCCAAAAAAGACTGGAGTGTGTTTTGGGATGCACCTTCATCTTATTCTAAAGGAACCCACGGCTATCCTCCCCAATTAAAGGATATGCACGCCATCTTTTATGCCTTCGGGCCTTCATTTAAATCTGGGTATCAGAGTGATACATTTTTGAATGTTGACCTCTACAACCTCATTTGTAAAATACTGGAATTAGAGGCTGCAAAAAATGACGGTAACTATAACAGGATAGCGCCATTACTTAAAAATTAAGTTCTGCATAATTCTTCGATGAAATAAGAATTTGGCACGAGACATGCGGCTACTTCTGAAAATATAATATCATGAAGAAGTTTCTGTTTTTAGCTGTTATCGTTCCGCTGCTTACCGGATGCTTCAGTGCCCAGCCGGTTGCAAAGCTTGAATCACTCGACCCGAACTTGCAATGGGACTATGGTCAAGAACTTATTTCCAAAACCAAAGACGGGATAACCGTGGCACTTTCGTTTAATAAAAGTACGGATAAGTACCTGGTATTTGATGCTGAAGTTATCAATGAAAGCGAACAAGAAATTCTGGTAGCTCCCGAAACCTTTTATTATCGCTGCAAAAACAAATACGGAACTTCTTTGGGGCAGCCCGGCTATGCGGTAAACCCGGAAGAGAAGCTGCTGCAAATTGACAGGCAGATTGCAAGGATGGACGCGCGCGAAGCAAACCAGGCGGTGCTGTCCGTTTTAACTGTAACCGCTGATGCAGCCAGCATGATAGCATCTCTGGATGAAGACCAGGAAACCAGAAACCGCGTCATGCAAAATGTTGCAGCAAATCAATACCATCGTGAAAACATGCGTGTCGAAACACAAAACAGATCGGTTTCACTTCGCGAAGAGCGTGAGTATTGGGCCTTTAATGTCTTAAGAAAAACAACCTTAAAGCCAGGATTTTATATCGGAGGACAGGTTTATTTTCCAAGAAATGACGGTGCAGGAACATTTACTTTCATTCTTCCTGTGAACAATGAAACCTATGTTTTCAGTTACAACCAGCATTTAAAATAGATGACGGCAAACAATTAAAACTGTAATGGCGCGGGATATATTTTCATTTATGTTCAGAAAAACTGATGTCTAACAATCTTTTAAACGGCACAAAATGCAGCACAACCACCGGCAGTAAAATCATTCATCAACAGTGAAGTGCGACCCGTTCAAAAGACCTATCTTCGCACCCTTTAACAGAAAAAAGAGATTTTATGAATGAGTTCAGCATTAGCACAGACTTTATCAATTTGCAGCAGTTATTGAAAGCATTGAATATTGCCGAAAGCGGGGGGCATGCTAAAATCCTCATCGAAGAAGGTGAAGTCTCCGTCAATGCCGAAACTGAATTCCGCAAAAGAAGAAAACTCTATCCCGGAGATATTGTTAGGGTAATGGAAGAGGAAATAAAAATTACAAGCAAGAAGAATGTCAAAAAGGGATGAGTTTTACAACAAGTTAAAAACCACACTAAATAAAAATCACAGCTGGCCAAGCGTTTACCTTTTCAAGTTCATTATTCCTGATGAGGCTGAAAAGTTTGACAGAGTGCAAAAGTTGTTTGATGCCGAAGCCAGTGTTTCCTACAAAAAATCCCGGAAAGGAAATTTTATCAGCATCTCCGGAAAGGAAATGATGATGAGCGCCGAAGAGGTGATTTACCGCTATCAGAAAGCTGAAAAAATAGAGGGGATCATTATGTTATGATCCCCTAATAAAACTCTTCATTCGGAATATTTAGAGCACTCCCAGTCCAAACAAAAATACCAGACCAATAGCAATTGGGGCGATAAACCTGATGATGAACAAGTAAGCCTCGAAAAAAATGGCTTTGGCAGTCCCGCCATTGGTAATTTCATCCTTGACCTGCTTACGCGAGAGAAACCATCCTGCAAAGAGCACGATAAAGAAACCTCCCAGTGGCAGCAGCAGGTTTGCTGAAGTCCAGTCGAGTAAGTCAAAAATATTCATTCCGAACAGTGTAAGCTGATCCCATGGTCCTTGTGACATCGTACATAAAACACCGGTGGCGGTAATAGCCACAGCGGCAACGGCCGTAGCCACTCTTCTGCTCCACCCCAGTTGCTCGGTGCAATAGGCTACCACCACTTCGAGGACCGAGATGGATGACGTCAGCGCTGCAATCAGCAACAAAGAGAAAAACAGGATAGAGAAAAAGTATCCGGCAGGCATGTTATTAAAAATACTGGGCAGGGTAATAAAAACCAATCCCGGACCTGAATTCGGTTCTATTCCGAAAGCAAACACCGCCGGAAATATCGCCACCCCGGAGAGAATGGCAATGAGTGTGTCGGCGGCAGAGATTGCCGCAGCGGAGTTTCCGATATTGTCCTTTTTACCAATGTACGATCCATAGGTTATCAAAACACCCATCCCGATACTCATTGAGAAAAACGCCTGACCCAGTGCTTCCAGGATTACGGGAGCGGTTAGTTTTGAGAAGTCAGGAGCAAAAAGAAATGCCAGACCCTCAGCTGAGCCGGGCAGAGTCACCGCTCTTATCACCAAGGCAACAATGATAAGTAAAAGCAAAGGCATGAGTATTTTGGTGTACTTCTCAATCCCGTTTTTAATCCCGGCCACCACAATTCCGGCGGTTAACACCATAAATATCAACTGCCACATCACGGGCGAGGAGCCACTGGTTCTGAAACTATCAAAAGACGCTGAAAGGGTTGTGGCATCTTTTCCCTGGAAATTATTGGTTATTGACTGGAAAAGGTACTCCATGGTCCATCCGGCCACTGTGCTGTAAAATGCCAGAATCATAAAAGCGCCAAGGATCCCCATCACACCAATCAGGTACCAGGGTTTCCCGGGCGCCAGTCTTTTAAACGCCCCAAAGGCATTACGCTGGGCCATGCGGCCAATCGCAAACTCAGAGAGCATCACCGGAAGACCGATAGAAACAATTGCTAAAACATAAATAATCAGGAAAGCAGCACCGCCATTTTCCCCGGCCACATAAGGAAAACGCCATATGTTTCCAAGCCCCACAGCAGAGCCTGCGGCAGCAGCAATCACTCCAAATTTAGAACCAAAGCTATCACGCTTAGAAAAGTCGAATTGTCCCATAGTCAGTTTTTTAGTTAGAAGCGAGGTAAAATTACAAAAATTACATTTCGAATATCAATAACTAAGCCCTGTCTAAGTTAATTTACCCGAAATTACCGTAACCCGTTTATGTGTTTGAAGCGAAAAAAGCTCTATATGCACAATCATGTCTGTTATTCGATAAATCCGGTTTTGCATATCATTTTTGACTTCAACAACTCCCCGCAAACGTTTGCATAAGCTAAACTGTTAAATGAAAGGGTCTTTACCAAAAAACTCCTTTATCTTTAAGGATTATAAATAGCATTGCTGGTAATATCTCATGTCATATATCTTAATGATAGTCAAATAATTATTTTATGACAGGATAAATATTCGAAAAATCATTTATTGCAAATAGATACACTTAAGACTAACCAATGATTAACTGAAAAACGCAATCGTATGAAAACACAAAAAACACTTTTCTTCATTTTATTGCTAATGATAACACACCCGGCTTTTACTTTCGGTCAGATTTATGCTCCTGAAGGATTGAATATGCCGGGCGACTGGGATAGCTGGAATAATCCACCTGCCAATCCGGTTTTTGCAGGAGAATCTCAGAGCGATAACGGCTTGCTACAATTGGTGGAACTGGGTACTACTTCTATGTACCAAACCACATTTGAAATTGCCTCTGACGGAGATTTAACATCCGGTGATTATGAGTTTAAATTTACCAGCGGACCCACAAGTAATTATTGGGCAAACGGCTGGGGAAATGTTACCGCTTCAGCAAATACACTCCAGGAATATCAACTTGGTGGTGGCAACAACAGCATTACACTTACCGATCAAAAATGGTATGTGATGAACTGGGAAAACAAAGGTTATGAAAACACTAATGCTGTTTTTATGGAGATCGATTCCGAACCGGCCGACCTATTGAGCGTATCACATACACCAGAAAACCCTGCAGCGAGTACACCAATTACAATACATGTAGAATCTGATATTGTTCCGGGACCTGCACAACTTGTTTATGTCAGATATTCAGATGATCAATGGCAAAGCTCAGGTTTACAAGAGGTTGATTTTACCGGAACCACAGGCACTGCCCTTCTGGATGGGTTTCCAATAAATACAACTGTTGAATATTATGTTTTCAGCACCAATGTTGAAAACCCCACCCAGAATATTGACCTTCACACAATTCGATTCAACAATAACGAGGGAAATAATTACGAAATCGTGATTTCAGATGAGTTTCCTGTTACCTTCCAGGTCTCCGACGGAACAGCCCCTGTCGAAGGAGCCACCATCGATATCAACAGCACACAGCTTACAACGGATGCTGCCGGTGTGGCAACCATCGACCTGGAGAACGGAAGTTATCCTTACACCGTTTCCGCTGACGGTTTTATCGATGCTTCCGGAGAGGTGACGGTCAATGGCGCTGCCGTTTCTGAACAGGTCACCCTTTCGCAGGGATTTGAGGTCACTTTCAATGTGGATATGTCCGGCTTTGTAGCGCGTAACTTCAACCCGGCCACGGATGAAGTTTTTATCACCGGGACACCTTTCGGTTGGGCCGAGCCCGGAACCAACAGCGATTTTAAACTCGATGACCCGGACGGGGATTTGGTTTATTCGCTTACTCAAGATGTATCCACTGGAACGCATGAGTACAAGTATTTTTACATCCCCGACGGGTATTCCGGCTCCGGATGGGATAACGGGGAATGGGATGCAGGCGATAACCGGACCTTTGACCTAAGTGACCAGGCCCTTGCTTTCGATGACACCTGGGGAGCTTTTGTGGCTGAATTCCACGTCATCAACGAAAGTGCTGAAAATATTGAGGGAGCTACCGTGGAAGTGAACGGGGAAACCGCAGACACAGATGCCGCAGGGCTCGCTTCCTTTAACCTCCCGCCCAATAACTGGGACGGGTACGATTACCAGGTTTCGGCCGATGGGTACTCCAATGCACTGGGAAATATCATGGTCGATTATAACGATGTGGAAGAAGAGGTAACCTTGCTTCCTCCTTCCGACTTTACAGTTATTTTCTCCGTATCCGACGGAACAGACCCTGTCGAAGGAGCCACCATCGATATCAACAGCACACAACTTACAACGGATGCTGCCGGTGAGGCAACCATCGATCTGGAGAACGGAAGTTATCCTTACACCGTTTCCGCTGACGGTTTTATCGATGCTTCCGGAGAGGTGACGGTCAATGGCGCTGACGTTT
>JASMTJ010000140.1:0-4252 GCA_041694335.1 Bacteroidales bacterium
GGCCATTAACAAGGCAATTAAATTCGTTCCGGCCTGCGGCCTCCACCGGACGTCCCTGTCGGGCCGCCGTTTATTGCTGGCGTTAATGATTTGGGAGAATGATTTTGGCTCTACTCGAGGAAGCTTTTGAAAATCACGGTGTGCATCAAGTTATATCTCAACTTGCCGAAGCGCTGAAAGAAGCAGAAGATAATGCAACTGACTCCCCCGCCATTGATCATCTTGATGGTCTTAATCAGGCTGTAGGTTATATTGACCGCAGATTGTCTTTTGCCAGCCCAGTTTTAACCAGCGCAGGACGACTTAATCAACTTCAAAAGTCGGCGCAGGCTACACTTAATGAGCTCAATCAGTACAACAGTAATTCAAATCCAGGGCACCTTACCAACGCCTTGAATCAAGTTGATGCAGCATTGAACAATGCCAGGCTCCTCATTAGCATTGAGGAACCGGATAGTGGGGCCAGAGCAAGTGATGCTGTCTCATTTAAACGCCTAGCTGAAAAGGTAATCTCTGAGCTTCGAACTAAAACTGAGGAAGTGATTGAGTCATCTGATAAAGTAGCTGATTCTCTCCAAGTATCTGAGCATCGACTCACTGAGTTGAATGATGAGCTTGAGTCTCTTGATAAACAAATCTCCGACAAGTTAGAGGGGATAGATACCAAATTTTCGGAAAAAGAGTCAGAACGTGAAAAAATATTCGAGGACGATCAGCATAATTTTAAAGGTAGCTTTGAGGAACTAGAAACTAGCCTAAAAGAAAGTGTGCAAAAACTAATTGATGACATTTCAGAAAAAAAGGAAGATGCAGAAAAAATTGTCCAATTAGTTGGCAATATTGGGTTGACCGGGAACTACAGGGGAATTGCCGAAAGAGAGCGTGACGCCGCAAACCTAATGCGCTGGATAGCTCTCGGATGCTTTGCTTCGATGTTCATCATAATAGGTCTTACGCTGTTCTACTCAGTAAAAAATGGATTTGATCCGTGGCTAACAGGTTACCGTTTTATTGCAGGCTTGGTACTCATTATCCCTGCAACGTATGCAGCAAAAGAATCAAGTAGGCATAGAACCATCGAAGAACGGAATAAAAGAACAGAACTTGAGCTTGCCTCAATCGACGCCTATTTGGAAAACCTGCCGAATGAATCGAAACATAAGATCAAGGAAGCTCTGTCCAATAGCTTTTTCGGGCAGGCAAATGATGCTGACGAGCAAGCGCATGGTGATTCCGTAAGCAGTAGGTCATTAATATCGCTGCTTAAGGATGCAATTTCGGCTTTAGGCAAAAAATGATCATTAACAAGGCAATTAAATTCGCTCCGGCCTGCGACCTCCACCGGACATCCCTGTCGGGCCGCCGTTTATTGTTGGCGTTTATGCTCCACTGAACCAAGCCATATCGGCTAATTAAGGGTGCAAATGAATATTAACGAATTTCTTGAAACTTCTGGTGACTACACTATCAACCATGAACAGGCACAACTCCTTAATGAGAGCCTGCTAACGAGTTCACCGGATCAGTTTTCTGAAACAGAACGCTCTAAAATTTCCGGTTACCTCGCAACTGCTCTAAATATGGATTCTGTCGAAGCAAATTCTATAGGTCAACTTGATTTAGTTCTAAAGTCTTTCCAAGACTATGAATCGCCCAAAAACGCTTAAGATTAATCAAAAAAATAGGTAGGTAGTATGTTCGAAGTTATCGGTATTGTTGTTGCTGTAATTTTTGGTTGGGGATTATTAAAAATGGTCATAAATCGCGTGTTCCCCGAACGCGGTTTGAAAGTTGCGGAAAGGCGCTACATGGAAGATCCGAGCGACATAAATTCCCGGCTTTTGTGGGCGGCTAAGGCACGCGTAGATAAAAAGAATTCAGGGTAATGAAATGCCAGTATTCAAACTTCATTCCTGATCGTGGCGCATAATAACGCTGTTAAATTGCACATACACCGGGTTCTAAAAGCAGATCTGAAACGGAGGTCAGAAAGTGTCCGATAAAAATGCCTCAGGCGATCTATTTTCAAACAGAAAGTTTGATGTCGAGCATGCCATTAGCATGTACACATATGGCTACGTCAGCCTTCCTGCATGGGCAATTTATGAGTCCGATATGCTCGAGCAGCATAAAGAAATCATAGATTCTTGCCACATCTACATGATCGGTTATGCACCTTCCATAAGCCTGCAGGCAGAGTCGCTTGAAGATAATGTTTTGACAACTAGCTACTCGGTCCTTGGCGAAAACTACGAGTTGAAATGGCAAGCACCACACGGAGCAGAGCTGAAAGAAGATGGTGACCGTGTTTTTCTTCAGGACGCAGAAGGAAACACCTTTTGGCCTACCGAGGAGCAAGTGGTGCTTCGATTGGGACACCTGAGTAGCATTGATTTTAACGTCAAGTACATAGGTCAAGCATACGGAAAAGACGGTTCAAGAAATTCTCTTGATCGACTATTGAGCCATGAAACACTTCAAAAAATATCGCTCCGCAGTGTTCCTGATGGATACCAGTTGCGGGTTTTGCTCGTGCAGGTACAGCCCAACAATCAAATTGTTACTCAGTTCAATCCTAGAGCCGAAACCAAGGATTCTGGAGGCCAGCGTATAAGGTCAGGATTAGACAAGCTTTTCGGTACTGATGAGAAGGAAAGGGTCTCTCTCTATGAGGCAGCTATGATCCGTTATTTTCAACCTGAATTTAACAAAGAATTCAAAAACAGCTTTCCTTCCACAAACCTAAAGGTACTCCAGGATTGTTATGAAAAGGATTTCACGGGAATTGTAGGTGAATTTTATCTGGACCCGTTTCCCTTTCAGTTATGTTCAGAAAAAGTGGAAAGCAAAGTTCATCATATTGCGTATTTTGATTTGCATAAAACCAGCGACCGGAAATCATTTTTTTCAATTTAACCAATGCGTCAACGGGACTGGTTTGTTCCGCTGCGCTCCACAAACCGGCCCGTTACGCTGGCGTTAAGTAACTAGGAATACACCGGAGAGTTGATGTCCTCTAATTTAGTAAAATTGATAGAGCCAGCGATTATAGGAGATTTAAAATCGTATTGGGCAATGCATTTCTGCGCTGTACTCGAAACCCTCTATGAGCACAAATATCTCGAATATAATTTTCAAAAAACAATACCAGTATCTACTCCTAGAACGCTATCGAGTTTTGTTGGCTCAAGTGAGCGAGGCTTCTTTTCGAGAATTAGGGAAAATGTAACTAACTGGGGATTACAGTATTTTCTGTGTCATTACTTAATGAGCAATGAAGGCTCTAATGTATTTAACACGCTAGTCAATGAAATTTCCAATAATTATGATTTTGATCTACTAAAGAACTATCACTCATATGGGGTTTTTGTATGTGGAATAGACTCATATAGCGGTGCGTACTTTCTACAGAACACAAAAGCAGGGTTACTTGGTTATACGGATAAAACTATTCAGAATGTTTGGGAAGATATTAAGTATGTTGATCTATGCATTCTTATAAGAAGAACAGAGGGCGATGTATTGGATACGGCCTTGTTGGGAGAAGTAGAGGGTAATAAAGCTCCGAGATTGTTAGGAAGTAGTTTCTGGGGTAAAAAATCTAGTATGTGTTTGTTTGGTATAGGTGTGAAACAAGGAGGTGAACATATTTCTGTGCAGAATATAAAAACTCAAAATGGTGTTAAGTCAATTATTACTTTAGGAAGTAATTTTTCCGTTATAGATGACTTTCAATCTGCCATAGGGATGATGGAAGTTTTTTTATCAATGAACCATCGCCATAAAGTTTTTACAATTCCGGGACAAAGTGATGTAGTCGAAATTATACGTCAACATTGGCATAAGCCAATTGAATCATTGATTGAAGAGTTGAGGTTGTTAATATCGCGTGTTGATCTAGCTAGTATGGGAACTAATGCGCTGACTATACCATCTACACCTAAAATAGTTACTTAACAAAGCCTTAAAGTCGGATTCGTAACAGTTGGCCCGGTTCCGCTTCGCTACACATTTTAGCCAACTATTACTCACCGCTTAAGGCGGCGTTAATGGCCAGGCCCTTGTAAGTTTTGGCTGGTACTGTGCAAAGGCCTTGGCATCAGGGTTGGCTGCAAAGCCCGCTCACTCTGGTGATCGCCAAGGCCGGAAACTTCGCCGTCCGGTTTGGTTGCCAAAACGGTCAGCGGAGTTGGTATTACTGGTGTGCCCCCGTCGTGGGGCCGTCCGCCTCAAGCGGTCACCGGGCCGGAGG
>JASMTJ010000141.1:0-1073 GCA_041694335.1 Bacteroidales bacterium
AGCGGTGTCTTCCCCGCCGCCGCTGATGATACTTCAGAAGAGAGGGTGGGCAATTCCGAAACTGCGGTACCTGCCGAACCGCTTAGGGTCGAGTTTGGCGCGGATGTTCAAAGCGGTGAGGTAATCTATTGGGAGCCAACAAACACAGAGAAAGTATTCAATACTAACACTGGAATTATAGGAACTATGGGGACAGGCAAGACCCAGTTCACGAAATCAGTAATTACTCAGTTATATCGAAATCAAAGTAAAAATGTTAATGGTCTTCCTGTTGGTATTCTGATTTTTGATTATAAAGCTGACTACGTAAAAGCTGACTTCGTTTCGGCTACCGATGCTAAAGTTTTGGATCTGTACCGTCTTCCGTTTAATCCTTTTGCAATATTTGGCACAAGGCCCATGCAGCCAGTGCATACAGCGAATCTTTTTAGAGGCACCCTTGCGAAGGCGTTTGGGCTGGGGAAACGACAGCAAAACAAGATACGAACTTTGGTGATGGAGGCGTATAACAACGCGGGAATATTGCCTAATGATCGCACGACTTGGGACAAATTAGCGCCAACTCTCAAGGACATATGGGACCTGTATCTGGCACAAGAAAAGGTGGAGCATGATTCTTTACACGCAGCTCTTGACGATCTAATGAGTTTCGAAATATTTGAGCCTGATGCGTCCAAGACTCACTCTCTGTATGACCTTATAAATGGCGTAACCGTAATAAATTTGTCGGGCTATGATCCGCAAATACAGAACCTGATTGTCGCTCTCACACTGGACTTGTTTTACACGCAAATGCATCAGCGTGGTAGTTCTCAGCTTGCAGGAAAATATCGTCAGATATCAAAAATTATCTTGGTCGATGAGGCTGATAATTTCATGTCACAAGATTTTGAAAGCTTAAGGAAGATCTTGAAAGAAGGTAGAGAGTTTGGTGTCGGATCAATCTTATCAACCCAAGAGCTAACTCATTTTAAAACGGGAGATAACGATTATTCGAGCTTAATTCTGTCATGGGTGATTCATCAAGTTCCAAGCGTGTCTGCTAAAGACGTTAAATCTATTTTTAACGTCTC
>JASMTJ010000142.1:0-21035 GCA_041694335.1 Bacteroidales bacterium
AACGTCACAGCTATGAGTATCGATCCGGAAAGCATTGCTGATTCCATTTCAAAGGTGATTCCTGATTTTACTATCAACTACAATGTGGAACAAGCAAAACAGGAGATTGCCGCTTCATGGCCAAATTCTCTTGATGACTCAGCAGCAAGGTATGAGTGGGACTGGAATCCTAAGTTCAAACTGGATGCCATGACCGAAGACATGCTGAAGGTTATCGGTGAAAAGCATAAAAAGGGGTTGATTTAACGTACTTAGGTGTTTAAGTGCTTAAGTGTTTATGTAAAAGAATTTATGCCGGAAGGTCATTCACCTCCCGGCATTTTTTGTGCTGTTTCAGATCGCTTTATTCATTGTACTTTTGTTGCCTGATGAAAGAGAATCAAGCATACATGTTTCCGACCAGCCGGAAAGAGATGCAGGCTTTGGGCTGGGGTCAGGCGGATGTCATCCTGATAAGCGGTGATGCTTTTGTGGATCACCCGGCATTTGGCACAGCGGTTTTGGCCCGAATGCTGCAATCGGACGGTTTCAGGGTGGCTGTGGTTCCGCAACCCAACTGGCAGGACGATCTGCGGGATTTCAAAAAGCTTGGGACCCCCAAACTCTTCTTCGGGGTAACCGCCGGAAACATGGATTCGATGGTGAACCACTATACAGCCAATAAAAGGTTGCGTTCGGATGACGCCTACACCGCCGGAGGAAAAGCCGGCAGCCGTCCGGATTATGCTACCATCGTCTACTCAAAAATTATCAGGAAATTGTTTCCTGAAAAACCTCTTTTTATTGGGGGCATCGAAGCGTCCATGCGACGTTTCACCCACTACGACTACTGGCAGGATCGCCTGCGTAAAGGAATTCTTGCCGACAGCGATGCCGACCTGTTGTTTTTTGGGATGGCCGAATATCCGTTGTTATACGCCGCCCAGCATCTGAGAAACGGAGATGATTTTTCCGCACTTAAAAACCTGGATCAGGTTCAATATCTCCAGGACGAAAAACCGGATAAAGCCATACTTCTCCACTCGCATGAAGCATGCCTGGAAAGCAAAAAAGCTTTCGCGGAAAATTTTGTGCATTTCGAACGCAACGCCAACACCTACGAAGGGAAAACTATCGCCCAGCAAACCGGCGATAAGTGGATAGTTGCTAATCCGCAAAGCAAACCACTCACCGAAAAAAAGCTCGACAAAGTTTATAACCTCCCATACACGCGAGAGCCTCATCCGCGCTACCAAAACAAAGGGGAGATTCCGGCCTTCAGCATGATTCAGCATTCGGTAAACATCCATCGCGGATGCTTTGGTGGCTGTGCGTTTTGCACGATAGCTGCACACCAGGGAAAGTGGATTGCCAGTCGTTCGGAAAAATCCATTCAGAAAGAAATCAGTAAAATTGCAGCACATGAGGACTTTAAAGGTCACATTTCAGACCTCGGAGGCCCCTCAGCCAACATGTACCGAATGCACGGCATCGACATGAACCGCTGCAAAAAATGCAAGCGCCCATCGTGTATTTTCCCTTCAGTGTGCGATAATCTGAACACCAGTCACGAACCAATTATCAACTTGTATGCTAAGGTCAGGAAAAACCACCAGGTGAAACGGGTAACCATCGGAAGTGGGATACGTTACGACTTGATTTTTGGCGGACAGGAAAAACATCGTAAATCCGGCGAAAAGTACCTCGAAGACTTAGTAACGCATCATGTTTCGGGCAGACTGAAAGTGGCGCCTGAGCACACCCAAGACAGCGTGCTTAAAATAATGCGCAAGCCGTCTTTCAAACAATTTCATCAGTTGAAAAAGAAATTCGCTGAGATCAATAAAAAACACGGTCTGAAGCAGCAGCTTATCCCATACTTTATTTCAAGCCATCCCGGATGCACTGTCCCCGACATGATTAACCTTTCGACAGAAACCACGCAAAGTGATTTAATTACTGATCAGGTGCAGGACTTCACGCCCACCCCTATGACACTAGCCACCGTGATGTTTTACACCGGGTTGGATCCATACACCGGCGAAGAGCTTTTTGTAGCAAAGTCTAAAGAAGAAAAACTGGCACAACGAAAATATTTCTTCGTAAAACGAAAAGAAAATGCCCGGGCCATTCGCAACGATTTAAAGCAATACCGGATGACTCACCTTGAGGGAAAACTCTTTCGAAATACACCCTCAAAGCCAAGAAAAAGATAATCAAACACATCCGTCAATCCATTTTAATGAAAAAATAAGGCATTTACAGTAACAAAAATCATTATTTAGCTTAATCTCAGACTCATTGAAACATATATAATTTTTTTAGTTCAGCACACACATAAACCCCGTCAAGCTGAATTATTTAGAATGGATTTTTTTTACAATTTCATTTTGTTATTGTAAAAATGACCGTACTTTTGTGAATTGAAAAACAGCAAAATAAAAAATATGCAACCAACTCATATTGAACACATTGGGATTGCCGTCCAAAGTCTGGATGAAAGCATTCCTTACTACGAAAAAGTACTTGGATTAAAGTGTTATGCAGTAGAAGAAGTCGTTGACCAAAAAGTGAAAACGGCTTTTTTTAAAGTAGGCGACACCAAAATTGAGCTTTTAGAGCCCACTGCCGACGACAGTCCGATTGCCAAATATCTTGAAAAGAAAGGCCCCGGAATTCATCACCTGGCCTTTGCCATGCCCGATGTGGACAAGGCGCTTGAAGATGCTGAAGGTCATGGTGTGCGACTCATTGATAAAACCAGCCGCCCGGGTGCCGAAGGGCTAAACATCGGATTCCTTCACCCGAAAAGCACCGGTGGAGTACTCACCGAATTTTGTGGAAATAAGAAATCATCTGAAAAATAAATTTCAACCGTGAATAATCAGGATAAAATTAAAGAACTCATTGAACTTCGCGAGAAGGCGAAGTTGGGTGGTGGTGAAAAAAGAATTGAAAGCCAGCACCAGAAAGGAAAACACACCGCACGTGAGCGTATCGATATGCTTCTTGATGAAGGAAGCTTTGAAGAGTACGACATGTTTGTCACCCATCGCAGCACGAATTTCGGCCTGGAGAAAAAGCAATTTCTAGGCGATGGCGTAATTACCGGCCACGGCACGATCGACGGCCGCGTGGTTTATGTCTTCTCCCAGGATTTCACCGTAATGGGCGGTTCGCTTAGCGAGACTTTTGCACAAAAAATCTGCAAGGTGATGGATCAAGCCATGAAGGTAGGTGCACCGGTAATCGGTATTAACGACTCTGGTGGTGCCCGTATTCAGGAAGGGGTCAACTCACTGGCAGGTTACGCAGAAATTTTTGAACGCAACATTCTTGCTTCAGGGGTGATCCCGCAGATTTCAGCCATCTTTGGCCCTTGTGCCGGAGGCGCGGTTTACTCTCCCGCCCTTACCGATGTTATCATTATGTCGGAGGCCACCTCTTACATGTTTGTTACCGGACCGAAAGTAGCCAAGACCGTTACCGGTGAAGACATCACCGTGGAAGACCTTGGCGGAGCTGATGTACACTCATCGAAATCAGGTGTTGCTCACTTTAAAGTAAGCGACGAGGAAGAAGGATTGATGCTTATCCGTAAAATGCTTGAGTATCTTCCGAATAACAACCTCGAAGATCCTATCATCAACAACACCAAGGATCCTATCGACCGGAAAGAAGATGTGCTGAACGAAATTATTCCTGAAAACCCGAATACTCCTTACGATGTAAAGGACGTGATTTATTCGATTGTGGACGATCAGGAATTTATGGAGTTCCACCGCCACTGGGCCCGTAACATCGTGGTGGGTTTTGCCCGCTTCAACGGTCAGCCGGTGGGTATCGTTGCCAACCAGCCGAACTACCTGGCCGGGGTACTCGATATCAATGCATCGCGCAAAGCGGCAAGGTTTGTTCGCTTCTGCGATTCGTTCAATGTGCCACTGGTTACACTGGTCGACGTGCCGGGATTCCTTCCGGGAAGCACCCAGGAGTATGGCGGCATCATCACTCACGGAGCCAAACTGATGTTTGCTTACGGCGAAGCTACCGTACCTAAAATTACAGTGACCTTGCGCAAATCTTACGGTGGTGCCCACGATGTGATGAGCTCTAAACAACTGCGCGGCGATCTTAACTACGCATGGCCAACTGCTGAAATCGCAGTAATGGGGCCAGCCGGTGCAATAGAGGTTCTTGAAGGAAGAAAAATCAAGGACATGAGCCCTGAAGACGCCAAGAAATACATTGATGAGAAAACACTTGAATACAAAAACCAGTTTGCCAATCCTTATGTAGCAGCCAAATATGGCTATATCGATGATGTGATTGAGCCACGTAACACTCGTTTCAGAGTGATCAGGGCGCTGCAGACACTGGCAACGAAAAAAGAATCGCTTCCACCGAAAAAGCATTCAAACATACCATTGTAAACAGGAGAAAATATGACATTACTTGAACTGACTTTTGATACAAGTACCATTGACACCTACGCGCTCATTATTGCGGCCATGGGTTATGTGGTAGTGTTTTCTGTCCTCATCCTGATGTTCTTCCTTTACAACATGTTGCCTAAAGTACTGAATATCCAAACGCGTCAGCGTCTCAGGAAGAAAGGTAAAAAAGAGTGTGAAGAATGCGAAGACATCACAGGAGAAGTCAATGCTGCCATCAGTGCCGCATTGCATTTGTATTTCAGCGAGCTTCATGATGAAGAGAGCGATGTAATGACCATTAAGAAAGTGTCGAAACGCTACTCTCCGTGGAGCTCAAAAATTTACGGACTGAATCCATATTTTAATAAATAATGCAGGCTCAGCCTGCGGGCTTTTAATGCTTAACAAGCTCATTTACAAATTAAAAATAAAATGAAAAAGTTTTCATTCACTATAAACGGGAACCAGTATGATGTTGAGATCAAAGACTACGAGGACGATGTAGCCCATATTGATGTCAACGGCACAAGCTATGACGTGGAGGTACACCGCGAGGTCAAAAAATCAAAGACCCCGACACTGGTACGTCCGGAGGTTCCCTCATCGCGTAAAGACAGCAAAATCAAGAAAAAAATCAGTACAACTTCTTCAGCCATCAAGTCTCCTTTGCCAGGAAATGTTATCAGTATTTTCGTGAAAGAAGGCGATACGGTAAGCAAAGGTCAAAAGCTGCTGACTTACGAAGCCATGAAAATGGAAAACGAAGTGCAATCGACCAAAGACGGAACCGTGAAGGCAATTAAGGTGGCTCCGGGTGATAGCATAGTTGAAGGACAAGACTTAATTGAAATCGGATAGTATGAAGAAGTTAATCACAGTATTAAGCGTCATTCTACTTCTTGGCTTCATCTCAACGGTTTTTAATCTCCCGGAAGCTTACAGCCAGGATCAGAATGATTCGAAAGGCAACATTGAGCAGCACGTCAAATCCGAAAAAGCTGATAAATCGGCTGCCGGTCATGGTATCGCCAAATTTTTCAGCTTTACAGGATTTAACAACGCCACGGCCGGACACCTGATTATGCTGGTGGTAGGTCTGATTTTCATTTTCCTGGCCATCAAGTACGACTATGAGCCACTGCTGCTTATCCCAATTGGGGTAGGTATCCTTATCGGGAACATTCCCTTTATGGAAGATGCCGGGCTAAAGCTCGGAATCTACGAAGAAGGAAGTGTTTTCAATTACCTTTATTTTGGCGTAACGGCCGGAATTTATCCGCCGTTAATTTTCCTGGGTATCGGGGCAATGACCGACTTCTCCTCGTTGATGTCCAGTCCGCGTTTGATGCTTTTGGGTGCCGCCGCCCAGATAGGTATTTTCCTTACCTTCCTCGGAGCACTGACCTTAGGGTTTGCTCCTCCTGAAGCCGGTGCGATAGGAATTATTGGTGGTGCTGACGGCCCTACCGCAATTTTCCTGTCATCGAAGCTGGCCAACGGAGTTAACGTCCTTCCGGATGGAACAACTGTTATGAACCTTATCGGCCCTATCGCCATTGCCGCCTATTCATACATGGCTCTGGTGCCGGTAATTCAGCCGCCGATTATGCGCCTGCTCACAAACAGCAAAGAGCGCGTTATTAAAATGAAGCCTCCACGTGCTGTATCCAAGCTCGAGAAAATCCTATTCCCGATTATCGGACTGCTGGTTACCGCATTCATATCGCCAAGTGCATTGCCACTGCTAGGTATGCTTTTCTTTGGTAACATTCTCAAAGAAAGTGGTGTAACCAAGCGCCTGGCCGATACTGCCCGTACTTCGATGATCGATATCGTTACTATTCTTCTGGGACTCACCGTTGGTGCTTCCACACAGGCCACTGTTTTCCTGAAAGATACTTCAATCCTGATTTTTATACTCGGGGCGGTATCCTTCATGATAGCCACAGCCGGAGGTATCCTTTTCGCTAAGGCGATGAACCTGTTTCTTCCTGATGAGAAGAAAATCAACCCACTGGTGGGTGCCGCCGGAGTATCAGCCGTGCCCGACAGCGCCCGTGTGGTGCAACAGCAAGGGTTGAAATACGATCCATCGAACCACCTGTTGATGCATGCCATGGCACCCAACGTTTCGGGTGTGATTGGATCGGCCGTAGCTGCCGGTATTCTGCTTAGCTTCTTGCTCTAGGCAATACAGTAAACAAGAATAAATTAAAGCTGACGAGGAAAGTCTCTATTTCATTTACAGAGACTTCCTCGTCTTTTTCATATCTTTATCAAAAACTTTTACGATGCTTATTATTGGAATTGCCGGTGGTTCAGGGTCAGGGAAAACCACGGTGGCCCGGAAAATAATTGAAAATCTGCCAAAGGATTCTGTTTCCATTATTCCGCAAGACGCTTATTACAGGGATAACAGCCATTTACCCCTCGAAGAGCGAAAAAAAATTAACTTCGACCACCCCTCTTCCATCGAGTTTGAGTTGTTGGCTAAACATCTTCATCAGCTCAAGTCAGGGCAACCTGTCGAAATGCCAACGTATTCTTACCTAACATGTATCAGGCAAGAAGAAACTGTACCGGTAAACCCAACAAAGGTGATTATCGTGGAAGGAATTCTCATCTTAACAAACAAAGATCTCAGGGAGCAAATGGGTATAAAAGTATTTGTGGATGCCGCTTCGGATAACCGGCTGATCAGGGTGCTGATGAGAGACAAAAACGAACGGGGAAGAACTTTTGAGGAGGTGATATCGCACTACAAAACTTATGTCCAACCCATGCATGAGCAGTTTATCGAACCATCCAAAAGACATGCGGACATTATTGTTCCGCAAGGCGGAAACAACAAAATTGCTATTGACATTCTGCGCTCAAGAATCTATCAAAGTATCCACATTTAAAAATTTCTTTACCTTTAAGACATAAATTGAGCAAACATGAACATAAAGCATTTTCTTTTTTTTATTCCGGTCATTTTCTTTTTTGGATGCGGGGAGCAAGAGACTCCCGAACCTCAGCCGACAGAGGAATGGAACACTTACATGTCTAAAGACGGGCTGGCTGCAAATGAAGTGAACGTGGTTTTTATTGACAGCGACAACAACAAATGGTTTGGAACCGAATTTGGCCTCTCAAAATATAATGGTGCTGAATGGAGTAATTTCTCCACCAGCAACGGTCTTGTTTACCAGAATGTGCTTGCTATCGCCGAGGATCAATTCGGTGTGATGTGGATAGGCACTCCGTTTGGTGTTTCGCGCTTTGACGAAAGCACCTGGATGACTTACACCCAAACCGACGGCCTTACTGATAATTATGTTTATGATATTGCTATCGACCAGAACAACACCAAGTGGTTTGCCACAGCCAATGGGGTTTCCAGCTTCGATGGCACCACCTGGAGGGCGTATTTCAAGCAAAGCGATACTACGCTGGTGCATAATCATGTGAAAAATGTGGAGGTGGACGGCAATGGAAACCTCTGGTTCGGAACCGAGTTTGGCATCTCTAAAAAAGAGCCTGCCGGATGGACTTCATACATCTCAAATAATGGAAATCTCTGGAATTACATCGTGGATATGGATGTGGAACCAGTCACCAACACCATCTGGTTTTCAACGCTGGCAGGAGCATCTTCTCTCGACAGCCAGGGCAACTGGAACTACATCACTTATGGTGATGGTATCGCCTTTAACCAGATTTATGGTGTGGCTTTCGATGGAAATAACACCTGGTTTGCCACGCAACGCGGAGCTTCACTCCTCAAAGGTGACGAGTGGACTACTTTCACTGAAGAGGATGGCCTGGGCGCCAACTGGGTGACCGATGTTGAAGTCGACAACAACGGCATTGCCTGGTTTGCCACCAATCCGGGAGGCGTTAGCTCCGTTAAGCTTCTCACACCATAAAATGCAAACTGCTTTCGCACAATTGCCTTTTCGGGTTGTTTTTGTTGACTGTTCTTGTGGAGGTGTTTTTGAGAAGCAATCTAGCCCAAAAAAATTATAAATTTTATGAATGGTTCAGGTTAAAATTGCCTCCGAAAAGAATATGTTCTAATTTTACCATAAATTGCGTTCGCAATGTCAGGGTTTTTCATCATCGTTAGAAGTTCTTATGGTGTTGATAATAAGCGACATGTAACATAAAAGATATATTTCATGCAAAAGAGATGGGTACTCAAACCGGAAGGGGAAGCAGAAAAAGTAGAGCATCTTTCAAAAGTTCTGAACATAGACCATAATTTGTCGAACTTACTGGTTCAGCGGGGCATCCATACTTACGATCATGCGCGTGATTTTTTCAGACCTGAGCTTTCGCAACTGCATGACCCTTTTCTCATGAAAGATATGGACAGCGCCATCAACCGCATTGAGATGGCTGTTCAGCGCAATGAAAAAATCCTGATTTATGGTGATTATGATGTGGACGGCACCACGGCAGTAGCCCTTATGTTTACTTTTATTACCAGCTTCTACTACAACGTGGAGTTTTATATTCCGGATCGTTACACCGAAGGCTATGGAATTTCGTATAAAGGTATCGACTACGCGGCCAGCAAAGGGGTGACTCTGGTCATTGCCCTTGACTGTGGTATCAAAGCCATTGACAAGGTAAAGTATGCCAGCGAGCGCAACATCGATTTTATTATTGCCGACCATCACCGCCCCGACAATGAGCTGCCGGAAGCTTATGCTGTGCTGGATCCCAAGCGTCCCGACTGTAATTATCCTTTCAAGGATCTTTCGGGATGTGGTGTGGGTTTTAAAATCGCACAGGCTTACGCACAGGAACACCACATCCCTTTCCGGGAATTGGAGAAGTTTCTCGACCTGGTAGTGGTGAGCATTGCAGCCGATATCGTTCCGGTTACCGGCGAAAACCGCATATTGGCCTTTCACGGCCTTAAGCTTATTAATACCAACCCCCGTCCGGGTTTTGAAGCTATCCTGAAATACAGCAATATCCAGCGCCGCGGCAACAATCCGAAAGCACGAAACAACTTTATTTTCAACAAAGAGCTTACCGTTTCGGACATGGTCTTTTTGATTGGCCCGCGCATTAATGCCGCCGGAAGAATTGAAAGCGCCAACAACTCGGTAGATCTGCTGATTAGCGATGACCTCGAAGAGGCTTCGAAGCTGGCCGAGCAAATCAACGATTTTAATATTGAGCGCCGTAACCTTGATGCTACCGCCACACAGGAAGCATTGTCGATGATCGATGACGAAATTCCTGATAAAGAATTTAAAACTACTGTAGTATATAACGAACAGTGGCACAAGGGCGTGGTGGGTATTGTGGCTTCGCGACTGATTGAAAAGCATTACCGCCCAACGATTGTGCTCACAAAATCAAACGGACTCATCACCGGATCGGCACGGTCGATAAAAAGCTTTGATATTTATGACGCCATTGACGAGTGCAGCGACTTGCTTGAGCATTTCGGGGGACACATGTATGCCGCAGGAATGTCGATAAAACCTGAAAACTTCCGGGAGTTTAAAGAGCGTTTTGAGCAAGTAGCTCAGGCTAAGCTCAGTGATGAGGAAATGATTCCGGAAATTGAGATTGATGCTGACCTGCCGCTCAAAGGAATCAACAGCAAATTTTACCGGATACTCAGGCAGTTTGCTCCTTTTGGCCCCGGCAACAGTGCCCCGGTTTTCAGAACCAAAGGTGTTATCGACACAGGATATGTCAGACGCATAAAGGAAAAACATCTTAAACTTGGGGTTATTCATCCAAAGATCTCAGGGTTTCCTATCGACGCTATTGCTTTCGGGCAAGCCGGACATTTCGAGCATATTAAATCCGGTAAGCCTTTTGACATTTGCTATCATGTGGAAGAAAATGAAATGAACCATATGCTTCAGCTTAACATCAAGGATATTAAACCTGCCGAGGAAGACTAAAAAGGATAAAACACACGATAAATCAACACCACTCCTGATACTGCGAGTATCACGCCGATGCCGCGGTTAATCCAGAATACAATCCGGGGGCGCAACAAACGTTTAAACCGATAGCCTACATAACATTTGAGCAAATCAGACAAAAAAATGGTGATCAGAGAGGAGCCAAAGAAGGTGATGACATATTCATTAAAATTCCCCTCCTCGGCATGCGCCGTAATAAAACTCATCGCGGCAAGCCAGAAAAAGAAAATAAACGGATTGGCCAGGTTTAGGAAATAGCCCTTAATGACCAGCGAATGTGGCTTGGGTACTTTTGGGGTTTTATACTTTGGACTTCTTCGCCGAAGGATATCCGGTTTTTTAAAAAAGGTGAATAAACCAAATATGATGAGTATGATACCTCCAATGATTCCTATGTAAACTTTATTGTCGTTACTGAAGAGATTGGAAGCGCCGATGTAAGAAATCGCGATAAATGTAACATCGCTTAAAAGGATTCCGATAGAGAGAAGCAGCCCCCACTTAAAGCCCCTGTCGATTCCTGTTTGGAGTACAGCCCAAAAAGCCGGACCAAAAGAAAACGATACAACCAATCCCAGTCCAAATCCTTCTAAAATTACCTGAGGCATTTACTATCAATTATTTATTGGATTTCTCTTTCAGAAATTCTTCCCATTCAGTAAACTTCTCTTTTTTCAACACACGCGGAAACTTATTCTGACCTCCCATCTTTCCTTTTTCCTTCATGTAATCGTAAAAAACGTTTACCGGATACACTTCCACAAACACATCTTTGATGGCCGCAATACGTTCAACACGATAATCGTCATTTAGTTTTTTCAGATGGTTATCCAGATACTGTTTTGCTGTTTCGGGGTCTAAATTATCATCGGTTCCGAAATACCATTTATGGGCAAACATTGAGCCATGGCGGATAGCGGCCACTGTAAACTCACGGATGTCCACGTTGAGATCCTTGGCTGTCATTTCCACCGCGCGGTTCATATTCTCCTGCGAAAGGTGCTCGCCGCAATAATTCAGGAAGAATTTAGTGCGGCCGGTAATAACGATTTCACGGCGTTCAATGTCCACAAATTTAATGGTGTCGCCAATCATGTAACGCCAGGCTCCGCTAACCGTCGAAAGCAGTAACGCGTATTCCGTATTCTTGTCTACCTCATCAATAATTAAGGATTTTGCATTTCTTTTAATGTTGCCCTCTTCATCAAAATTTTCAGAATTGAAGGGAACAAACTCCATGAAAATGCCATTATCCAGCACCAACTCCATGCCTTCGGCATCGGGACGGCTTTGATAAGCCACAAACCCTTCAGATGCGAGATAAGTTTCGATGTAAGTCAGCGGGTGGGCTAGCAGTTTTTCAAATCCTTTTTTATAGGGTGCGAAAGATACACCGCCATGCACATAAATATTAAGGTTGGGCCAGATATCGTGGATATTGTCAACCTTATAATACTCAATAATTCTTTCGAGAAGAATCTGCAGCCAAGCAGGGACCCCGGCAATGACGCCCACATCCCACGATTTGGCTTTTTTTACAATCTCATCGAGCTTGGTGTTCCAGTCGCGCTCTTTAGAGATGCGCCTTCCGGGTTTGTAAAAATGCTGAAACCAAAAGGGGATATTCCCGGTGGTGATTCCTGACAAATCACCCTCATAGTAGGTCCCATTGTACTGAAGATGGGTGCTCCCTCCCAACATCAGGATGCCCTTCTCATAAAACTCTTTCGGGAATTTGTAGTTGGCCAGCGAAAAAATCTGCCGGATGCTTACCTTTTTAATGGCCTTGAGCATATCGGCCGTTACCGGAATGTGCTTGCTCGAGGATTCGGAAGTGCCTGAGCTTAATGCGAAATACTTGACTTTTCCGGGCCAGGTAACGAAAGGCTCGTTGTTCAAAGTGCGATACCACCACTCCCTGTAAATGCTTTTGTAGTCGTATACCGGAACATTGTTGCGAAAAGCTTCAATGACATCTTTTGAATTCAGTACCTGGTGAAAATTGTTGGCCTCACCAAATTTTGTGTGCTGAGCTTTCTTTACCAGTTTGCGTAGAACTTTTGTCTGCAATGCTCGTGGATTTGCTTTGCGATTATCGTAAGGAAACTTACTTCGCAAAGCAATCGCATTCTTAATCACTGAACCTAATATGGGCATGCAATCTGTGTTTAGTTTTGCGGAGTAAAATTAAGAAAATTCTGATAACAGCAATTGAATATTACATCCCTTAATAGTTGGCTGAAATCGGTTTATCTGTTATGCTTTCAAGCATAAATCACTCGCAGAATTATGCTCATGACAAGCATCAAAATTGTGATTAAAAAACACATATAAAGCAGGTTTTGAAATAAGTATGAAACCATCATTCATAAAAAAAGATATACCAACCTTTTAATCGTCTGCTTGAGAAAATTCATTAGCTGAAGACCTAAACCTATCACTTCATAACTCCGGTTATTCTTTTATCTCCTCTATACTAATCACTTCCCTTTTTGCCTGTTTTAATGAAAAGTTAATCTCTATTAGAGTTTGATTGTCTACTTTTGAACTTTTGCAGGAATTTTCAACGCGCTGACAGGTAAATAAATCAAGCTCTCAATATGGATTTAAAATCGATCTTTTATTCGCTTCTGAAAATACTACTTACTGTCTTACAAAGCATTGTAGTGGCATTACTTGCATTCCTCGTTTACATCGCCATTACCGACTATAATCCCGATAAGGTAATGCCTCTTGAGATAAAACCCTCCAGACTCAGCTCCGGGACACCAGACTCATCTTTTTCATTTATGATTTGGAATACCGGATATGCCGGCCTTGGTGCAGAAATGGACTTTTTTTACGATGGCGGACACAGGGTGCGGCCTGCGCAAGATGAATTTCAAAAATACCAGGATGGCATGCTGAATTTTCTGGATACTAACGACAGTCTTGATTTTATTCTTCTCCAGGAAGTGGATCAGCACTCAAAACGCAGTTATTATTCCAATCAGGCGGAAGCCATTGAAAGCCAGCTACCAGCTTATTCCTCAGTTTTCAGCAAAAACTACGATGTGTCCTTCGTGCCGATGCCCCTTAGCCACCCGATGGGAAAAGTCAGTGCCGGGATGATGACCTTGTCGGGATTAACACCCGAAACAGCGCTCAGGCTTGCCTTACCGCAGGTTTATTCGTGGCCCATGAAGCATTTCATGCTCGACCGGGCTGCTATTGCCACCCATTATCCAATTACAATACAAAAGGAGCTGGTGGTAATTAATGTCCACAACTCTGCTTATGTTGACGACTCATCCGCTTTAGCAAAAGAAATCGCAGTGGTTAAAAACTACGCACAATCTCAATATCAGGCGGGAAATTTTGTGGTAATTGGTGGCGACTGGAACCAGAACCCTCCCGGGTTTGACACGCTTCGGAACTCCGACCATCACCAACTCGACTATCAGCTTGAGAAAAACAGCCTGGGCAAAAAATGGCAATGGGCCTGGGATAAAACCAAACCTACCAATCGAAGTTTGAACAAACCTCTGAACCAGGAAGTAAACAAAACCATAATTGATTTTTACGTGGTGTCGCCAAATCTTTGTGTAGATGAAGTAAGAGTTCTGCCACTGGATTTCAGCTTTTCTGATCACGAACCGGTCTATCTGAGAGTGTCTATTCCTCCGCAACGAAAAAATCAGCAATAATACTGTCCGAAATAAAAATTCCTTTGCGGGTGAGACTGGCCTTTTCATCGGAAATCTTCATCAGATCCGAATCCTTATATTTCTTGAGTTTCGAGAAAAAGTAGTTTGCCTGTGTCTTGCTAAACCCGAATTTAAGCTCAGAAAACCTGACACCCCACTGGGTTCGCAGGTGCGTCATGATGAATTCATTATAGCGCTGGTTTTCTGTCAGGCTTTCCTTCTCAAAAACGGGCTTTTCACTTTTGATTCCTTCGATGTACTTTTTAAGGTGCGCAATATTCCATATTCTGTTGGTTCCATTATAGGAATGTGCCGAAGGGCCGAGTCCGAGATAGGGTTTCCCAAACCAATACGCCGTGTTATGCTGAGCATAGAGCTTATTCTTACAAAAGTTCGAAATCTCGTAATGCTCATAGCTATTGGCATTTGCAAAATCAATTAAGGATTCAAACTGATCCAAAAAAAGTTCTTCAGCAGGAGGTTTCAGCTTTCCTTTCCGGATAAAATATTCAAACGCAGTGTTCGGCTCTACTGTGAGCGCATAGCAGGAGATGTGAGGGATATCAAGATTCCTGGTGATTTCAAGGTTTTTATTCCACGATTGCGGAGTGCTGTTGGGCAAACCATAAATCAGGTCAATAGTCAGGTTATCGAAACCGGCATTGCGGCACATTTCAACACTTCTCAACGCTTTCTCTGCATCATGCGTCCGGTTAAGGTATTGGAGTTCATTGTCATTAAACGTCTGTACGCCCATACTCAGGCGGTTGATGCCATTCTTTCTAAAGCTTTGAAGCTGTTCCTGTGAAATATCATCCGGGTTAGCTTCGAGGGTTATCTCGGCTTTATCAGCAACAGAAAAATGAGTGAAAAGCGCATCCATTATTTTTTGAAGGTGATGCCCTTTCATAAGCGATGGCGTTCCTCCTCCAAAATAAACAGATTCGATGGTTTCTTTGCTAATAAGGCTTTTCCTTAAACTTACCTCATCAGCAATGGCATCAATCACTTCATCGAAATACCGGTTTGATGCCAGCGAGTAGAAGTTGCAATAGTGACATTTTCTTTTGCAAAACGGGATGTGGATGTAGATTCCTGCCATAATGCAAAGGTAATTCAAATGATGTTGTTGAATAGATAGTTAGAAAAGGGCTTTTATCACTTCTTTGTATAACGATGTTTTCGTGCCTTCGGGATTAAGGCTGTTGGCTTTACGTAAATCCTGAAAGGCTCCCCAGAGCTTTCCTGATTGACGCTTGCAGATTCCGCGATAGTAAAAAGCATCGGCATAACCAGGCTCCAGGTCGATGGTCTTATCAAAGCTTTCAATTGCTTGCGCATACTCTTCAAGTTTAAAAAAGGCAAAACCCTTGATGTAATGTGCCTGCACCGAACCAGGGTTATCCTGAAGCACCTGATTGCAAAATTTTATCGCCAGTTTATGATCTCCTGACTTAACAAGGTACACCGCTTTTGTTAATTCCTTCCCCATTTCTGCATGAGCAGAAAACTGAATCAGGTAAAAGAAAACAAATAATACTATGGAGTATTTGTTAAAAAACTTGTTCATCGACCTTTATGTTTATAAATCCTTTCTGCCATCAGACGAAGATATACCTGCTTTTGTTACAAATCAACAGATTTTCTAAAAAAATCTTAATGCATGCAACTATTATGCGATTCGCTTGTCTTCATATTGCGAGGACACGATATAACTACTTGGCCTCCGTCATTAATTAAATTTTTAAGAAGATTAGTTAGGTTAAAAGGATAGTTTTAAGAAGAGCTATCCTTTTTTTTATTCCATTGACTATAAGGGTGTTTAATCAGATTGGCATTATAATATCTGACGTCGCCTGTTACCTCTTTACCTGCCCAGTCAGGAATTTCGAAACTTGTTTTCTCCGAGTTCAGTTCTATCTCGGCCAATATCAAGCCTTCATTGTCTCCGTGAAAAATATCCACTTCCCACGTAAAATCATCGTATTTCACAAAAAAACGTTCTTTATCAATTATCGTCTCGCAAAATAATTCCATCATTTGCTGTGCATCACCAGAAGGGATTTCGTATTCAAACTCCGCACGTGTAAATCCGGTGGTTTTCCCTTTAATGGTAAGAAAAGCCTGTTTGTTTTTTGTCCTGACCCTTACCGATTTCTCCGGAAGCACAGAAATGTAGCCTTGCTTGATTGTATCGGTTCTGAATGCCTCTTCTTTAAAAGAAAAATCCTTTACCAGGAATTTCCGCTCGATTTCTTGTCCCATAGCTCTCACAAATTAAAAATGGCTGTATCAAAATTAATCATTTCGATACAGCCATTCTCTGTTTAAACAAGAAAAAATATGCTATGAATTACTTCCCTGTTTTTTTGCTTCTTTTGCTTTATCAGCATCCATTTTTTTTGCCGGACCAGATGTTTTAACGACATCCATCTCCTCTACCAGGTGGCCGGCACCGGCAAATTTGTCGATAACAAACAGCACATAACGGATGTCAACACTGATAGTGCGCTGCAGCTCAGGCTCGAAAGCAATATCGCCACTCATGGCTTCCCAGTTACCATCGAAAGCAATACCAATCAAACGGCCATGAGCATCAATCACCGGACTTCCTGAGTTACCACCAGTAATATCATGGTTGGTAAGGAAGCACGTGTGCATCACACCATTGTCACCATATTTTCCGTAATCCTTGTCTTTATAAAGTTCCGAAAGTTTTTCAGGAACAATAAACTCTTCATCTGAAGGATCTTCTTTTTCCATGACTCCATCGAGCGTAGTATAAAAGTCATACTGCACCGCATCGGCTGGTTTGTATCCATTTACTTTTCCGTAAGTGAGGCGCATGGTAAAGTTTGCATCCGGGTAGTAATTCTTCTCCGGGTTCATCTCACGCAGTCCGGCTACAAACTTGCGGTAACCTTTACCCAACATTTTGTCGGCTTCCTGTGCATCCTTGCCTATGGTACGATAGGTGTCGTAAAACGCAGTGGCCAGCTCAAAGGCAGGATCTTTTCTGATCTTGCGTTCTTTCGGATTATCCAATAGGTCAAGCACAGCTTGCTTCTCATCCAAATCCGATTTATCGAAAATATCGGCAGCCGCTTCCATAAAATCGCCATCATATTTCTTGTAGTAATCCCCCAGAATTTCAGGATGCTGGAATTTGGGAACATTATGATAAAACATCTCCATCATCGCACCAAGCATATTTTGATCGAGGGGTGCATAATAGTCTTTGAAGTATTTGTCGAGGCTTGCTTTTATGCCATCCACACGTTCCTGGATTTTTTCTTCCTCAGCTTCTTCTTCAAGCATTTTATGCAGTCTGTAAAAATTAGACAAGGTAAAACCCAGAATTTCAGCTCCGCGGAATACTGCTTCACTGTAATACGTTTCAGCAATCACCGTGTTTTCCTGAAGTTCATATCCTTTTTCAATGAGCTCAAGCGCTTCGCCATATTCTTTTTGGCGGCGTTCGTTTTCGGCAACCCACTCTCTAAAGTTGTCTTCAATCTGCTCTTTCTTGGCGGCTACTTTCAAGCGTTTCAGTCCTTTGGTTTGGCCCTGGAAATATTTCCAGTAGTTAGCCGTGCGGGCATATTTCGAGGCATACTGAATCTTAACCGCTTTAGAAGCGTCCATGGCTTTCTTCATCACCTTCAGCTTCTTATCACGGATATTTACGATTGTAGGATTCTTTTTATTGATAGCCAGCTTCACACCATGAGATGTAAGGTAACGCTGTGTACCACCCGGGTATCCCATAATCATAGCAAAGTCACCTTCTTTCACACCATCGAGAGAAACTTCTAAGTGATGTGCAGGCTTCATTGGAATATTCTCTTCTGCGTATGCTGCCGGTTTCCCATCAGGAGATGTGTAAACCCTGAACATAGAGAAATCGCCGGTGTGACGCGGCCACATCCAGTTGTCGGTGTCTCCTCCAAAATTACCTATAGAAGAAGGAGGTGCCCCAACCATACGTACGTCTTTGTAGGTGGTGTAAACAAAAAGATAAAACTCATTGCCTTTGAAAAAAGAGCGTACGGAGGCATCGAAATGAGTGTCAGCCGTAGCCTCATCCTCAATTTCCTTGGAGATTTCGCGGATTTTCTGAGACCGTTCTTCGCTTGTCATTTCATCGTTAAGCTCTTTGTTGATGCGATCACTCACGTCTTCAATGCGCTCAAGGAATTTGGCGGTAAGTCCCGGATTGGAAAGCTCTTCTTCCTTCGACATGGCCCAAAATCCATCGGTGAGGTAATCGTGCTCAACCGTTGAGTGCTTCTGGATGTATGAATACCCGCAATGGTGGTTAGTCAAAATCAGGCCCTGGTCGCTGACCACTTCACCTGTACACCCGCCGCCAAAAACAATAATGGCGTCTTTGAGGCTTGAGTTGTTGACCGAATAAATTTCCTCGGGCGTAAGCTTCAGGCCCTGCTCTTTCATGTCCTGATAATTCAGGCGCTCAATCAGGAACGGCAGCCACATACCTTCATCGGCTTTCAAAGCCTGGGGCGCTGCCATAAAAACTGCAATAATGATTGGAATGATTTTCTTTATCATGATAAATTATTTAGTGATTAAACAAACTCTTCTCCTTTTTCAATCTTCACGTCGTTGACTATCTGACGGATTTGTTGCTCTTCCTGCTTTTTGATGACCAGCAGGGCGGTGTCGTTTTCCACCACCACGTAATCGTCAAGCCCCTGCAGCACCACCACCTTATCGTTGGAAGTGTTGACGATGCAGTTTTTGGTATCGTAAGTCAGCACATTTTTTCCGATAATGGCGTTGCCATCATCGTTTTTGCTGCGGATATCGTATAGCGAGCCCCAGGTACCCAGGTCAGACCAGCCAAAATCAGAAGCAATCACATACACGTTCGAGGCTTTTTCCATCACACCATAGTCGATGGAAATGCTCTTGCACCTGCTAAAAGTATTGGCGATAAAATCCTTCTCTTCGGGCGTATTGAACTTTTCCATTCCTTCGCGGAACAGCGCATCAATATCCGGGAGGAACTCTTCAAAAGCTTTCAGGATACTCTTAAGCGACCATACAAAAATCCCGGAGTTCCACAGAAAATCACCTGATTCGAGGAACGTGCGGGCAAGTTCAAGCTTAGGTTTTTCTGTAAACGTTTTTACTTTATGAATGCGTTCTTCGTCATCAAAAGGCTGATCATCGGCAAACTGTATATAACCATATCCGGTATCCGGGCGGCTGGGCTTGATCCCCAGTGTCATCAGCCAGTCATTTTCTGAGGCTGCCTTCAGTACCATTTTAATATCTTTTGTAAACTCCTCCTCTTTCAGGATCACATGATCGGAAGGAGCCACCACCAGATTGGCGTTTTCATTTTCGGTGGCGATTTTGTAGGCTGCAAAAGCAATGGCCGGAGCCGTGTTTCTTCTTGCCGGCTCGCAGAGTATCTGACGATCCTCCATCTCCGGAATCTGTTCCTTAATGAGATCACGATACATTTCGTTGGTAACGATAAATATATTTTCAGGCGGACAAACGGGTTTAAATCGCCTGACAGTCTGCTGCAGCAATGTTTCTCCGGTTCCAAGAATGTCGATAAACTGTTTGGGGTGTGATGATCGGCTCATCGGCCAGAACCGCGATCCAACGCCGCCGGCCATGATGATACAGTAATTGTTTTTATCCATAATGGTTGACTTTTTTATAGGTATCTGCAAAAATAGCAATTAATTTTTTTCACACTCCAAACGCCTCACCTCCGCATTTGGTTGAAAGAGGTAATGTTTTCTGTCGTTCAGACAGTAGCATTTTATTCGTTTCCTGAGTTTGCCTATTTTCTGAAATGCTCTTCCATCGCCAACCGTAAATTGCTCACCTGACTGAAGTTCATCCACAAACAATACACTCTTATTGCTAAGCAGGAGGAAACGGCGGTAGAGTTCAGGATCAGAAGCTGTGGATGCGTATCCTTTCCTTACATGCTTTAGCATTGGTTCTTCCAACTCTTTCGGAAATGCTCTCAAAGCCACACAGTCTTCCACGTATTTCTGAAACTGTTGCTTCCACTCAGTGCCATGTGGCTTCACGCGGCCATAGTTTTCCCAAACCACCAGGTGTGCAATCTCATGCAAAAAAATAAACAGAAACTGAGGTTCTGGCAAGGAGCTATTCAGCGAAATACGATGCTGTTGATAGGGTGTTCCGGGCCTGAAATCGCCGGTTTTAGTCTTTCTGTCGGCCACTACCTTCACTTCAACACCCCGGCCATGCAGCAGATTCATCACATACTCGACGGCTACAGAAGGGATGTGCCTGCTAATTCCCTCGCGGAAAGCTTTTTCATGCAGGGATTCGCCCATCGCAAGGGTTTTGTGGTTCAACAATGCTGCATCCGCAGTCGTAGGCTCCGATTTTTTTCTGAGAACCACAACTGCAAAGCAGAAATACTCCCAGCAACAGAGAAGCAATAACAATCAGTTTTTTCATGATCAAGGAATTAAAATCCAAAATTACAACGAAATGCGCAATTGGCTATTGCGTGTAAAGACCTAAAATGCAATTTCCTTCTGCTTTTATTGGCGAAATGGATACTTGCAGCTCTGTGACACTTGGTCATGCTAAAGAAAATGTTTTACTCATTCACCCCATCATGTCTGGATAATTCAGCAGATTATCGTTAATTTAGCAGAAATATTTTTAGGGAATGAGAATAATAAGCTACCTGGGACAATACACCGACCTGATGCTAAAGGTTCTGCGACGACCTGACAAAGGCAAGCTCTTCCGGAAACAACTTTTTGTGGAAATGGATAACATCGGGCTCGACTCGATGGGCATTGTCATGATAATATCTGTATTTATGGGTGCTATCCTGGCTATCCAGACTGCCGCTCAAACAGACAATCCTCTTTATCCGGGTTACCTGATTGGGTTTGCAGTGCGCGAATCGATCATCCTCGAATTCTCACCTACCATCATCAGCCTGATCCTTGCCGGAA
>JASMTJ010000143.1:0-22928 GCA_041694335.1 Bacteroidales bacterium
GCGCTTCATGTAAGCCTGGAAAACAAGTCCGACGTTGGTTGGGAACTCTTCCTTAATTCTCCGGTAAAGGCGAATCTCCTTATCTGTGCAAGGAGAATCTTCCATATCGATACGCACAAAATTATTGTGGGATGCCGCTTTAGCCACAACTTCACGCACATGGTTGTAACAAACCTCTTCATCCAGAAGCAACCCGAAAAAGGTGGGTTTAATTGAAAAGTTACCCTGGATATTGTTTTTCTCGGCAGCCTCAATCACCTCAAGATATTCTTCTTTGTTTGCTTCTGCTTCATCCAAATCCTTGATAAATTCTCCAAGAACATCAATAGTAACGAGCATTCCATTTTCATTGAGCTCCTTTGACGACTCTACAGCATCCTGTAAAGTTTCTCCCGCAATGTACTTTTTCGAAAAAATCCACACCAGTTTCTTTGGCATAAAAGGAAGCAAGGCGGCAACTAATTTGTTAAACATATCTATTATTTTAAATCGTCATACATTATATGAATTACCTAACAAAACTATGGAAATTTTACATAATTTTTCAAAAATTTAAGCCTTACATTTTTATACAAAAGGATAAAATATCAATATACCAGAATCTGCTTTGCTTAAGCAATAAGGCGGTCCTGCACTATTTTAAATGAAAATAAATAGTGTTTTTATATCACGTATCCTTCAATATATATAAGTGCAATATGTTGAGATAAACGGATTCCTTTTAATCGCCCGGAAGAAATTGCTGACTTCATCAACTCTCAACCACTTTTCCTTAACTTTCTTAATCTCTTTGATTTGTGTATAATGCAGGCCTTACTCTACATTTTAACATCTTTTGGTTGATTTTTTTGTTTTATTGCTCATATGTTGCTAATTTTGCAGCCCTTTAAAAAGAAAGAGAGGTTGTTGTGACGGATTTGAAGGATTTCAGTATAGCCTTCAGCGGCTTAAAGACAGGATTTCACAACTTTGATCTTTCCATAGGGGAAGCGTTCTTTAAAAAGTTTGAGGCTTTAGCCATCGAGAAAGGGGAAATCATTATCCAGTTAAAAATGGAAAAAAAAGAGCGAATGCTCATTTTTGATTTTTCTATCGAAGGCACCGTCCATTTAGTTTGTGATCGTTGCCTGGAATTATACCAGCAGCCATTAGAGATTGAGAAAACAATCTATGTGAAGCTGCAAAACGGGCTTCATGAAATGGTGGAAGAAAGCGATGATGTGATTCTCATTTCCGATCAGGAAAGCGAGTTTGATGTCAGCCAGCTCATTTATGAGTTTATCGCCCTCTCATTACCCATGAAACGAACGCACGGCGTTGATGCTGATGGAAAAAGCCTTTGCAATGTTGATATGGTCAACCTGATAGAATCAGACAGCCAGACAAACACCAATGAAGAAGAAACGGATCCCAGGTGGGATGCACTCAAGAAACTGAAAAATAATAATTAGCAACTAAATAAACATTTAATAAAATGGCACATCCAAAACGGAAAATATCAAGAACCAGAAGGGATAAAAGACGTACGCACAAGAAACTGACAAGTCCCCAACTGGCTACTTGCCCTACAACAGGCGAGGTTCACAGATATCATCGTGCATATTATGTTGACGGCGCTCTTTATTACAAAGGAAAGCTTGTCCATGATGCCGAAATAGATTAAAAAGAAAAACACTTCCAATATGAGAATTGGATTAGATGTTATGGGCGGCGATTTTGCACCACAAGCTACAGTTGAGGGTGCAATCCTCGCCCATGATAATTTTAAGGAACAGGATGAAATCGTCCTCTTTGGTGACGAAAAAACAATCCTGGAGCAGCTGGAGGCGCATAATGCCAACCCTGATGATTTTTCGATCATACATTCAGAAGAAGAAATAGGGATGAGCGAGCACCCCACGCGTGCATTTAAAGCGAAACCTAAATCCAGTATATCGTTAGGATTTAGCATGCTTCGCAACAAAGAAATTGACGCTTTTGCAAGCGCCGGAAACACTGGTGCTATGCTGGTAGGCTCCATCCACGCCGTAAGCACGGTGCATGGCATTACACGTCCGGCCACGGCGGCGGTTTTTCCTCGTGTGGGAGGTGGAGACAATATCATTCTTGATGTTGGAACCAACGTTGACACCAAACCTGAAAACCTTTTTGAATTTGCCATTCTTGGTAAGCTTTATGCTGAACATGTTTTTCATGTAGACGCTCCTAAGGTTGGCCTTTTGAGTATTGGAGCGGAAAAAGAAAAGGGGAACCAAATCACTAAAGCGGCCTATCAACTGCTCGAAACGGCTAAAACATTTGAGTTTGTGGGCAATGTTGAAGGGCGGGATTTATTCCGCGATAAAGCAGATGTGATTGTTTGTGATGGTTTTACAGGAAATGTAGCCCTCAAACAAGCTGAATCTTTCTACCGCATCATGACCAAACGCGGAGTAAAAGATGAATACCTCGAAAGATTCAATTACGAAAATCATGGCGGCACACCTATTTTAGGTACTAACGCACCGGTTATGGTAGGTCATGGCATTTCGAACGCCATCGCATTTAAAAATATGCTCTTGCATGCCAAAGAAATGGCTCATGCCGATTTACCATCAAAAATTGAGCAATCTGTTATAAAGAATATTCAAAACAGGTAGTACCTGTCTATTTTCTTATAAATTTGCATCGTTTTTTAGCAAATAGATTAAATAAAAATGCGAAGCTGGTAGATAAAATATTTTTCTGTCAGTGTTGTATGCTAAACAACAATGTTTTAGAAAATACTTAAAGATGAATGCAGCTATTACCGGAGTAGGCGCTTACGTGCCTGAGGATATACTCACAAACGATGAACTTTCGAAGATGGTGGATACCAACGACGAATGGATAATGACCCGCATTGGTATCAAAACCCGACATATTCTGAAAGGTGAAGGCCAGGGCACATCCGTGATGGGCGAAGGCGCTGTGAGAGAGCTTCTTGAAAAAACCAATACTTCAGCCGATGAAGTAGATGCCGTTATTTGTGCCACCGTTACTCCCGATCACCAATTCCCTGCTACTGCCAATATTATCAGCGACAAAGTAGGGATAAGAAACGCTTTTAGTTTTGATATTAACGCCGGGTGTTCCGGATTTCTCTATTCGCTGGAAACAGGATCAAAACTGATTTCCTCCGGACAATACAAAAAGGTGGTGGTGGTTGGCGCCGACAAGATGTCGTCCATCACCGACTATACCGATCGCGCCACTTGCCCTATCTTCGGAGATGCCGCAGGAGCAGTGATGTTGGAACCTTCGGAAGATGAGAATGGCATCCAGGATTCAATGCTACAGAGCGATGGTGTGGGGCGCAAGCACCTGCATCAGAAAGCCGGAGGCTCGGTGAAGCCTGCCAGTCATGATTCAGTGGATCAAAGAGAGCATTTTATTTACCAGGAAGGGCAGCAAGTATTCAAGTGGGCCGTTTCAAAAATGGCTGACGTGTCGGTTGAGATGATGAAAAAGCATAATATTGAAGCTGAAGATTTAGACTGGCTGGTTCCTCACCAGGCGAATATGCGCATCATTGAAGCGACAGCAAAGCGGATGGGAATTAAAAAAGAGCAGGTAATGATCAACATCCAGAAATATGGAAACACTACCGCAGCCACCTTGCCTCTTTGCCTCTATGAATGGGAAAAAGACCTGAAACCCGGAAACAACATTATTCTGGCTACTTTTGGAGCTGGGTTTACCTGGGGGTCAATGTACTTGAAGTGGAGCTACGACGGATCGAAGATCAAATAATGATTTTAATGATAATTTTAAGGTGAGCCCAAAAGCTCACCTTTTTTATTTTAACGCAAATGCTTTCCATTCGCCATCCACAAAATAATAAGACTCTTTATAGCCGCACTCCAGCAAAATATTCGTGGCTTCACGATAATAACCTTCCAGCTCTTGCGGCTTGTGGGCATCTGAATTGAGGCTTACCGGAATATTCATCTTTGCCGCTTTCTTAAGAATTTCCTTTCCGGGAAAAAGTGACGTGCTTCTTCCCCGGTATATTCCACGGGTATTTACCTCCATAATAGTGTTATTCGCCTTCACAAAGTCGAGGGTTTCGTCAACCAACTTTACATACCATGATTCATCTTCCTCAAAGTAACGGCCCTTGTTATGCATCTTCACCTTGTCGATGTGCCCCACCATATCAGGCTTCTGAGTTGTAATCATTTCATTGACCTGATGAAAATATGCTTTTACGGCAGTGGCAATATCGCCTTTAAAAAACATTTTCAGCCCCTCATCATAAATCTCATACTTTGGCCCGTCAATAAACCATAATTCGTCTTCCGGACTCTTTACAAGATGTACGGATCCAATGATGTAGTCGAGATTGTTTTCGCGCCTGAATTCAGCAAATGGCGTCGATATCCCGGGAATGTAATCGGCTTCGAGCGACAGATAAACTTTAATATCACCGGCATATTTTTTGCCTAATGTCCGCACTTCATTCACATACTCTTTGAGGGATGACTCATCTTTTATGGAAAAATTATTGTCGAATGGCACGGGGGCATGACTGGAAAAGCCCAGCACATCAAATCCTTTTTCAATAGCGGTGGTAATAACATCCTCAATGGGAGCTTTTCCGTCGCAATATAAACTGTGAGTATGTAAGTTCGCTTTAATCATTTTTTGCATTGCTTAAAAAGTCGGTTTTTTCATTTTTCACCTCGATGACTTTGTACATCTTATCGCCTCGCCGAACCAATCCGGCCACCGGAAGCGACAGCACATCACCTTTCTTAGCTTTATCCACCGGCTTAAGATCCACGCGTATTTCACTGGCCACATCTTCATGTACACCGGTAGTGTCGCCGATGAAAACAACAGCTTCGCCCGGGCTCAGTTCATTGGTATCTACTTTTACTTCTGCCACTCCTATTTTCGAAAAATAATTAGTTACTTTTCCGAGATAGAGCTTCTTTTGTGTTGCCTGCGAACCATACTTTTCGGTCCATTCTCCGAGGCGCTGTCCGAGATAATACCCATTCCAAAACCCCCGGTTGTAGACTTTCCGAAGTTGTTCATCCCATTCCTGAATCTTAAATTCATTAAAATTCCCGGCAAGGTAAGCATCCGCTGCACTTCGGTAAACTCTTGCCACTGTTTTAACGTATTCGGGCGAGCGCCCACGACCCTCAATTTTCAGGACCCGCACACCGGCATCCAAAATTTTATTCAGGAAATGAACGGTTTTCAAATCTTTTGGCGACATGATATATTCGTTGTCCACTTCCAGCTCGATGTCACTCTCCTTATCTTTCACATTGTAAGCTCTGCGGCAGGGCTGCAAGCAGGCTCCCCTGTTGGCTGATGAATTCATCGTATGCAGGCTGAGGTAACACTTCCCTGATATAGCCATGCAAAGCGCCCCGTGGGCAAAAACTTCAATTTGTACAAGATCGCCTGAAGGCCCTTTGACTTGGTGTTTCTTTATGGCACTGGTAATTTCGTGCACCTGGTTGAGATTTAGCTCGCGCGCCGTTACCATCACATCGGCAAACTGCGCGTAAAACTTCACCGCCTCAATGTTGGTGACATTGCTTTGAGTGGAGATATGTACCTCCAGATCGAGGTCACGGGCTTTCTGAATCACAGCAAAGTCTGAGGCAATAATTGCATCAATACCCGTTTGTTTAGCCACTTTCAAGGCTTCTTCCACCTGGCTCAATTCATTATCATAAACAATAGTATTCATGGTAAGGTAAGAGCGGATCTTATGTTCATTACAAATCGCGGCAATCTCTTTTAAATCCGACAAGGAAAAATTCTGAGAAGACTTTGATCGCATATTCAGGTGCCCGGCCCCAAAATAAACCGAATCTGCACCTCCCTGAATAGCTGCATGCAAAGAGGCCATCGAGCCTACCGGAGCCATTATTTCTATTTTCTTTTGAGCCATATCAGAAAATTTCTGCAAAGGTAAATTTTTAATCTAAGGATAACTTTTATCAAAAAACAAATAAGTAGATTTGCCGTTCTTAATATCCGGGTAAAAAGCACTGTTACCCGGAAATGAAAAATGAAATACATGGGTGTTCTGACCAGGAAATCAAGCTCAGTACTCCCTTCGAACCAATAATTCAATTTAAAATAATGAAAGCAATTTATAGATACCTTTTCATCATCGCTCTTCTGGCTTTTGGAACGGCAACGTTTGCACAAAGCGGGCACGCTGAAAAATTCAGAGAAAATTACCAGGGGAAGAAAGCCAAATATGTTTTTCTTTTTATTGGGGATGGCATGGGCATGGCCCATGTAAATGCCACAGAAGGGTTTCTGGCAGACAAAAAGAACGACATTGGCATGAACCGTTTGAACATGACGGGAATGGAAATCCACTCTTTCATGACGACCTATTCAAAAGACCGGTTTATTACCGGATCGGCAGCTTCAGGGACGGCTATTGCCACCGGAAATAAAACTTCCACCGGAACGATTTCGATGGATTCTAAACACAAAACGAAGTTCAAAACCATTGCCGAGCAGGCCAAAGAAAACGGATACAAAGTAGGTATCCTGAGCTCTGTGCCTATCAATCATGCAACACCGGCAGTATTTTATGCCCACGAACCTGTGCGCCACAGCTATTACTCTATCGGCAAACAGCTTACAACCAGCAATTTTGACTTCTTTGGCGGTGGTGGGTTTAAGTATCCTGAAGGAAGAGAAAACAACCAAAAGAACCTTATTGAGCTCGCCAAAGAGAACGGCTACAAGTACGTGAACAGCAAACGCGGTTTTAAAAAACTGGACTCAGATGATGGTAAAGTCATGGCTGTAAATCCAAGAACAGAAGGTGGCGCAATGCCCTATGCAATTGATATGAGCCGCAAGGATATCTCGCTTGCAGAATTCACCAAAAAAGGCATCGAGGTTTTAGATAACGAGGACGGCTTTTTTATGATGGTGGAAGGAGGCAAAATAGACTGGGCCGCTCATGCTAACGATGCAGCCTCTGTGGTTCATGATGTTATTGATTTTGACAATGCCATTGAGCATGCCATTGATTTTTATAAAGAGCATCCCGATGAAACGCTCATCATTGTTACCGCCGATCATGAAACAGGAGGTATGTCGGTAGGCTCAAGAAGCACAAAATACTCTTCTTATTACAGCAGGCTTAAATACCAGGAACTGTCCCTTCCCGCTTTCGCGGAAATTCTTGACAAAAAAGCAAAGTCTAAATCCGGAATTAATTTTGAGACCGCCCTTGAGCTGACCAGGGAAAACTTCAGCCTTGGAAAAGAAGGCGATGGTTTAATCCTCACAACAAAAGACGTCAAAATGCTGGAAACTGCTTTTGAGATGGAATTTGGTGACAGCGACAAGGTTTCGCACATGGACAAAATGGCCATGTCGTATGTCGGCGATCATCCTTATGCGGCCACCGTTGTTGCCCTGGTCAATGAAAAATCCGGTTTGTCATTCACCTCAAACTCGCACACGGCCATGGCTGTTCCGGTGATGGTTCAAGGTGTGGGGGCAGAACTTTTTAATACGTTCCTTGATAACACGGACATTGCCAAAAACGTGGAGCTTTTGCTAATTCAACGGTAATTCATAAAGATTAGAACAGAGCCAGGCGGATTAATTCCTTGGGATTTCAGCTGTGAGGTGATGCATCAACAGCTTGATTTTTTCCAGAGGGTTAATCCGTTTTAATTTTATGCAATCGTTTTCGGATCCTTTTTAACAATTATAAGCCTCGTTTTCAATTTGCTTAACCTATTTTTGCATTGTGTTATTTCGATAACAAATAATACAAACATTTTCATAAGAAAAGAAAAGTCTCATAGTTTAGATAGTAGTTAGTAGTTTTTGGCCGGCACTGTGGAAAGCAGTGCCGGTTTTTTATAACCTCAGTTTAAGCTGCTTGCCAAAACCTTCTCCTTCCAGGTTAGATATGGTAAGCCCGAGAAGCCTTACCGGACGATTGATTTGCCAGGCTTCATTAATCAACAAATCAGAATAATAACGCATGGCACTATAATCAAGCAATTGGTAATGGGTCCTGCTGCGCGTGATCGTTTCAAAGTCCGAGTATCTCAACTTTAAAGTGATAGTCTTACCGGTTCGTCCATGTCTTTTCACTCTGTCGGTTAGTTTCTCCAGTAATTCATCCAGCGCGTTGCTGATGTCCTTCCGGTATTCAAGGTTCTCGCCATAAGTGCGCTCCACCCCCACCGATTTTCGAATCCGGTTGGGGTTGACGGCCCGGTTGTCTTCTCCTCTTACGATATGATAGTAATGATGTCCGGCCTTTCCAAAGATCTCCACCAGTCTTTGCACAGGCCACTCAACAAGGTCTTTACCATATTCTATTTTCAGTCTTTTCATTTTTTCAGCGGTGGCCGAACCAATCCCATGAAACATCTGCACGGGCAGCTCCCTAAGGAAATGGTCCGCTTCCGGTCTCAAAATCGCATACTGCCCGTCAGGTTTATTAATATCTGAGGCCATTTTTGCCAGGAATTTATTAAAGCTGATTCCGGCAGAAGCCCTTAAGCGAGTGGACGAATAAATATCTTTCCTGATTTTACGTGCTACTTCCTCTCCGGCGGTAATAGATGCAACAACATTGCTGATGTCGAGGTAGGCTTCATCCAGCGAAAGAGGCTCCACTAATGGCGTATGTTCAAGAAAAATTTCACGGATTTCATGGCTTAGGCTACGATAAACATCAAAACGGGCCCGTACAAAAATAAGATCAGGACATCTTCGCTTTGCGATAGCTGAAGGCATCGCTGAGTGCACACCGAACTTACGGGCTTCATAACTCGCCGCCGCCACTACTCCCCGTTGAGAGCTGCCGCCCACGGCCACTGGCTTCCCTCTTAGCTCAGGGTTGTCGCGCTGCTCAATAGACGCATAAAAAGCATCCATATCAATATGAAGAATCACACGATTTCGTTCCACAAAGCAAATTTATGGAATTAGTAAAGAAAGGTTCAGGAAACTGCTTCTGTATGGTATTAAGCGCCTATATACTTCAGCAACTCATACACCAGAAAAACCGGCCAGACTATCGCTTTCAAAAATCCTAACACGCCCACCCAAAAACCGGTGGCTGCAGAAATGTAATAAACCGCTGCACCAATAAAACCCAGTCCGTAAACAGCTCCGCATTGCGGATTTGCTGAATTACACTTTTTTTCCTCTGTGTTTTCCATTGCTTATCACTGTAATAAATTCATCATTGGTTATTTATGACCAATAATACAAAATTCTTCAATCGCAATTATGAAATCTTTTCCATGTCACACAAAAAGCTCTTTTGTTAAATTCCTCCTAAATTCCTACCCCTCCACACATGTTTTTAAAAAAATATTTCTAATATTGTCAGCTCAAAGAAGAAAAAATGATCAAAACGATATTAAATACAAATTGGTGGTGGACAAACTTACGAGAGGCTCTCTGTAGGTAAGGACACCGCTATGTTTAAAATATAATGCCGGGCTCCCTCCACAGGGGGCCCGGTTTTTTTATGTCAAATTTTTAATGATTCAATTACAAAAATTCAAAAACAGTAACATTATGAAGAACAAGAAGATTCTGCTGAGTGAGAAAGAGATTCCGACGCACTACTACAATGTGGTTGCCGACATGCCAAACAAACCGCTGCCGCCGCTTCATCCGGGCACACGTGAACCTATCGGTCCGGAAATGCTGGCACCGCTCTTCCCCATGGAGCTGATTAAGCAAGAGGTTACCACCGACCGTTTTGTGGAAATTCCGGAAGAGGTTCGTGACATTTACCTGAAATGGAGACCCACACCGATGTACAGAGCTTACGACCTGGAAAAAGCACTGGACACGCCGGCAAAAATTTACTACAAATATGAAGGCGTAAGTCCTACCGGCTCTCACAAGCCTAACACTGCCGTGGCGCAGGCCTACTACAACAAACAGGAAGGCGTGAAACGCATCACCACCGAAACGGGCGCCGGACAATGGGGCAGCGCACTGAGCTTTGCCTGCAAGCAGTTCGGAATAGATCTGGAGGTTTACATGGTCAACATTTCCTACCATCACAAGCCTTACCGGAAAATGATGATGAACAGCTTTGGCGCGCAGGTGTATCCTTCGCCCTCAAATCGCACACAGTCGGGGCGCGATATCCTGGCAAAGAACCCGGATGCTTCGGGAAGCCTGGGAATCGCGATAAGCGAAGCTGTGGAGCTTGCTGCTAAGGATGAAAACACCAAGTATGCACTTGGAAGTGTTCTTAACCACGTGCTGATGCACCAGACGGTGATTGGTGAAGAGGCGGTGAAACAGATGGAAAAAGCCGGAGATATGCCCGACATTGTGGTAGGTCCGTTTGGCGGAGGTTCTAATTTTTCAGGAATCAGCTTTCCTTTCCTCAGGAAAAATCTGACCGAAGGAACGAAAATCCGGTGTATTGCCAGCGAGCCAGCTTCCTGCCCGAAACTCACTAAAGGCGAATTCCGCTATGACTTTGGAGATACGGCAGGATTTACCCCATTGCTGCCGATGTACACGCTGGGGCATAATTTTATTCCGGCGCCTATCCATGCAGGCGGCTTGCGTTATCACGGCGCAGGCGTGGTGGTAAGTCAATTGCTGAAAGACAAACTTATCGAAGCACGCGCGCATGACCAGATAGAAACTTTCGAAGCCGGCTTGCTCTTTGCGCAAACCGAGGGAATCATTCCGGCACCGGAAACCAATCATGCCATCGCCACAGCCATTCAGGAAGCAAAACGATGCAAGGAAGAAGGCAAGGAAGAAACCATCCTGATTCACCTGTGCGGTCACGGCTATTTCGATCTGAAATCGTATGACGACTACATGGCCGGAAAATTGAAACATCACGAAGTTACTGATGAGGAAATTAAAGCCTCTCTGGCACAACTTGATGTGATGCAGCCTGCTTGAAGGGAAAACCCAGAAAATCAGTTTTTAGTTAGCGAATAGAAACGCCTGAAAGAATTCATCCTTCAGGCGTTTTTTAATTCTTAAAAGAAATGTTTTCTATCGTTCCACTTTCACATTGGTTGCGGCAGGGCCACGGTTACCTGCAAAAATCTCAAAGGTTACAAGGTTGCCCTCTTTCAGGTCCTCTTCCGCCTCGTTGATATGCACGAAAATATCTTCCTGGGTTTTTGAATCCTTGATAAATCCAAACCCTTTTTGATCGTTAAAATAAGTGATGGTTCCTTTTCTGATAGGATCATCATCTTCGCGCTCTTCTTTTTTAGGCACGCTGGTTTCAATGTCCTCTGCCTTTATTTCCTCTTGTTTTTCATCCGGATCGGGTGGGGTATCGGTAATCACTCCGTTGCTGTCTACGTAAGCAATCATGTCATCCAGACTGCTCTTTTTCTCGCCCTCACTGCGGGCGGCTTTCTTTTTCTCTTTTTCTTTACGCTTCTGCTCTTTCTTGTTTCTGACTTCTTTCTTTCTAAATGATTCTTGAGATCTGCCCATTAAATATGTTTTAATTTATAAATAGATAAACCCATTCATACACTTTGCAGAATGGAACACCCTAATAATACGAAAATTATCCGGGAATACAAAAGATTTTTCAAACGTTTAACTGATTCGCTGACCCTTGAAAGGAACTGAGCTATAAGTCAACCATTTCTTAAACCACTAATATTTTGCAAAGATAAACTTTTGTTCAGACTCACAAGATGTTCGATATCGAACAAACACCTGCTTTACAAGAAAAATATTTATTATTTTTCGGCCATCTTTTTAAAAACATATAAAAACACAAACAAATGAATACCTTAAAAAAGATTGTACTAGGTTTGACGGTCATGGGATTATCTGTATCTGCCATGGCACAGGATGAAAAAGAAGAAAAAGAGGGCTATAAATTTGAAGAGGTGGCCACCACAGAAACCTCTCCCATCGAAAACCAATACCGTTCAGGAACCTGCTGGAGTTTTTCAGCTCTTTCTTTCCTCGAATCTGAGTTGCTCCGCCAGGGAAAACCAGTGGTCGATCTCTCTGAAATGTGGGTCGTACGCAAAGCCTATGAAGAAAAAGCCAAGCGCTACGTAAGAATGCACGGAAATATGAACTTCGCCGCCGGCGGAGCCATTAACGACAATACGGAAGTGCTTGAGAAGTTTGGCTTTGTTCCTGAGTCTGCTTATGAAGGACTTAGCTACGGAACGGATAATCACGTTCACGGCGAAATGGACAAAGTGCTGAAGCAGTATGTGGATGGCGTTATTGCCAATAAGAATCGTAAGCTTTCCACTGCTTGGTTCGAGGGATTTTACGGAATTCTGGATGCCTACCTTGGCGAGGTTCCTGAAACTTTCAACTACGAAGGAAAAGAATACACTCCCGAATCCTTTGCCAGCGACTTTCTGGAATTAGATGCGGATGATTACATGATGTTCTCTTCGTACACACACCATCCGTTTTATGAGCAGTTTATTATTGAAGTGCCCGACAACTGGAGCTGGGGAAGCGTCTGGAACGTAAAGATGAATGAAATGGTGGACATTTTCGATCACGCACTCGAAAATGGCTATTCCATTGCCTGGGCGGCCGATGTAAGTGAAAAAGGCTTCAACTGGAAAAAAGGAATCGCCATTGTACCTGATGTGGACCTCGAAAACCTCGAAGGAACTGAAATGTCGAAATGGTCCGACTTGTCAGACGAGGAGCGCCAAAAAGCGATGTTCTCTTTCGAAGAGCCTGTTCCTGAACTGGAAATCACCCAGGAAATGCGCCAGAAAGCTTTTGACAACTACAAAACCACCGACGACCACGGCATGCAAATCGTGGGCATTGCCAAAGACCAAAATGGCAACAAATTCTACAAAGTAAAAAATTCATGGGGTAAAGACGACCACATCTATGATGGTTACTTCTATGCCTCTGAAGCTTACATTCAATACAAAACCATGTCGTTTATGCTGCACAAAGACGGCGTGCCAAAGAAAATCATGAAAAAACTGAAATAGCAGTATTACTGAAAAATGAGGTAAAGGAGAATGAAGGCCGGGCAAAGGCTTTTGTTCTCCTTTTTTAATAATGATATCTGCAACTGTAAATCAAAAGGTCTTTATCTCTGTATTGATATACAAGGCGATGGTTATTCTAATTTTCGTTCCGTTTGCTGAATGGATTCGAAAAGCCGGTCTGCATTTGCCTTTGAAGATAAGAGGTGCAATGTCTCCTTAATAGCACTATACTCTTCCAGTGACATCATCATTATTCTTTCACCTGAATCACTCTTAATAATCATAACTTCCTCACTGTTTGCAATCTTAGTAAAGTATTGCTCTAATCTTTCACAGAAATCTTGATAATCTATTTCTATCATCTCATTTTATTTTTCACACAAATTTAATTGTTTATTTATGTTGGTTTTGAGTTATTTCAAATTTGTATTAACTTTGTAATTACATAATAAATAATATGGAAATCTCAATCATAAAAATAGGTAACTCAAAAGGTTTAAGGCTGCCTAAAACCATTCTGAAAAAATATAATATCAAAGATTCAGTGGATTTGGTATTAGAGGAAGACCAAATTATAATAAAACCTGTTTCTAAAAAGAGAGAAGGTTGGGACGAGGCCTTTGAGAAAATGTCTCAGAATAAGGAAGATAATCCTGTGATGGATGATGTTTTTGTAGATGAAGATTTTGAAGAATGGAAATAATTCAATACACCATCGTTTTGGTTAACCTTGATCCAACTGTCGCTAGTGAGATCAAAAAGACAAGACCCTGTGTGATTGTTTCTCCGGATGAAATGAACCGGCACCTGAGGACCGTCATGATTGCACCAATGACTACCACATCCAAACCCTATCCTACCAGAGTCAAAGTATCTCACCAGGGAAAAACCGAATGGATTGTTTTGGATCAGCTGCGAACAATCGACAGATCAAGAATCATAAAAGTTTATAAATCTCTCACCCAACAAGAAATCCAGGAAGTAAAGCAAACCATCAGGGAAGCTTATGTTGATTAACAGAGTATCTTCAATTAACCCGTACATTGGCGCACTTAAACACGTAAACAAATTATATTCAACCTATTAAACGTAGCAACTACAAAACCTATCAACCTTTTACCAACCCCCGCCTGCTCTTTTTCAATCTCCACCCTTATCCAACTTTTTACTTATTTTTAAGGTCTGAAAATTAGGTAGACAAGTTACTTTATTGGAGAAGAAACCAGACATCATGAAAAAAATTATACTCATCACCGTCACATTATTTTTGCTTGCTTCAGGGGTTTTCCTGATACTCAAACAAAACAACGCCCGAACAGATTTCGAACAATTTTTGCTTTCTGAATGGAATTCGCTTGACCCTTATCTTGTCCGTGAACCCGATTCCATTCCTAAGCTCGATCGCCCGGATATGGCGGCGCTACAGGATTATTATGAAATTCTGGACCCGGAAGAAAAGCGTATCCCTACTGAACGCTTGCGCAAAGCCAGGCAAACCGCCCACTTCCTTCATCAGCGAAAGCGCGGAACTGATGAAGGCCCGCAGTGGGAAAATATCTCTTCAGATATGGGTGGGCGCACCCGCTCGCTGATGTGGGATCCGAATGATGCCTCAGGCAACAAAGTATGGGCAGGCTCCGTTACCGGCGGATTATGGTATAACGACAATATCACCAGCGCGTCTTCATCATGGCAACCTGTGAGCGAAGTGTGGGAAAACCTTAGCATCAGTTCTATTGCGCACGATCCAAATAACACAGAAACTTTTTATGCCGGTACAGGCGAACTGCCCACCGCCGTAATTACCTATCGCGAATCCTCCACCAAAGGCGTGGGCATATGGAAAAGTGATGACGCCGGTGAAAACTGGTACCTCCTCCCTTCCACCGAAGATTTTGCTTTTGTCACAGATATTGTCGTAAAAGATGAAGGCATGAACCAAAGCGTCATTTTTGCCGGGGTGGGCTCAGGCACTTACAAAGGTGAAGAGCATTACAGCATGCCGACCGACGGGCTCTACCGCTCCGATGATGGTGGCAACAGCTGGGAACAGGTGCTTCCTGACATTGAAGGCGACACACTGCCTTATACTCCAAACGATATCGCCATCGATCCTGACGGCGATATCTATGTAGGCACCATGCCTAATATCAACGGAAACGGTGGCGCTACCATTCTCACTTCCAAATTTGGTGAGCCGGGAACCTGGACGGTTTATGATGAGGTGCGTGAAGAAATCGAAGACGATCCGCAATACCCCTTGCCGGGAAGAGTGGCCTTAGCGGTAGCGCCTTCAGAAAACGGAACGGTATATGCCGTGCTTTCATCGGGATACAACAACGGCTTTGGATATTATTACGGCACTTATTTCAAGCGCACCGACAACAGCGGGACCTCATGGTACGATGTCAACCTGCCAACGAGCAGTGGCGACTGGGCCACGCTGGCGTGGCATGCGCTTACCATTGGTGTGGACCCCAACGACCCTGACCATCTTTTTGCAGGAGGACTGGATCAGTATCACAGCCTGAATGGCGGCGACAGCTGGTATCACGTGTCAGACTGGGCAATGATGTATTACGGCGGCGGCGATGAATACATCCATGCCGACCAGCATTGTGTAAAATTCAAACCGGGCTCTTCCGATGAAGTGATTTTCGGCAGTGATGGTGGCGTGTTTTACACCAACAACGCCACCAGCGGGTACCCCGATTTCCAGGAGCGCAACCAGGATTACAGCACACTGCAGTTTTATGCCGGCGATATCAGTCCTAACGAAGGTGAAGACCGCTATATCGGTGGCCTGCAGGATAATGGCAGCCTTTACTACCAGGGCGAGGACCTGGATATTGACGATATGGTAAGCGGAGGCGATGGGGCCTTTGTGTTTTATGATGAAAGTGACGCAGATATTTTCTTCACTTCTACTTACTACAATCGATACTACGTATTTGATAATGGCAGCCAGGTGAACTATGTCGGTATCAACAGCGGAACGTTTGTCTGTCCGGCCGACTATGACAATGAAGAAACTCTGTATGCCAATGGCTGCGACTTCTTCGGTAATGATAACGACGAAATCATGCGCATCCAGGATTTGCCTTATGGCTCAGATACCGACTTCCTGGATATGAATACCGGAACCGAAGTGCCTTTTACCGCCCTTAAAGTGTCGCACCACGAGGACGATGTGCTCTATTTCGGAAGCCAGTCGGGAAGACTCTTTAAAGCATACTACATGAACAGCTCCCCTTCTGTTGTGGAACTAACCGGCGATGATTTTCCGGTAGCAACCCTCTCTTGCATCGAAGAAGGCAATTCACCCGACACACTGCTGGCTACTTTTTCAAACTACGGTGTTGCTTCAGTATGGCGCTCCTTCGATGGCGGTGAAACATGGACAAACGTAGAGGGAAACCTCCCGGATATGCCTGTGCGATGGGCGGTGTTTCATCCCGACAACAACCAGCAGGCCTTACTGGCCACCGAACTGGGCGTTTGGGAAACCAATCACCTGCATTTGGAGGATGTGGAATGGCAACCCTCAGGCGAAGGCATGCCGGCCGTACGGGTAGACATGTTAAAGGTACGCCCTGCTGATAATATTGTGCTGGCATCTACGCACGGACGTGGATTATTTACTGCAGAGTATCCAATAAACACATTCGCGACAAGCACACCAGGAAGTCTTGAAAATACGGTTTCAGTTTATCCAAACCCGGCAAGCAGCGTTCTGAATATCAACAACACCCAGCCTTTTGAACGGATTTCACTTAGAAACCTGGCAGGGCAATGTGTATGGAGCAGCCGGCTTGAAGGAAATAATATTGTGGTAAACATTCAGGATGCCGGAATAAAGTGCGGACAGTACCTGATTATCCTGGAAGGAAAAAACAAAACGCACAGCGAAAAGGTGATTATTTTGTAATTCAGGCAATATCATCAAGAGGACGGCGGGAGCGTATGCCAAGGTTTTTGTATTCTGAAACGGTTGCTCCCGCTATTTTTTTGAACTGCGCTGAAAGATACTGCACACTGCTGTAGCCCATCTGCCAGGCAATCTCGCTCAGGGTCATTTCATCTGTTTCAATCAGTTCTTTGACCTTTTCAATTTTGTGATGAATAATGAATTTCTCCAGCGTCAGGTTGGTATGCTGCGAAAACACTGCCGAAAGATGCTGATAGGAATATCCGGTTTTATCAACGAGGTAATCAGAGTTTCGGATAATGGAGCTTTTGTTGTCAGAGTAATGAATCAATTCAATAACCGCACTCTTAATTCTTTCAACTAATTGCTCCTCTTTGTTAGTAATCACCGGAAAGCCATTGTCTGAAAAGAGGGCTTTGAGATCATCAGAAGAGTATTTTTCAGCATTCCAGCTGACACTTACCTCCCCCATCCGAATATACCCGGCTTCGACACCCGCATCGCTGAGCACCTTCCTGATCAATCGCACACAACAACTGGTGTTCATATTTTTCAGAAAGAAAACCTCGGTAATAATATTTCCTGTTGCGCTCAATTTCTTATCGCTTTACTCAAGCCAAATATACTAATTTCAAAACACCTATCCTTTTATACAAAAAATGAATCTTATCGTAAAACAAATTCTAAATTTAAGTGATATAACGAATGGTAGTTAAGCACCAAAGAAGTACATTCGCAAGTCTTAATTATAAATGCATTTACATTTCAAATCAAAAACTATTATGAAGAAGATTTACATTTTATTGATAGGCTTTATTGCAATAAGCTTCAACTTATCTGCACAATACAGCACGCCGGGCACAGGTGTGAACTGGACTTTTGATGATCTGGTGGCCAACTCGGCCGGGGTTGTAACCGAAATTGCAGGGGTTTATTACGTAAACGAGGAGCTGACCATCAGCACCGGAGACATCTTAAGCGTGGATGAAGGCATCGACGTGAAAATAGAAGAGGATATTTTGATCCGTGTCAACGGAACTTTCGATGCTACTCCTGATGAAGAAGCCACCTTTACTGCCAAAGATCCGGAAAACCGCTTTAAAGGTTTCCGTTTCGAAGAATCAGTAGCCTCTGTTATTGACAACTGCCTGATTGAATACGGTGGTGGCATCAAGCTGGTGGATTGCGATGTGCAGATTTCGAACAGCATTATTCGCTATTTTGATAAGGAATACAGCACCGGAGCTATCGACCTTTACCATTCGAGTCCGGATATCTATAATAATGAGATTTATGAAAACGCCGGCCCCGCTATTGCTTCCGGATCGACCGCGGCTTCCTCACCGCAGATTTTGAATAACAACATCTACGAGAACAACACCTCCAACGCCAACACACCACAGATTAACCTGGGCACGATGGCCGAAGACTCTATCCGCATTGTGGGCAATACCATCACCGGACTCTACGAGATGGCCGGCGGCATTGCTGTCACCACTTTGATGGGAGGAGAAATTGAGTGTGTGATAAAAGACAACCTTATCCAAAACAACCGCTACGGCGTGACCTGCTACGGAAGCAATATCTCGGCAGTCATCACGAACAATGAAATTCATGATAACAACATTGATGGTAACCCGGATACCGGTGGTTCAGGACTCAACTTTTACGGAGGAGAAACCAACACTGCCATTGTGAGCCACAATAAGATTACAGGGAACCTCTGGGGAATTACTATCCAGAGCGATGCCCGTCCAAACATGGGGCAGCTCGAAGGAGATATCTACAATGAAGGGATGAACGAAATTTACGACAACGGCAACAACAACGTTGAGTACAACCTTTATAACAACACGCCCAACCCGATTATGGCAGAAAATAATTACTGGGGTGTGGATAATGCCGACGATGCCGAAGAGGTGATTTTCCATGAACCAGACGATGGCTCACTGGGGTTTATCGACTACCTGCCCATCCTCACGGGTGGTGTAAATGTGGAGGATTTGGATGCGGAACAGAATGACATCATCAATTCCGTTTTTCCTGTTCCGGCAAACAACCATGTAACGATAGCGCTGAAAAGCAAAGCGGCAATGAAGATATACAGCAGCAATGGAGCGCTGATGCTGGATGAGCAATTCGCCAAAGGCGAAACCACGCTCCAAACTTCCAGCTGGCCTGCCGGACTTTACTCTATCGTAGTGGCTGAAGGACAAAAAATCAAAACACGTTCATTTTTGATTGCACATTAGGAAAAATTACTAATTGAAATAACGGTATAAACTCCACATTGAAGTAGGGTTTATACCGTTTTTTTTGGTGCTTTGAAGATAGTATTATGAATCATGAAAATTAGTACTAAAAATATGTCATGTTACTTCATTATCCGAAAAACAGCTATTCATTATTTGTAGCTATATTTGCTTGTCCTTCAATAACAAAATGATCTAAAGCTATATGGGTATTGAAGTGTTATTTTTAATATTAGCATTACTTACTGGGCTTATTGGAGTATTACATTTTGTAAAAGCTCCAAAAAGCAGATCCAACCAGTATATGGGAATATTTATTATATTTTTTACAGTAAGCATCATTCATATATTCAATGTCCGCTTCTTTTTTCAGACATCCTTCAATCCACTAATACTTATCCCTCTTAACCTTGTTTTCTTCCCCACCTATTTTTTGATGCGTTACTTCTCGTCATTTTTATCTTATCAGGTGTTTCATCCAAGACTTGAGAAAGTCTTTCTCATCCTCTCTTTTGCAGAGCTTAGTACGAGCTTATTGCCACTGGGAGCATGGCTGTATACCAATCAATTCGACTTACAACTAATTAGCTTTATATTTGACATTAAACGTCTGTTCATCCTCCTGTTAATCCCAGCCGGTATATTTTTCATATGGCAACTTCATAAAAGCACCGACAGGTTTTCATCATCTACTCAGGAAGAGATATTAAGAATACGATGGATTAAAGAAATCAGAATACTATTGCTGGTTCTAATGGCTATTGTCATCTTACCTGAAGTGGCGTACTATTTTCACTTTCGCAGCTTTTATCTTTTCATTATACAAGGTTCAGGAGGAGCTGTAATTGTAGTTTATATGGGAATTCGTAACCTCAATATGCAGGCAGTCGTATCCATTCAATCAGCAAAGGAAACCAATTTGTATAATCCTGAAGCCAATAAGAATTTTAAGCGCATTTTATACCTCTTTGAAGAGGAGAAAATCTATCGAAAACAGGATTTACGTATCTCAGATATTGCTGACAGGATATCGCTTTCGCCGAACTATGTGTCAAGGATAATTAACGAAAATGCAAATACAGGCTTTAACAACTATGTAAATAAATACAGAATTGAGGAAGTATTAATGAAGCTACAGAATAACGAACATCAACTAAAAAGTATATTAGCATTGGCTCAGGAGGCCGGGTTTAAATCCAAATCGACCTTCCAGAAGGTGTTCAAAAACATGATGGGCAAAACTCCTTCAGAATGGATCAAAGAAACCGAAAAGCAATAATCCATACCTTAGCGCTACATGTAGTCCTTAATTCTGTTATTTGTATAATCCGGGACTAGTCAAATCACTAAATTCCGGCAATTATATCCAATTTTGCTCCCGATTTAAAACCACGATACCTTATTATGAAATACAGCATTTTAGCACTTTTTACTGCTTTGCTTTTGCAAGGATGTGTAAAAACCGACACTTTCGTTGATATTGAACGCAATCCACAGGCAACAACCTTGCAAAAAGATGATATCATTTCCGATCAGGGAAAAGATGACATTACAGGTTTTATTAAACAAAAGACTCATTTTGACGCGTGTGTGGCCTTAAAAGGGAATAACCTTGTTTATGAATACGGAGCAACTCATATTCCATACAACAGCGCTTCGGTGCGTAAGAGTATCTTTAGCGCTGTGTATGGCATTGCCGAGGAGAAGGGACTTATAGATCTTGATGCTACTTTAGGCGAATTGGGCATAGATGACAGTGAAAACCCCCTTACCGAAACAGAAAAAACGGCTACAATAAGAAACCTGCTTCAAGCAAGGTCAGGCATCTACTTGCCTGCCGCAGGCGAATCAGACGGAATGAGAGCACGGAAGCCGGAACGCGGCGAATATTTGCCCGGAGAACATTTTTATTACAACAACTGGGATTTTAATGTTTTGCCTATTATCCTAGAACGCCTTACCAATAAAACCATCGGGGAATTAATCTATGAATGGATAGCTGTACCAACAGGGATGCGAAATTTTGCTCCGGAAAACGTCACTTATCAATATGTTGACTACACGGAATATCCCCAGACACGGGTATATATCACAGCCGAAGATTTAGCCCGCATTGGAGCACTCTACCTTAATCAAGGAAAATGGAACAATACTAAGGTGATTCCTGAAATATGGACTAAAGTAAGCGTAGAAGCTGTTTCGGAGCAACCAGAAGATGCCGACCTGCTTACCAATGAACTCATGGAAGGGTATGCTTATTTATGGTGGGTTGATGAAGACGAAAATACGTTCTGGGCAGATGGCTCGGGAGGGCAATTTCTGGTGGTTGACACAACCCGGAACCTGTCTGTAGTGCTTAGAAATAATACAGGTATGTCTGCGGCAAGCTATATCCTTTATGAAAGCACCGAAAGGTTTGAGGGAAATATAAAAGGAAATGAAGTATCACTACTGTCCGGTAAAGTTTATAGCTAACTTTAGCTATCTGTTGTCGGGCAATGGTTAGGTTGGTTTTATATTTTTTTTGATTTGAAATTTGTTCTGAACTTGGTGGTCTAAACCATCGAAACCATGAACAAGGGTAAAACTATTTTTTCACAGTTGACATCATTTTTTCCAAACTATGAATTTGCAAAATGTGTAGACAGGTATAACGGAAACCAATGTGTGAAACATTTTAAGTGTCGTCAACACCTCTATGTTATGATATTTGCACAGCTAACCTATCGGGAAAGCCTTCGTGACATTGAAGCTTGCTTAAAAGCATTGTCTGATAAGCTATATCATAGCGGCATAAAACAGCCGGTTCCCCGGAGTACTTTAGCTGAAGCTAATGAGAATAGGAACTGGCGTATTTACGCTGATTTTGCCCAAGTATTAATTAAGCAGGCCAGAAAATTATATAGGGATGACAACGATTTTGTGGTAGACATTGATGATATGGCCTATGCGCTTGATAGCAGCACTATTGATTTATGCCTTGGACTATTTCCCTGGGCCAAGTTCCGCAAAGCCAAAGGGGCTATCAAGCTCCATACCCTGATGGATTTACGTGGCTCTATCCCAACGGTCATCGAAATCACTGATGGGTTGTGCCATGATGTGAATATGCTCGATGATATCCTTTTTGAACCGGGAGCTATTTATGTAATGGACATGGGCTACATCGACTATGCAAGGTTATACAGGATCGGGCAATCCCAGAGCTTCTTTGTTACCCGGGCAAAAACCAACATGGCCTTTAAGCGCTTGTACAGCTACCCGGTAGATAAAAGCACAGGGTTGAAGTGTGACCAGGTAATACGGTTGACTGGGTACTATGCACAAAAGGATTATCCGGAAAAACTGCGCAGGATAAAATACTTCGACTATGACACTGAACGAACCTATGTTTTCCTGACCAATAATTTTCAATACAGTGCACTAATAGTGGCTCAGTTGTATAAGGAAAGATGGAAAATAGAGCTATTCTTTAAATGGATAAAACAACACTTGAGAATCAAATCTTTTTTTGGCAATAACAAGAATGCAGTTTTTTGCCAGATTTGGACGGCTATCTGTGCCTATTTACTGGTTGCAATTGTCAAAAAGAAACTGAATTTAGAAGCCAATCTCTACACTTTACTACAGATTTTTAGCCTTAGCCTTTTTGAGAAAACCCCTATAAATGAACTGCTTACAAAAACAAATTACAATTCCTTGAACCACCACGACGCTAACCAATTGAGTCTGTTTTAAGATCTAACCGGACAGTAGTGA
>JASMTJ010000144.1:0-5729 GCA_041694335.1 Bacteroidales bacterium
TACAGAGACCTTGCTGACAAGGCGCCTACAACTGCTAATGTTGAAGCAGAAGACCTTTGGAACACAGCATATGAGGGCATTAATCAAGCAAACAAAATTATCTATGCAGTAGATAATTATGAAATTGACGATCCTCGCTACGCTTCTAACAAAGATCGTATTAAAGGTGAAGCGCTTTACATCAGAGCTATTCTTCATTGGCAACTCGTAACTTTCTTTGCTCAGCCTCCAGGATACACTGCTGATAACTCTCATCCTGGTGTGCCTATCAAAGTTGAGCCTACTATGAACCCTGAAGATGCTCTTGCAAAACCTTCACGCGATGCGGTAGCTGATGTATATGGTCAGATTATTACTGATTTGAATGACGCTGCCAGCCTGATGCCTGAAACAAATCCTTCACGTGCTACAAAGTATTCTGCACTTGCATTCCTGTCAAGGGTATACCTGCAAAATGGTCAGAATACCGAAGCTGCTGAAGCTGCTAATCAGGTGATTACTTCAAACATGTATAGCCTGCTTTCTGATCCTGTTAAATGTTTTAAAACAAAGAATACCGAAGAAACCATCTTCGAAGTTCAAATGACAGAATCAGACAACATTGCTAATACCAATGAAGCACTTGCAAACTACTTCTATGTTGAAGAGCGCGATGAGATTCATATTCCTCAGCATGTTATCGACAGATATAATGATAATGACCTGAGAAAGTCAAACTTCTTCTATTACACTACACGTGAAAATGAAGATGGAACTTTTGACACCACATGGTATTCAAATAAGTGGACAGACATCTATCAGAATGTTCCTACAATTCGTTATCCTGAAGTACTGCTCAACAGAGCAGAAGCTTTGGCTAACCTGAACGGACTTAATAACGAGTCAGAGAATTTAGTGAATATGCTTAGAACACGTGCCACTGTTGGTGATATTGACCCGGCTAATGCTGATGAGTTAATGGAAGCCATCAAAAATGAGCGCAAGCTGGAGCTGGTTCATGAAGGAATCCGTATTAACGACCTTCGCAGATGGAGAGCAACAGATATTGGAAACTCAAACTCGACAAACCAATTTACTGTTCCCTGGAATGACGATCATATGATCCTTCCTATTCCTCAGCGTGAGAGAGATGTTAACGCAAACCTTTCTCAAAACCCGGGTTACTAAGAAACAAGGTGGGCTGGTGCCTCAACCGGCCTGGTTTAGTTAGTTTTAGTTTAGTTTTTAAAGGCTCCCTGCTAAGGGGGCCTTTTTTAATGGCTCGACCATGGCAAAATAAAAAAGGCTGACCACTTTTGAGCCAGCCCTCTAAAAATCTATATTGCTTTTATTAAACCGTTCTTCCCGGATAAACCTTAAAAGCTTCTTCAAGTACTTTCACTGCCTTTTCGAGACTTTCTTTATTGAGCACGTAGGCTAACCGGGCTTCATTTTTACCCAGCCCCGGAGTAGCGTAAAATCCGGTGGCCGGGGCCAGCATTACGGTCTGCTTTTCATACTCAAACTCTTCGAGCAGCCACTGGCAGAACTTGTCCGCGTCATCTACCGGCATACTCACCACCGTATAGAAAGCGCCTTTGGGTTTTGGTGTGTAAACACCTTCAATCTTGTTGAGTTTCTCAATAACCAAATCACGACGCTCAATGTATTCCTTATAAACACGGTCGAAATATGACTTGGGCGTTTTCAGGGAAGCTTCGGCCACAATCTGGCCCAGTCCCGGAGGGCTCAGGCGCGCCTGGGCAAACTTCAGCGCCGTACCGATAATATCCTTATTTCTTGAAACCATAGCTCCGATACGAACACCACATTCACTGTAACGCTTCGAAACACTGTCCATCATCACTACACGATCTTCGATATCCTTGAGCTGCATCACCGAAAAATGCTCATGGCCGTCGTAGGCAAACTCACGGTAAACCTCATCAGCAAAGAGATATAAATCGTGCTTCAGAACGATCTTCTGAAGAGCAAGCAATTCCTCTTTCGAATAAAGATAACCGGTAGGGTTATTCGGATTGCAAATCATGATGGCCTTCGTCTTATCGGAAATCTTCTTTTCAAAATCTTCGATAGGTGGCAGTGCAAATCCATCTTTAATTCCGGAAGTGATAGGCACAACCTTCACCCCTGTAGCTTGCGCAAAACCATTGTAATTAGTATAAAACGGTTCGGGAACAATCACCTCATCACCTTCATTCAGGCAACTCAAAAAGGTGAACATTATCGCCTCAGAGCCGCCGGTAGTCACCAGCATATCTTCGTGCGTGATGTTTATGCCCACGCTCTTGTAATACTCAGCTAGTCCTTTTCTGTACGACTCATATCCTGCAGAATGGCTGTACTCCAACACCTTCTTATCCATGTTCTTGAGTTCTTCAATGGCATGCTCGGGTGTTTCTATATCCGGTTGCCCGATGTTTAGGTGATAAACAGTTACTCCTCTTTTCTTGGCCGCCTCGGCATAAGGAACCAATCTTCTGATTGGCGAAGCCGGCATATTTACTCCTCTTTCTGATATTTGTGGCATGATCTTGTTTTTTGTTTTTCAGATAACAAAATTAATAATTTCCATCAAAAAAACAGGCTGACAAATGCAATGTCAAGAAAAAGAAAAGTCATCAGGACACATCCCGATGACTTTCAAATGCGTTGCGTTTAATAAGGTTACTTTCCTGCCGAAGGTACTCCTTCTGCCTGATCCTTTTCTGGCATCATTTGCATCTCTTTCACCACGTCACCAGTAATTCGCGCCACTACCGGGCTGTTTTTGGCATTTGAGTAAATGGTGATGCTTTTGTAAATCCGCCCCAAACGACGTGTATCATATTTTACCTTGATGGTCTCTTCCTCACCCGGCATGATAGGTTTACGCGGCCATGTAGGAACAGTACATCCACACGATGAACGTACCTTAGACAAAACCAAAGGCTCCTTTCCGGTGTTCTTGAAAGTGAATTCGCACGTACCATCGCTGTTCTGAGCAATTGTTCCGTAATTATGTACTACCTGACCTTTGTCGTTAACTACTGATTCGTCGAAAGTCATTTCCGCTGCATTAGGATTGGCTTCCTGGGCATGAAGAAATGTGCCCGCAAAAAGAACTGCTACAATTATCATCAGACGTTTCATAAAAAGACTTTTTTCTGTTAAGACTACAAATTTATGAATTTGTCAACTCAAATATCAATATTGAGTTGATATTTTCACTTTTTTAACCATTACCTTACAAAAACCATTCTAAAATAAAACTGTTTGATGATCTGGTCATCGTACAGGAAGTTTTATTAGGGAAATGGCATCAAATCAACTTCCTGTTTAGTGCCTGTTTCATTTTTTTATACTTTTATCTTTTCAGATAATCTGATATGAAGAACAATCAAAAAAAGTTTGGAGCCTTTACAGGTGTGTTTACACCCTCGATTCTTACCATTCTGGGTGTGATTATGTACATGCGCCTTGGATGGGTTGTAGGCGAGTCAGGATTGCTGGCCGCTGTGGCCATTATCCTCATCGCCCACATTATTTCTGTTACCACCGGACTCAGCATCTCCAGTATCGCCACCGATAAGAAGATCCGTACCGGAGGAATTTATTACATCCTTTCCAGGAGTCTTGGCCTCCCCATGGGCGGAGCCATAGGCATTACACTTTTTATCGGAACTGCACTAAGTATCGCTCTCTATATTGTTGGTTTCGCCGAAAACTTTCTGGGCATTGAAGCCATCAGAAATACGTTTCGACTGGGCACCACACTCACCGACATCAGAATTGTAGGTACAGTGGTCATTGCCATTTTAGCCATAATAGCTTTGGTTAGCACATCCTTGGTGTTAAAAATGCAGTATGTGGTCCTCACAGCAATCGGGCTGTCCCTTCTATCGGTCATTGCCGGATTAATTTTCAACACCTCTTTTCATACGGAACAGATCGCGCTTTTCCCGATTACAGGAGGCGTCTCCCCTGAAATCGTCTTTGGTGTTTTCTTCCCGGCCGTAACAGGTTTTACGGTAGGTGTATCCATGTCGGGCGATCTTAAAGACCCTAACAAATCCATCCCCCGCGGCACCATGGGAGCCATCCTGGTGGGGCTGGCCGTTTACCTGGTGCTGGCCATTTTGTTCGGGATTTACCTCGACCGCGAAATGCTGGTAAATGACAAAAACTTCCTGATGAAAGTGGCACTCTATTCTCCGTTGGTCATTGCCGGTATTTGGGGCGCTACACTTTCTTCAGCCCTCGGCGGCATTTTAGGCGCACCCCGCATCTTGCAAGCCATTGCCCGCGACCGGCTGGTATCGCGCGTCTTCCGCAAAGGCTCAGGAGCTTCGGATGAACCCCGCAACGCTTTGATTTTTTCATTGCTTATAGCGGAAGCCGGAATCTTAATCGGCGACCTGAATATTATTGCCGGGATTGTAACCATGTTCTACATCTCGGCCTATGGGTTTATCAACCTGGCATACGCCCTCGAAAAATGGGCCAGTTCCGACTTCCGGCCAAGCTTCTCCATGCCCATCTGGGTGGGTGTGGTAGGTGCTGTAGCGAGTTTTGCCGTGATGTTTAAACTCGACACGCTGGCCATGATTATCGCGCTGCTCATTATGTTTGGCATTTATGCGTTCCTGAAAAGAAAGCAGTTGCAGCTGGATTTGGGAGATGTCTGGCAAAGTGTATGGTCTACGCTGGTAAGAGACTCATTGCACCGGATGGACATGAAGGACCTCGAAGACCGCAACTGGCGCCCAAACATCATCTTGTTTTCTGGAAACAAGGGTGTTCGCGATCACCTGATAGCTTTCGGAAAATCGTTGGTGGGGCAGCATGGCTTCCTTTCAAACTTTGAGCTGATAGAGCAACGCGACAAATCATCTGTCTTGCCAAAACCACAACAATCAGTAAAAACCACCGACAGTGCGGAGCTCGAAGGCGTTTTTAACCGACGGGAATACAGCGATGATATCTACAGAAGCATCGTTTCTGTCTCGAAACATTACGGGTTTGCCGGCGTGGAGCCTAATACTGTATTGCTTGGCTGGGGACGTCACAGCAGCAACCCGGCCCGCTTTGCTGATACCATCAAACAACTTACGCGTCTCGACCTGAACATCCTGATGATCGATTACGACAAGCAGCAGGGATATGGAAACTACAGGCGAATCGACATTTGGTGGCGGGGCAGCAACAACAACGGGCAGCTTGCGCTGTCGCTGGTGCGCTTTCTTTGGCTGTCGAACGATTGGAGGAACGCTGATGTGAGGCTACTCATCGTCAACTATAACAACGATCAGAAAAAGCAAATCGAAAGAAAAGTACAGGATATCCTCTCTACGATGCGGTTGAGAGCTACCATCAAAATCATCAACAATGAAATAGAAAAGCGCCCCTTCCTGGATATAATTGAAAACGAATCGGCCTCCACCGATATGACTTTTCTTGGCATTCCGGAAATTGAAACGGGAAAAGAAGAACAGTTTGTTGAGAATATCAACAACATGTGCAGCAAGCTGAATACGGTGGTTTTAGTCAGAGCCTCATCCGCCTTTAAGGCTGTAGATCTGAATATCGACTCCAGTCCTAAAAAACTAAAAGAAAAAATAGAACCCGTCATTAAAGAATCGCATGATCAAGGTTCAGACTTGTCACTCTCCCACCCCGAACTGGAGCATGCCCTCCACCGGGTGATATCTGAAGTGGGTGACACCGTAGATTATATTAATGAAGAAATC
>JASMTJ010000145.1:0-1597 GCA_041694335.1 Bacteroidales bacterium
CGAAGAGTCAGTTGCTCAACAAAACCCTTGTTTTTCGCATGCCGGAATGTGGGCTTCATTTGAGACTTCCTAACGCTGAAGCACAGCGGCGACCTTGGAGTGGCTACGAAGGAGCCACGTAAAGGGCGTCCGGCGGCCATCGGCCGCGAACTGCTGCGCCTTGTTATAACTTAGCCTCGGGCAAACCACGCAGGCACTTGCTCACCTTCTTCACGCAGGTTCTCACACACGAAACCAACGAATTCACACGCTGCCTCATGGGCACTCATATCTGTAGGAATACGCTCAGCAGCATAGAAAGCATCGTCCAAATTGATCAGAGTGCCAGTAGCCGAAAATATGTGGCGCCGATCTCGCGCATCACTGTCTAAGCTAACGTTGATCGCGTTGTTGATCAGCGCCGTTTGCACTTCGGTAATGAACTGGAATTTTTTCCAGTTAAATCCATCCGTCATATAACCTCCTTCCCAAGTTATAACGCCGCGCTCTGGGGCAAGCTGAAGCGTAGCGAAAGCTTGTCCCTAGCAGCGCTTTGTTAGGCTTTTTTGCGAGAGAGTCTTTTGCCAGTATTGAGCGCCTTTGACATACCGTAGAAAATTTCATAAGTCTCTCCAAGTTTTACTTTAGGGGATATATTTGAGTAGGTTCTATCTCTAAAGCACCAATGAATATGAGGCTTTCCGTCTTCTGTTCTTTCTATAAAACAGATCACATTTAAATCATACAGAAATTGCAGGAAATCAGGAGCAGTAGACATAAACCTTGGCATCTGGCCTTTTACCTGCTTTAAATATTTCTCATGATTACTGTACGCTTCTAAATACTCTTCATAAGTAAACTTATTTTTTCCGTCTAAGAACTCAAAGAACTTAAGAAAGCTTTCATACTCATCGTCGCCATAGTAAAAAGCTAGCTGATCTTTTACTTCACCAAGCAAATAGTCAGCGTAGTTCCTTCTAAAGGTACTTTGATCAAAGTCTTCTTCTGAAAACGACCTACTCTTGTCGCTTGATGTTTGTGAGAATGTTTCCTGGAGCATCGAAAGCATTGTAACTATGTCTCTTGGACGGTAAAGCGCAAACCTTAAGAAGCTAACAAACGAAGAGGGTTTTTCAAACTGAGCCATCAAATTTGGAGCATCGAATGGAAAATAATGATCCCAAGAATCGCCATTTTGCAACTCTTTAGATTCTGGCTGCTGATATCTAAGTATCTGATCAGAAGCAAAAAATAGATCGCTAGACCGGTGCTCTCTATATGTCGTCGACCAGTCAAGTAAAACAGAGTTATCACGTATCTTCGTATTTTGATTTTGAAGTCCTAACGAGGAAAATATATCTGGACGTATAAGCAGTACCGTCCTAAGCCTTCCCTTGGAGTCTCTTATACTTGGAAAGAAGTCGTTATTAATTTCCCAAACGGCATTCGCCAAACCTTTAATACACTCTAGGTACTCTTCATAAGGAATCGTCGAAGGTCTTATGTCTATTCCATCTATGAATAAAATATGGCTCCTATTAAGTTTTAGTGAGCTGATTGCTTGCTCAAAGTTTTTCTGTATATAAAGCAGGTTAGTTTGAAATCGAGATTCGCTAAA